>WYBA01000425.1 GCA_011526095.1 Myxococcales bacterium | reverse complement strand
GGCTCCGGCTCCGGCCGGCGGCGCGGCTCCGGCTCCGGCCGGCGGCGCGGCTCCGGCTCCGGCCGGCGGCGCGGCTCCGGCTCCGGCCGGCGGCACGGGCGCGGGAGGCAATGGCAACTAGCGCCCAGCGCGCCGTGATCGCCTCCGCCCTCGTGGCGTGGGCGCTCGCGAGCCACTCGGCGTCGGCCGCGATCGCGGCTGACGGCGAGCCGACCACGCCTGCGCCCGCGCCGCTCGCCGCGGTGCGGGTCGACGAGCAGCTCGGCGCCCAGGTGCCGCTGTCGCTGCGGTTCCGCGATCACCACGGGCGCGAGGTCAGCCTCGGCGAGCTGGTGCGGGGTGACCTGCCGGTCGTGCTCACGTTCAACTACGCGAGCTGCCCGATGCTGTGCAGCATGCAGCTCAACGGGCTGGTCGCGGCGCTGCCGGACATGAAGCTCGCGGCGGGCCGGCAGTTCCGCATCATCACCGTGGTGATCGAGCCGCGCGAGGAGCTCGCGCGCGCCGTCGACATGCGCGAGGGCTACCTCGACAAGCTCGGCGAGCGCGACACGACGCTGCGCTCCTCCGCCGCCGGGGACGGCTGGTCTTTCCTGCTCGCGGCGACCGAGGGCGACGACCGCGCGATCCGCGCGCTCGCCGACGCCGTCGGCGTCCGTTACCACTACGTCGCGGACCGCGCTGAATGGGCGCACCCCGGCGTGCTGGTGTTCCTCTCGCCCTCGGGTACCGTCACGCGCTACGTGCACGGCATCCAGTTCGATCCGGTCGAGCTCCGGCAGTCGGTGATGCGCGCTGGCGTCGCCGAGCCGTCGGCCTCCGTCGGCTTCCTCCAGCGCTGCTTCCACTGGGACCCCACCGCCAACTCCAAGGCCCGTTTCGGCCGACAGCTCATGATGTTCGGCGCCGGCGTGTTCGCCGCCGTCCTCATCATCGCGGTCGGCCTGGCGCACTACCTCCGGCGCGCCGGCGCGACGCCGCCCACGCCCAACGAGGGAGCCCCTCGCTCATGAAGAACCGTCTGCTGTCCGTTCTGGCGCTGGTGATCAGCGTCGCCGTCCTCGCCGGCCCCGCGTCGGCGCAGACCCCCGCCGCCGAGCCGCCTGCGGCCGCCGAGCCCGCCGCGGAGCCCAAGACGCCCAACGTCCTGTGGCTCGAGGAGATCGAGGCGCAGCCGTGGAACACCGGCGGCAACTTCTGGCTGCCGACCCCGGCCGCCGAGGAGGCCGACCCGTCGGACTTCATGTTCTACGCGGTGCTCGGCCTGTCGATCTTCTTCTTCACCGGCGTCACGATCGCGACCGTCTACTTCGTGATCAAGTACCGCGCGCGCCCGGGCCACAAGGCGCAGCCGTCGCCGTCGCACAACGACACGCTCGAGATCACCTGGACGGTCATCCCGACGATCATCTGCGTGTTCCTGTTCCTCGGCGGCTGGCGCGGCTACCTCGCGTTCACCGCCGAGCGCGGTGGCGCGCTCCAGATCGACGTCACCGGGCAGAAGTGGGCGTGGTCGTTCACCTACCCCAACGGCACCGTCGACAACAACCTCCACGTCCCGGTCGGTCAGCCGGTGCGGCTGCGCATGACGTCGACCGACGTGCTGCACAGCTTCTACGTCCCGAACTTCCGCGTGAAGCAGGACCTGGTGCCGCGCCGCTACACGTACCTGCAGTTCACGCCGACGCGCCCGGGCGTCTACCGCCTGTACTGCACCGAGTACTGCGGCAAGGACCACTCGATGATGAAGGTGCGCGTGATCGTGCACGAGACCGGCGGGTACGAGCGGTACCTGGCGACGGTCGAGGAGCGGTCGGCGACGCTGCCGCCGGTCGAGCTCGGCAAGCAGCTCTACGAAAAGAAGGGCTGCGCCGCGTGCCACAGCATCGACGGCAGCCCGCGCGTCGGGCCGAGCTGGAAGGGCATCTGGGGAGAGTCGGCCAAGATGGCCGACGGCAGCACCGCGACGGTCGACGCCCAGTACATCAAGACCGCGATCGAGGAGCCCAACGCGCAGAAGCGGGCCGAATTCGCGGGCGGTCAGATGACGTCGTACGCCGGTCTCCTCTCCGAGAAGGAGATCGCGGGCCTCATCGCATACATCGAGAGCCTCAAGTAGGTCGCCATGTCGAGCCAAGCCACTGCCAGCGCCGAGCCGAATTACTTCGAGGTCACGAAGGGCTTCAAGTCGTGGGCCCTGACCCTCGACCACAAGCGCATCGGCCTGATGTACCTGTTCGGCATCCTGTTCTCGTTGCTGCTCGGCGGCGCGTTCGCGCTGCTGGTCCGCACCGAGCTGATGATGCCCGGCGAGACGATCTCGTCCGCCGACACCTACAACAAGTTCTTCACCCTGCACGGCGCGGTGATGATCTTCCTGGTCATCATCCCCGGCATCCCCGCCGCGCTCGGCAACATCATGTTGCCGATCCAGCTCGGCGCGCCTGACGTCGCGTTCCCCAAGCTCAACCTGTCGAGCTTCTACCTGTGGTGCACCGGCGCCGCGTGCCTGCTGCTGTCGATCGTGATGGGCTCGGTCGACACCGGCTGGACGTTCTACACCCCGTACAGCCTCGACGAGTCGAAGTCCGGCGCGATCATCCCGGCCGTCTTCGGCGTGTTCCTCCTCGGGTTCAGCTCGATCTTCACCGGCCTCAACTTCCTGGTGACGGTGCACAAGTTCCGGCCGCAGGGCATGGGCTGGTTCCAGATGCCGCTCAACCTGTGGGCGCTCTACGCGACCGCGCTGATGCAGGTGCTGGCGACGCCGGTGCTCGGCATCACCGTCCTGCTGCTGTTCGTCGAGCACACGCTCCACATCGGCATCTTCGACCCGACCCTCGGCGGCGACCCGGTGCTGTTCCAGCACTTCTTCTGGTTCTACTCGCACCCCGCCGTCTACATCATGATCGTCCCCGCGATGGGCGTGGTGTCCGAGCTGATGACCACGTTCACTCGCAAGCCGATCTTCGGCTACCGCTTCATCGCGTACTCGTCGGTGTCGCTGGCGCTGCTGTCGTTCCTGGTGTGGGGCCACCACATGTTCGTGTCCGGCCAGTCGCCGCTCGCCAACATGGTGTTCTCGGCGCTGACCTTCACGGTCGGCATCCCCTCGGCGATCAAGGTCTTCAACTGGGTCGGTACGCTCTACAAGGGCGACATCCGGCTGCAGACGCCGATGCTCTACGCCCTGTCGTTCATCATCATGTTCACGATCGGCGGCCTCACCGGGTTGTTCCTGGCGATCCTCGCCACCGACGTGCACCTGCACGACACGTACTTCGTCGTCGCCCACTTCCACTACGTGATGATGGGCTCGGCGCTGGTCGCGTTCCTCGGCGCGCTCCACTACTGGTGGCCGAAGTTCACCGGCCGGATGTACCCGGAGCGGCTCGCCCAGGTGTGCTCGATCGGCGTGTTCGTCGGGTTCAACCTGACGTTCCTGCCGCAGTTCGTGATGGGCTCGCGCGGCATGCCGCGGCGCTACTGGGACTACGACCCCGAGTTCACGATCTACCACCAGCTGTCGACGGTCGGCGCGTTCATCCTCGGTGTGTCGCTGTTCGTGGTCGTCTGCTACCTGATGGTCTCGTTCAAGAAGGGCCGCAAGGCGCCGAAGAACCCGTGGGGCGGCACCACGCTCGAGTGGGACGCGCCGTCGCCGCCGACGCTCTACAACTTCCCGGAGCCGCCGGTGATCCACGAGCTCTACGACTACGACGACATCGTCGAGGACGGCGACAACGGCTGGGTCCGCAAGCCGCGTCCGGCGGGCGCGCCGCCGAAGGAGAAGCACTGAGATGGGCGACTCGCACGCTCACCACGAGGGTGGACACGGGGACGACCACGGCCACGGCCATGGCTCGCCGTTCATCCAGCACCACTACGACGACGCGAAGCACCAGTTCGACTCGGGCAAGCTCGGGATCTGGTTCTTCCTGACCCAGGAGATCCTGTTCTTCTCGGCGCTGTTCGTCGCGTACATCCTGTACCGCCACCACCACCCCGAGATCTTCGCGTACGCCAGCCACTACCTCGACGTGAAGTGGGGCGCGATCAACACCGCGGTGCTGATCGTGTCGAGCCTGTCGGCGGCGTGGGCGGTGCGGTGCGCGCAGCTCGGCCAGCGGCGCGGCCTGATCGCGTGCCTGGTGATCACGATCGTGTGCGCGTTCGGGTTCCTCGGGATCAAGTACGTCGAGTACACGCACAAGGTCCACGAGGGCATCCTGTTCGGGCGCAAGTTCGATCCGTGCGTCAGCTCGGGCGGCGCCCAGCTGATCACCAAGAAGAACGAGTGCCACGGCACCAAGGCGTCGCAGTGCGTCCCGGCGAACATCGACCAGATGCCGGAGCAGCCGGGCTGGCAGGTCGCCTGCAAGGCGTACGAGGTGACGTACCAGGGCGCGGGCGCGGCGCGGACCGAGGTGTCCCGCGCCGAGCTGCCGGTGTGCAACATGGTCTCGACCGGCCACGGCCCGCCGCGCGCGGAGAACCCGCCGTGCTGGGAGATCCAGTCGAACCCGAACGTGTGCGCGCCGGACAAGGAGGGGCCGACCGTGGCCGCCCTCGTCCACTACGGCGACGGCCGCGTCCGCGGCAGCACGTTCGGCATCGATCTCCAGTGCGAGCCGGCGCCCGAGCCCTCGGCCGACGGCGATCCGCACGCCGACGTCTCGCACGGCCCGGGCTTCGGTCAGCCGCTCGTCGTGCCGAGCACGACGCCGTCGGCCCACGACCTGAAGGTGCAGGCGTCGATGGGGCCGCCGCCCGAGCACACGAACATGTTCTTCAGCATCTACTTCGCGATGACCGGGCTGCACGGCATCCACGTGCTGTTCGGCATCTTCGTGTTCATCTGGCTGCTGATCCGGGCGATCAAGGGTCACTTCACGCCGGACTACTTCGGTCCGATCGACTACGCGGCGCTGTACTGGCACCTCGTCGACCTGATCTGGATCTTCCTGTTCCCCTTGCTCTACCTCATCCACTAAGGAGCATCGCCGTGGCCGACTCGCACGCTTCCGCCCACCACGACGATCACGATCACGGGATCGCTCACACCGCGTCCGTCAAGGTGCTGCTCGGCACCTGGGGCGCGCTGATGGTGCTCACGGTGATCACGGTGCTCGCCACCAAGGTCGACTTCGGGCCGTCGCTCAACCTCGCGATCGCGATGGCGATCGCGGCGGTCAAGGCGACCCTCGTCATCCTGTTCTTCATGCACCTGTTCTACGACAAGCTGTTCCACACGGTGCTCGTCATCGGAGGCCTGTGCGCCGCGGCGCTGTTCGTCGGCTTCGCGCTGATGGACTCCGGGCAGTACCAGGACTCGATCCGCTGGGACCTGGATCGCGCGGTCCAGACGAAGTGACGCCGCGCCGGGCCCGCCCGGCGGTGGCCCCGGCGGTGGCCCCGGCGGTGGCCCCGGCGGTGGCCCCGGCGGTTGAATGACGACAGGCCCGAGCGCTCGCGCGCCCGGGCCTGCGACGTTTTCGGGGCGGCGCGGGGTCAGCGCGTCTGGCACTGCACGTCGATCACCGTGTCCGGGTCGCGGACGGTCCCCTCGGGGTAGCGGACGTCGACCTTGAGCGTCGTCGGGAAGACCGCGCACAGCTCGGCGTCCTCGACGATCGTCCAGCACGCCTCGGTCGGCGCGTTCGCGGGGTTGCCCGGGCCGCACGGCGGCAGGATGTCCCGGACCTCGTCGTCGGCGCCGGGGGCCTGGATCTCGACGACCGAGCACTCCGCCTGCAGGCCGTCGGTGCTCGGGTCGATGTCGACCGGCGTCCCCTCGAAGCACGCGCCGAGGATCCCGCGCAGGATCTCCTCGGCGATGTCCTCCATCGCGGTCGAGAGGTCGTCGTCGCAGATCCCGGTCCGCACGGCGTTGGGGAGGCGGGCGAGCAGCGCGTCCGTCCGGATCGGCGGGTACGCGCCGTGCGGGTCGTTCTCGCCGATCTCGCAGCTCCGCAGCACGTCGAGGTGCGTGAGGTTGTTGGAGTCCGCGACCCACCCGACGCGGATCGGTCCGGCGTCGCCGAGGATGCCGGCGACGATCAGCCGGCTGTCGACCGGCTTGAGCCCGCGGAGGAAGTCCGCGTACTCCTCGATCGGTGTGAGGTACGGCGAGTCGCTGCGCGGCGAGCAGGTCTCGCGGGCGCCCTCCTGCTCGGGCGGGATGCCCTCGCACTCGATCCCGTACTCGAAGCAGCGGAAGTTCTTGACCGGGCCGAGCTCTGACGTGCTGCTGTCGAACAGCCCCGGCGCGGCCGAGCAGTCGTCCTCGTCGGACAGGATCACGATCGCGAGGGTCGCGTCGGGGCGGACGAACCCGGCGTTCGCGGTGTTGCCCGGATCGAGGGCGCGGCGGATCGCCTCGAGCGGCTGCTCGAACCCGCAGCCGCCCAGGCCCTGCTCCGCGACGCACGCGAACGCGTCGTCGAGCGTCCCGCTGTAGTTGCGCGTGCGGCCCCCGGCGCCGTCGGCGACGTCCTCGATGAAGTTGGTCGTCAACATCGGGCAGGTCGTGGCGCCGCGGTCGCGCAGCACGCCCGGCCCGTACGACGGGACCGGGCACGACTCGCCGGCGCCGACGTTGGTGGTGATCACGCCGATGTGGATGTCCGGCAGGCCGCCGGGCACGGTCTCGAGGATCTCGATCATGCGGCGGAAGTTCGCCGCGATCTCGAGCTGCTCTCGCTCCATCGAGTTCGAGTCGTCGACGACGAACAGGATGTCGAGCTTGCGGTTGAGCTCGGCGGTGAACTCGAGGTTCTCCGTCCGCTCTTGCTGTGGATCGACGCGCGTGATCTCGCGGTCGATGCACGCGGTCAGCGGCGCGAGGGTCAGGGCCAGGGCGAGGGTCGAGCGCAGGACGGACGAGGGGCGTCGGGGCACAGGCGGGCTCCGTGGCTGGACCGGCGCCGCGGCGGGCGGCGTGCCGGTGGGTTCGATCGGTGCCGTGGCCGGCGCGCGCGCCGTCCGTGACGCGAACGGGTGGCAACGAGTGGCAGCCCGCGCGGGGCTCCGCGCACGTTTTCGCGCGCGTCCCTCGCGTCCGGTGACGACGGCCCCGGCGCGGCCGGCTAGCTAGACCTGGTCCTTGAGCAGCTTGCGCGCGGCGTCGCGCACCGCGAGCGAGTACGCCGACTGGCTCGGCACGAGCTTGAGCTCGTGCTTGGGGAGCAGGCGCAGGATGCGCGGGATCATGTCGGCGGTGAGCCGGATGTTGCCGAGCAGCGCGCGCCGGACCTCGGGCGAGCGCAGCCACGCCGTGTTGCCGACGATCAGCTCGATCAGCGGGCGGGGCAGGGCGCCCATGCGCGAGATCCGCGCGACCTCGGGGTGCGTGATCCGCGGGTTGCGCAGCAGCGCCTCCCACACCATCTTGCCGTACATCCGCTCGAGCGCGATCCGCTCGTTGAGCTCGCCCTCGCGCGCGACGCGCAGCTGCTGCGCCACCGGCAGGTTGCGCAGCTTCTCGCGCGCCGAGCGGAACACGGGATCCGGATCGTCGTCGTCGTCGTCGTGGCGTTCGGCGGCGGCGTCGGCGCTGTCCCGGTCCGCCGGCTCGTGGTCGCCGTCGTCGCTCGCGACGACCGCTGGCGCCGGCGCGGCCACGGGTGCAGCAACGGCGGGCTCTCCGAGCGCGAGGTCGAGCCCCAGATCGATCGGCGCGTCCGCGGCGCCGAGATCGATCCCGAGGTCGACCGGCGGCGGCTCCGCGCGTGGCGCAGGGGGGGGCGCAGGGGGGGGCGCTGGGGCCCGGGCGGCGGGCCGCGGGGACGCCGGCGGCGCCGCGACCGGCTCGGGCGTGAACGCCCGCACCTCGCCCATCGAGAACCGGACCGTCGGCAGCCCGGGCTGCGCGCGCGTCGTCGGCGGATCGAAGTCGTCGAGGGCAGGCGCCGGGGTGACCGCGGCCGCGACCATCGTCTCGGCGATCGCGGCGGCCGTGATCGTCTCGGCCGTCCCGAGCGCGCCGTGCGCGTCCCGGACGGTCGCGCCGTCGAACCCGTCGGCGGGCGCGGCGCGGACGGTCGCGCCGTCGAGCCCGTCGTCAAGGCTCGCGCCGAGGTCGTCCACGGCCCGCGGCGCCGGCGTCGACGCGCACGCCTCGACCCACACCTCGATCCGGTCGCGCAGCTCCGGCCCGAAGCCGTGGAGCTCGAGCCCGACGCCGTCGCCCGAGCGGAACACCGTGCGCGCCGCCAGCTCGAGCGGCCCGGCGGGACCGACGAGCACCAGCGTCACCGCGCCGTCGGCGCTCGCGCCGCGCACGTAGGCGCCGCCCTTCGACAGGTGGTTCGCCCACTCGCGCCGCACGTCGTCGACGGAGCGGAGCTCGATGGTCAGCGTCGTCCCCATGCGCTGCGGCGCCCATCGTACCGCGGGGCGGGGGCGAGGGTCGAGGGCCGGCGCGGGCCGTGCCGCCTCGCGCGGCTCACCGGGTCGCGGTGATGCGCCGCGCGATCCCGGCCCGGCGGCCGCCGTCGTCGTGGGCGCCGAGGTAGGCGTTCGCTGCCTTCCGGCACCCATCGGCGATGCCGCCTGCGCACGCGATCCGCACGCGCAGCCAGGCCACCGCCTCGCGCTCGCTCCCCGACGGGAACCGCACGCGGTAGGCGTCGAGCAGGCGGCCCGCCTCGCGCGCGCGGCCGCGGCGGAACTCGGCGAGCGCCTTGCCGTAGAGCTCGCCGGACGCGCCGGCGCCAGCGGCGGCGAGCGGCTGCGCGGCGAGGTCCGCGGCCAGCTCGGCGAGCGGATCGAGCTCGACCGCGGCGCCGGCCTGCCGGCCGGAGGGGCGCCGGTCGTCGGTCGCGGCGGGGTCGCGGCGGCGCTCGCGGGCGTCGCCGCGGCGGTCGCGCGCCTCGCCTTCGCCGCCGTCGCGCGTCGGCGCCGGCGGGACGGCCGCGGCGCGGTCGCGCAGCACGTCGACGTCGATCTCGGCGCCGGTCGCCGCGCCATCGCCTGCCGTCGTCGCCACGACCGGCACATCACCCTCCGCTGGCGCCGCCGGCGCCGCCGGCCCGGCCGCGACCCGCGCGCGCTGCGACCACGCCTGGCCGGCCGCGACCATGTCGGTCGTGCCGCCGCGCTCGACCCGGACGAGCCCCTCGGTCACGGTCACCGCCACCTCGTCGCCGCGCTCGACCGCGAACCGCGTGCCGACGACCACGACGGCGACGTCGTCGGCGTGGACGACCAGCGGCGGGCGCCCGCGCCGCGGCGCGACGTCGAGCTCGAGCTTGCCGCGGGTCAGCGCGATGTCGACGCCCCCGTCGGGGCGCGCCACCGAGAACGTCGCGCCGCCGCCGGCGACGATCACCGCGTCGCCGAGGTCGATCGTCGCGCCGGCCGCGCCGGCGACGATCGTCGTCGGGCGCGCCGCGAGCGGGGCGCCGCCGTCGCCGCGGCGCCACAGCCCGACCAGCGCCACCGCCGCCACCGCCGCGGCGACCGCCGCCGCCAGCCACGGCGCGGCGCCGCGCCACGGCGCGCGCGCGCCCGGCCGCGCCGGCAGCGCGGAGATCACGCCGCGCTCGATCCGCGACAGCCGCTCGTCGTCGAGCGCCTCGACCGGGACGCGGTCGCGCAGCCGGCCCTCGCTCATCGCGCACCTCCCGCGCCGTCGAGCCACTCGCGCAGCACCGGATCCTCGGCCGCCGCCGCGTCGAGCTGGCGGCGCGCGCGCCACAGCCGGACCTTGGTCGCGGTCACGGTCGCGCCGGTCAGCTCGGCCACCTCGGCGACCGGCCGCCCGTCGATCTCGTACAGCGCGAACGCGACCCGCGCCGCCGGCGACATCCGGTCGAGCGCGCCGTACAGCCGGCGCACGGCGTCGCGGGCGAGCTGGCGGCGCGCGCCGCCGTGCGACAACGGGACGATCGCGTCGTCGTCGTGGAGCTCCAGCGCCGGCGGCGTCGCGCCGCGCTTGCGCAGCCAGCGGAACGCGACGCGCACGGCGATCCGGTCGATCCACGTCGCCAGGCTGGCCTCGGCCCGCCACGCGCGCAGCGACTGGAACACCTGCAGGAAGGCCTCCTGCATCAGGTCGTCCATGTCGCGGTTCGACCCGAGCACGCGGAACAGGCTGGCGTGGACCCGCGCGCGGTGGCGCCGGAACAGATCGCGCGCGGCCGCCTGCTCGCCCCCCAGGACGCGATCGACCAGCACCACATCGTCGATGTACGCGGCAGACACGGCCACGGAGCTACAGTGCCACGCCCCCGGCGCGGGGTTACCTCCGGGTGTAACAGCCCGGAATCACTTGACCGGGTGACGCTTCGCGAGCTCGTCGGCCTTCGCCGCCATGACGAAGTCGTTCTCGGTCAGCCCGCCGACGTCGTGGGTGGTCCAGCTCAGCGTGGCGCGGCCCCAGCCCAGCTCGACGTCGGGGTGGTGGTGCTCCTCGTCGGCGACGCGCCCGACGTCGACGACGAACGCCAGCGCGCTGGCGAAGTCGGCGAACCGGTAGGTCTTGCGCAGGGCGCTCCACTCGACGACCTCCCAGTCGCCGCCGAGCTGGGCGGTGAGGGCGTCGAGCCGGTCGCCGACCACGTTCCTGGCGCCCGGGGCCAGGGGCTCGCTGTGACGATCGCTCAGGTCGCTCATGCGCGAGGTGTAGCGTACAACCGGCCCGCCGTGCAGCTCGTCGTGCTCGCGTACGTCACGTGCGCCCTGGTGTGGGGCACGACCTGGTACGCGATCCGCGTGTGCATCGGTGACGGCGGCTACCCGACGTTCGAGGCCGCGGCGCTGCGGTTCGCGATCGCCTCGGCGATCCTGGTGCCCGCGCTGTGGCTGTCGCGGATCCGCGCGCTGCCGCGCGGGCGCCGCCAGTGGACGTGGCTGATCGTCGCGGGCGTGCTCGACGGGCTCGGCTACGCGCTGGTCTACCTGGGCGAGGAGACCGTCCCCGGCGGGCTGGCCGCGGTGCTGTTCGGGACGCAGCCGCTGATCCTCGCGCTGCTGCTGGTCGTGACCGGCATGGAGCGGGTGACGTTCGCCAGCCTCGCCGGCGCGGTGGTGTCGATCGCCGGCGTCGCGGTGATCTTCGCCGACCGGATGGACGTGTCGAGCGCGCAGGTCACCGGGCTGGCGCTGATCCTGGCCTCGGTCGTCGTCTCGACCGCCTACTCGATGATCATGAAGCGCCACGGCGAGGGCGTGCACGCGCTGGCGACGACGACGATCTTCCTCGCCGTCACCGCGATCGTCCTGGGCGCGGCCGTCGCGGTCCGCGCCGTCGTCTACGGGCCCGCGCCGGTGGTGTGGCCGCCGCCGGTCGCGCCGACGCTGGCGCTGGTCTACCTCGCGGTGTTCGGCTCGGTCGTCGCCTTCGGCTCGTACTTCTGGCTGCTCGGCAAGGTCAGCCTGATGACGACGAGCACGCTGGTGTTCGTCATGCCGATCATCTCGCTGATCGTCGACGCGCTGTGGGAGCGCGAGCGCCTCGCGCCGCAGACCTACCTCGGCATCGCGATCACGCTCGTCGGGCTGGTCGTCGGCGTGCTGCTGAAGCGCCGATAGCGCTACGCTGTCCGGCATGTGCGGCCGCTACACGCTGACCTCGCAGGACGGGCTCGTGCTCGCGTTCGAGCTGGCGTCGGGCGAGCCGGCAGAGGCGAGCGCGTGGTGGCGGCCGCGGTTCAACATCGCGCCGACGCAGCCGGCGCCGGTGATCCTGCTGCGCGACGGCGTGCGCGTGCTCGAGCTGATGCGGTGGGGGCTGGTGCCGCCGTGGTCGGCCTCGCTCGCCGACGGCGCGCGGATGATCAACGCGCGGTCCGAGGGGATCGCGACGAAGCCGGCGTTCCGCGACGCGGTCAAGGCGCGGCGGTGCCTGGTCCCGGCCGACGGGTTCTTCGAGTGGCGCGGCGCGGGCAAGGCGAAGCAGCCGATCTACCTCCACCCGGTGCCGCGGCGGCCGGTCGCGTTCGCCGGGCTGTGGGAGCGGTGGCGCGCGCCCGACGCGACGTGGGTGACGACGTTCACGATCATCACCGGGCCGCCCAACGACCTCGTCGCGCCGATCCACGACCGCATGCCCGTCGTGCTCGACCCCGCGGCCTACGCGCCGTGGCTCGCGCCGGGGCCGCTGGCGCCCGAGGCGCTCGCCGCGCTGCTCGCCGTGCCGCCGGTCGGCGACTGGCAGGCGACGCCGGTCGACCGCCGCGTCGGCTCGCCCGCCCACGACGATCCGGGCTGCGTCGAGCCGGTGGCCGACGCCCCCCGCGACGACGGCGACGACGCCGGCGACCCGCGCCAGCGCTCGCTGTTCTGAGCCGCGCCCCCCTCTTGCCAGGTCGCGACTTGATGAGTCGCGACTTGATACGTCGTGACTTGTCGAGCGGCACCTCGTCCAGCCGCGTCGTCGCTGACGCGGCCTCGTGACGCGAACGGCGTTCTTGCGCACGGCGCCGCGCGCACGCTGGTATCGTCCCCGGCGATGTCGTCCCGAACGCCTCCCGCGCCCCACGTGCTCACCGGCAAGGACGGGGAGCCCACCCGCGACGCGCCGTGGATCTTCCGCACCTACGCCGGGCACTCGAGCCCGCGCGCGTCGAACGCGCTGTACCGGCAGAACCTCGACAAGGGCCAGACCGGCCTGTCGATCGCGTTCGATCTGCCGACGCAGTGCGGCTACTCGTCGGACGATCCGATCGCGCGGCCCGAGGTCGGCAAGGTCGGCGTGCCGATCAACTCGCTCGACGACTTCCACGTGCTGTTCGACGGCATCCCGCTCGACCGGATGAACACGTCGATGACGATCAACGGCACGGCGATGTGGCTGCTCGCGCTCTACGTCGCGCTCGCGCGCGAGCGCGGCGTGCCCGAGGCCGAGCTCAAGGGCACGACCCAGAACGACATCGTCAAGGAGTACCTCGCGCGCGGCACGTACATCTTCCCGCCCGAGCACTCGCTGCGCCTGGTCGCCGAGACCTACGAGTACTGCGTCGACAAGGTCCCGGAGTGGAACCCGTCGAACATCTGCAGCTACCACCTGCAGGAGGCCGGCGCGACGCCGGTCCAGGAGGTCGCGTTCGCGCTCGCCAACGCGATCGGCATCCTCGACCTGCTCAAGGCGCGCGGGCGGATCGACGACGAGCGGTTCGCGCGGTGCGTCGGGCGGATCTCGTTCTTCGTCAACGCCGGGATCCGGTTCGTCGAGGAGCTGTGCAAGATGCGCGCGTTCGCCGATCTCTGGGACGAGATCTGCGAGCAGCGCTACGACATCGGCAACCCCAAGTACCGGCTGTTCCGCTACGGCGTCCAGGTCAACTCGCTCGGCCTCACCGAGAGCCAGCCCGAGAACAACGCGTGGCGGATCCTGCTCGAGGCCCTCGGCGTGACGCTGTCGCGGCGCGCGCGGTGCCGCGCGCTCCAGCTGCCGACGTGGAACGAGGCGATGAGCCTGCCGCGGCCGTGGGACCAGCAGTGGTCGCTGCGGCTGCAGCAGATCCTCGCGTTCGAGACCGACCTGCTCGAGTACCCGGACCTGTTCGACGGCAGCCCGGTCGTCCAGTCCAAGGCGGCGGAGATCGCCAACGGCGCGCGCGCCGAGGTCGAGCGGATCGTCGCCATGGGCGGCGTCCGCGCCGCGGTCGACGCCGGCTACATGAAGAGCCAGCTCGTCCGGTCGATGGCCGAGCGCATGGCGCGGATCAACCGCGGCGACCAGGTCGTCGTCGGCGTCAACAAGTGGACCGAGGGCCTGCCGTCGCCGCTGGTCGGCGGCGACGACGGCGGCGTGTTCCGGGTCGAGGCGCGCGCGATCGACGAGGCGCTCGCGGCGCTGGCCGAGACCAGGCGCCGGCGCGATCCGGCGCGGGTCGCCGCGGCGCTGGCGCGGCTCGACGCCGCGGCGCGCTCGGGCGACAACCTGATGGAGCCGTCGATCGAGTGCGCGCTGGCGCGCGTCACGACCGGCGAGTGGGCGGGCGCCCTGCGCAAGGTGTTCGGCGAGTACCGCGCGCTGACCGGCATCGACGGCCAGACGCTCGACCTGCCGGGCGAGCGGCTGACCGCGCTGCGCGCGCGGATCGAGCGGTTCGCGGCGGCGCACGGCCACCGCCCGCGCATGGTGGTGGGCAAGCCCGGGCTCGACGGCCACTCCAACGGCGCCGAGGTGATCGCGGTCGCGGCGCGCCACGCCGGGTTTGACGTCGTCTACTCGGGGATCCGGCTGACGCCCGAGGAGATCGTCGCGAGCGCGGTCGAGGAGGACGCCGACCTGATCGGCGTGTCGATCCTCAGCGGCTCGCACCTCGAGCTGACCGACCAGGTGATGGCGGCGCTGAAGGCGCACGAGGCGGAGATCCCGGTCGTGCTCGGCGGGATCGTCCCGCGCGCCGACGTGCCGGCGCTCGAGGGCAAGGGCGTGCGCCGGGTGTTCACGCCGGCGGACTTCCAGCTCGTCGACGTGATCGAGAAGATGATGGACGTGATCGACGCGCCGGCGGCGTGACCGTGGCGCGGACGCAGCCATGACGACCGAGGAACCGCTGATCCCGTCGGCGCTCGCGCTCCACAAGCGCGCGGTCGGGCACCTCGTGACCGTGTTCGAGGACCCGCGCGCGGCGGCGGGCCCGCGGCGTGCGCGCGTGCTCGCCGCGCTCGACCGGACGTCGGCGCGGCGCGGTCGCGTCATCGGCGTCACCGGCGCGCCGGGCGCCGGCAAGTCGACGCTGCTCGGCGAGCTCGCGACGCGGCTGATCGCGGCGGCGCCGGGGCGCGCGGTCGCGGTGCTCGCGGTCGATCCGTCGTCGCCGGTGTCCGGCGGGGCGCTGCTCGGCGACCGCACGCGCGTGCGGTTCCCGCCGGACGAGCGTCGGCTGTTCTTCCGCAGCCAGGCCTCGGCCGGCGAGCTCGGCGGCCTGGCGCGCGCGACGTTCCAGGTGTGCCGGCTGCTGACCCGGCTGTTCGACGTCGTGTTCGTCGAGACGGTCGGCGTCGGCCAGAGCGAGATCGAGATCGTCCGGGTCGCGGACCGCACGTACCTGATCGTCCCGCCGCTCGCGGGCGATCACGTCCAGTTCATGAAGGCCGGGATCATGGAGGTCCCGGACGGCTTCATCGTGTCCAAGGCCGACGTCGGCGACGCCGCCGACGCGACGTTCCATGCGCTGCGGGCCTCGCTGCGGCTGTCGCGCCCGGGCCACGAGCCGGCGCTCCACCGGGTCAGCGCGCGCACCGGCGACGGCCTCGACGCGCTCGCCGCCGAGATCGCGACCGCACCGATCGGCGGCGGCGTCGACGCGCGCGCGCCGTACTTCTTCGAGAAGTGGGTCGCGGCCGAGCACGGCCGCCGCGGCCTCGAGCGCCTCGCCGCCGCCGGCGGCGCCGCCGACTTCGTCGACGCCAGCGGCGGCTTCGAGGGCGCCCAGGCCGCGTTCGGTTAGCCCGCTACCTGGGTTCGCCGGGGCCCGGCGGCGCGAGCCGGAACACCAGCTCCGGCACGCGACGACGGGTCAGCTCGGCCGCGACCTCGGCGCGCAGCTCGGGCATCAGCTCGGCCAGCGCGGCGCGCGCGGCGTCGACATCGACGTCCGCGTGATCCACGACCAGCGTCACCAGCACCCGCGAGGCGTCCGGCGCCGGGTCGACCGACGCCACGGTGAGATCGGCGAGCGAGGGCTCGTCGAGCTCGGCCAGCGCCAGCGACAGGGCCTCGAACACCTGCCGGCAGACCTGTCGGTCCTTGTGGCCGGTGCTCCGGCCACGGTCGGTGTGGCCGCCGCTGCGGCCACGTTCATCATGCTTGCTCACGGCACACTCCACCCGCGTCCGTGCGTCGAACGCACCGGGGCGCGGGATCAGATGGTTCTCATCGAGACGGGAAGGTCAGGCGACGAGCGATGGCCGAATGAGCAGCATGGGATGCTCCTGCGCATTCCTCTACGCGACGCGCGCGGGCCCGTCAATCATGTTCTCGCGGACTGCCCGGCCCACGCTCCCGTGCCGCGGCGCGGCGACGCCGGTCGATCGCCGCCGCGGTGATCACGGCGATCGCGGTGATCGCGCCGGCCGCGCGCGCGGCGGCCGCGCGCCCCAGCTCGTCCGGATCGGCGATCAGCGACAGCCATCCGACGCCGGCGATCGCGATCGCGAACGCGGCGAACCACGCGGCGTCGTCGTCACGCGTCGCCTCGGGCCCGGTGCACGCGCGGCGGCTGGCGATCAGCAGGACGATCGTCCCGAGCGCGAGCACCAGCGCGGTGACGTCGGGCCCGCTGATCACCGCGAGCGCCGCGCGCGCCGCGAACAGCACGACGGCCATCCGCCACGCGCCGTCGTGGCGCAGGTGCAGGCCGCGTGCGATCAGCAGCGTGCCGACGCCGACCGCGAACACGAGCGTGTGCGCGACCGGCCCGAGCGCGCGCAGCGGCGAGCCGGCCTCGGGCACGCTCGCGGCGACCATCAGCAGCACGCCGGCGGCGAACGTGACGACGGCGGTCGCGGTCGCCGCCAGCTCCAGCCGCCACGTCGGCAGCGCCGGCGCGGGGCGGCGCCCGGCCTCGAACCCGACGAGCAGCAGCGCGCCGAGGCCGATCGGCAAGAGCATCACGATCACGCGCCGCACCAGCAGCGCGGCGAGCGTCGCCGGGTGTGCGGCGGGGGGGACGAACTGCAGCACGACCGTCTCGAACACGCCGAGCCCGCCGGGGACCTGGCTGATCGAGCCGACGACGCCGGCGATCAGGCAGGCCGCGGTGGTCTGGGTCAGCGACAGCCCGGCGGCGTCGGGCAGCACGATCCATACGATCGCGGAGCCGACGAAGATGTCGACGATCGGCAGCACGAGCTGGCCGGCGAGCAGCGGGCCGCGCACCACCGGCAGCGTGAAGCTGCGGAGCTGCAGCGGCTGATCGCGGCGCAGGCTCACCACGACGTAGAGCGCGACCACCGCGGCCGCGACGCCGCCGATCAGCGCGTGCGACGGCAGCGTGACGTGCAGGCCGCTCAGCGGCGGAGGGTCCGCGACGAGGAACACCGCCGCGATCGACACCGCGATCCCGACGTAGTACGTCGCCTCGTTGTACAGGCTGAGCGTCGTCACCGTGCGCGGCGACAGGCCCCACGCCTCGTAGATCCGCAGCCGCAGCGCGTAGCCCGTGATCGTCGCCAGCCCCAGCGAGCTGAGCGAGCGCGCGATCAGCGAGGCGATCGCGACGCGCCACAGCGCGAGGTCATCGATCCCGGCGAACCGCACCGCGAGCGCCTCGCGCACGATGAACAGCGCGTGCTGCAGGGCGAGCAGCGCCACCGCGCCGACGATCGCGGCGATCGGGACCGCGCGCAGGCCGTCGACCACCTGGTCGTGGTCGAACGTGCCGAGCACGCGGCCCAGGCCCCACAGCAGCACGCCGGCGACCGCCAGCGTCGCCGCGGGTCGCAGCAGGCGCCGCCACCACGGCGGCCCGACCGGGTCGGGCGTCGGCGTTGTGCCGGAGCCTGCCGCCGCGTCCATCGGGGCCGATGGTAGCGTGGCGCCGTGGCGTCTGGACCCCAGCTGGAGCAGTATCCTCGTCTCGCGATGGTGACCCCGCCGCACGCGCCCGACACGACGCTCGTCGAGGGCGAGGCGCGGGTGACGGCCGCCGCTGGCGCCGTGCTCGTCGTCGGCAACGGCCAGATGCGGGTCGTGCCGTTCACCGGGGACGAGCTGCTCGTCGGGCGCGCGCCGGAGTGCGACGTCATCGTCGAGCACCGGGCGCTGTCGCGTCGCCACGCGATCGTCCGCCGCAAGTCACGGCTGACGCTGCAGGACCTGGGCTCGACCAACGGCACCCGGCTCGGCGAGCGGGTGCTCCGGGGCGGGGACGCGGTCGGGCTCGACGTCGGCGCCGCGTTCCACATCGGTCCGTTCAGCTTCATCGTGGTCGCGCCGTCCGCGGGCGACACCTCGTCGCAGAAGAGCGGGGTCGAGAGGCTGGTCGTCGCCGACCCGTCGGTCGAGCGGGTCGCGCCGCTGATCCAGGACATCGCGCGGAGCGGCGTGAACGTGCTGATCCAGGGCGAGACCGGCGTCGGCAAGGAGGTGCTGGCCACCTCGGTCCACGCCCTGTCCGGCCGCCCCGGCCCGCTCACGCGGATCAACTGCGCGGCGCTGTCGGAGTCGCTGCTCGAGAGCGAGCTGTTCGGCCACGACAAGGGCGCGTTCACCGGCGCGGTCGCGGCCAAGGCCGGGCTGCTCGAGGCCGCCGCGGGCGGCACGGTGTTCCTCGACGAGATCGGCGAGCTGCCGCTCGGCATCCAGGCCAAGCTGCTGCGGGCGATCGAGGCGCGCGAGATCCTGCGCCTCGGCTCGACCCGCCCGGTGGCGATCGACGTCCGCTTCATCGCCGCGACCAACCGCGATCTGCCGAGCGAGGTCGCCGCGGGGCGGTTCCGCCACGACCTGTTCTTCCGGCTGGACGGCGTGACCCTGCGGATCCCGCCGCTGCGCGAGCGGCCCGGGATGATCGGCCCGCTCGCCCTGGGGTTCCTCGAGGAGTCGGCGGGGCGGCTCGGGCGCGGCGCGATGCGCGCCTCGTCGGATCTGATCCCCGCGCTCGAGGCCCACGACTGGCCGGGCAACGTCCGCGAGCTCAAGGCGGTGATCGATCGGGCGGTCCTGCTGGCGCGCGGCGGCGAGCTCGGCGCGCGCCACCTCGCGTTCGCGCCGCGCGGCGCCGAGGCGCCGGCGTCGAGCCCGCCGCCGGTGACGCCGCCGGTGACGCCGCCGTCCACGCCGGGCGCGGCCGCCGCGGGCGAGCCGTCGCTCGACTTCCTCACGCCGGAGCAGCGCGAGGATCGCGCCCGCCTGCTCGCCGTGCTCGACGCCTGCGCTGGCAACCAGACGCGCGCGGCGCGTCAGCTCGGCATCTCGCGGACGACGCTGGTCAACAAGCTCGCCCTCTACAGGATCCCGCGCCCGCGCGGGTGACGGATCCCGCGCCCGCGCGGGTGACGGATCCCGCGCCCGCGGGGGTGACGGATCCCGCGCCCGCGCGGGTGACGGATCCCGCGCCCGCGCGGCGCGAGTGCCCGGTCGAACTGTCTGGTCGATCTGTCCAGTCAAGCGCGCGCGCGCCGCACGCCCCAGCGAGGTCGCGGGGTTACGGCTGGCCCGGCGGTTGCGATGGAGCGCGTGCATGTACGCACGCACCCCGACTCTGATCGCATCCCTCGCGGTGGGCGCCGGCCTGATCGCGATGACGGGCGGCGCCGCGCGCGCCGAGCTCGACGAGGCCGGCAAGGAGATCGAGCGCGGGCTGGCCGAGTTCCAGTCGGCCACGCAGGCCGGCAAGGACTCGGGCGAGTCCGTCGCCCACTACTTCCACCGCCCGGTCGCGGACTGCCACGCGCTGGTCGCCAGGGGCAAGGAGCTCGGGATCAAGCCGTCCCAGGAGATGTGGGGGAGCCCGGACAAGTACCTGTTCAAGCGCGCCGGCGAGAAGTGCGACGAGTACGGCGTGTGGAAGCAGCTGGTGGAGGCGGCGGCGTACCTCACCGAGGCGCGGACCCACCACCAGATCGCGCTCGGGATGAAGCCGGGCGAGGTCAGCGGCGAGTGGGCGCAGAACTACGGCAAGGTCGGCAGCGACTGCCTGGTCGAGATCGACAGGCGGATCGCCGCGGGGCTCGCGACCGACATCCCGGTCAAGGTCGGCGGCGAGGAGCGGACGATCGCCGACGCGCGCACGACGTACTGCCAGGGCCTCGTCGACTGGGCCGGCGGCTTCGCGGCCGAGACCGAGCGGGTCCGCGCCGAGGAGCTGGCGAAGATCACCGCCAAGTACACCAAGTACGGCATCAAGGGCGACCGGCTCGCGCTGCTGGTCGACAGCGACAACACGTACTTCTACGGCAAGGGCTGCGACGAGGTCATCACCGACATCGCCAAGCTCGCCAAGGCGAAGGTCCTGTTCTACTGGACCGAGCTCGCCTACGGCGCGGGGTGGGGCGTCCGCCGCTACCAGTTCAAGGGCCACAAGCTGGTGAAGGAGAGCTACCGCGAGTTCTCCCGCCAGGAGGCCGCCTACAAGTGGTGCAAGTGAGCGCCGCCAGGAGCATCGACATGACGCGAAACCTCTTCCTGTGCGCCGCGCTCGCGGCGGCCACGACCGCGGGCTGCGCGGTCAAGCTGAACGGCAAGACCTTCGGCACCGGCGGCGGCGGCAGCACCAGCAGCGGCGGCGGCGCGCCGGCCGCGCGCACCGACGGGCCGACCTCGACGGTGATCGCGCCGGGCGGCGGCGACGCCGACGCGCCGCCCGCGAACGCGCGGGCGGTCGCGTTCGAGGAGGCCAAGACGCGCAAGCCGCCGGCGCAGCCGGCCGATCCGTGGGCCGCGGTCGAGGGCGACCAGCCCAAGGTGTTCCGCGCCCCGCGCTACTACTTCCACAGCGAGACGAAGAACGACTGCACCGCCGCGCACGATCACTGCCTGCAACCGCACGTGTGGTTCCTCGAGCAGACCGCCGCGATGAAGGACCTCTACCGGACCTTCGCCGTCGCGACCTACGGCGGCATCGATCCCGCCGACGAGTACGACGACGAGCTGTGGGACGGCTGGGGCCGGTCGGTCGGGATGTCCGACGACCGCGTCACCGCCTACCGCACGGTGCCCGCGACCAAGCGGCACCTCGTCAAGGGCGCGCTCGCGATCAGCCAGCCGTACCCGGCGACGTCCCCGCAGTCGGAGAGCGACGCGTCGGGCGGCTGGGTCGGTGGCACGGTCGAGTCGATCGACTGGGCCGCGGGCAAGCTGCGGCTCGTCGGCCACCGCGAGGTCTACTGGATCTCGGCGACGCGCGTCGTGGTGCTGGTCTACGCGCCCGGCGGCAAGGTCGAGATCAAGGGCAAGCTCGGCAAGGGCGAGCTCGCGGTGAAGCCGACCGAGGTGATCCAGCCGAAGGTGGACCAGGGCTCGGTCGCCGATCCGTGGGCGGAGGTCGGCAAGGACGGCCAGCCCAAGGAGCCGACCGACGCGGTCAAGCTCGAGACCACGCGCAGCGTCACGTGCGATGCCGCGCACGATCACTGCCTGCGGCCGTGGGTGTGGTTCGTCGAGGAGCACCGGGGCGCGCGGCCGTCGCGGTTCAAGAGCGGCGAGATGCACGCGGTGTTCGACGTCGACAACCTCGTCCCGCACGGCAGCAAGGACGCGGCGTACCGCACGGTGCCGGTCGCGCCGGAGCAGGTGAAGGAGGGCATGCACGTGTTCTTCCTCGACGGCCTGCCGGACAGCGAGAGCGACGCAAACTCCGACTACTGGATGTTCGGCGACGTCTCCGAGGTCCAGGTCGAGGCCGGCGTGTTCAAGGTCAAGGGCAGCGATCGCCACTACCCGCTCGACACCGTCCGCGCGCCGGTCCTGATGTGGTTCCCGGGCGAGAAGGCCGAGAAGTACGAGTAGCGCCGCGCGCGCCGGTTGCCGGCGCACCCCGCGTCGACCTACGGTGCGCCATGGGCCTCGCGGATCTGTTCCGGCCACGCCACCGCCACAGCGATCCCGCGGTGCGGCGCGCGGCGGTCCGGCTGATCACCGACGCCGACGTGCTCGCTGCGCTGGTGCGCACCGACGGCGACCCTGAGGTGCGCCGCCTGGCGATCGAGCGGCTCGAACGGCCGGCGCTGCTCGCGGCCATCGCCCGCGAGCACGTCGACCGCGAGGTGCAGGCGCGGGCGGCCGCGCGGGCGGCGTCGCTGTGGGTGGACCTCGCGTGTCGCGCCGACGCGGCGGCCGCCGCGGCGCTCGCCGGCCTGCTGGAGCTCCGCGACGCCGCGGCGCTCGCCGAGGTCGTGACGCGCGCCGCGGATCCGTCGGTGCGCGGGCGCGCCCTCGACGCGATCGACGATCCGCGCGCGCTGGCGACGGTCGTCCGCGCCGCGCGCGACGACGTCGTCGGGGGGCGCGCGATGGCGCGCATCCACGACCGCGACGTGCTGGGCGACCTCGCGATCGAGCTGACGCGCGCGACGCTCGCGCTGGCCGCCCTCGATCGCCTCGCCGCTGCCGGTGATCGAGGGCGGCTGGAGCGGATCGCGTCGAAGGCGAAGCTGAAGGTCGTGCGCAACCGCGCGCGGGAGCGCCTCGGCCCCCTCTAGGCGCGCTCGCGCCGCCTGCCATCGCAAGTGACCGGGATCGCGACAGAAACGCCCGTCGCGCGGTGGTTGCTATGGCGGGCCGGCAGGTTCTAAGGTGGCGCCCTTCTTGGAGACCCCATGGGGATCACCGACTTCTTCCGACCGAAGTACCGCCATAGCGACGTCAAGGTGCGCCTCGAGGCTGTCCGCGCCATGTCGTCCGACGAATCCGACATCCTCGCTACCGTCGCCCGGACCGATCGCGATCCAGGCGTGCGCAAGGTCGCGATCGAGAAGCTCGATCTCGCCGACGTGCTCGCCGAGATCGCGCGCGAGGAGGCCGACCGCGCGCTCAAGGCGCTCGCCGGCAGCCGCGCCGCCGAGCTGTGGATCTCCGCCGCCAACGGCGAGGACGCCGCGCTCGCCGGCGCCGCGCTCGCCGGGCTGATCAAGCTCGGCGACCAGCGCGCGGTCGTGGCGGTCGCGACGCGCGCCGCGCTGGCGGACATCAAGCGCCGCGCGATCGAGTCGATCGAGGATCCGCGCGCGCTGGCCGAGCTGGCCAAGACGGCGTCGGATCCGGCGGTGCGCGCCCAGGTGCTGGGGCAGATCGACGACCCCGAGGTGCTGCGCGCCGTCGCCGTCGACACCAAGTTCAAGGAGCTCGGGATCGCCGCGGTGGAGCGGCTGTCCTCGACCGAGCTGCTCGAGCAGGTCGCGAAGTCCAAGGCCGCCCACAAGGCGGTCAAGCAGCGCGCGCAGAAGAAGCTCGACGAGCTGGCCGAGACGGCACGCGCCCAGCGGCCCCAGGTCAGCGACGAGGCGCGCCGGCGCAAGGCCGAGCACGCGCAGCTGCTGCGCGAGGTCGAGGGCCAGGTCGAGACGTTCGAGTGGGAGCGGTCGTTCGAGCTGGTCAGCCGCGCCGAGGCGGCGTGGGCCCGGCTCGGCGCCGCCGCCGACGACAGCGTCGAGGAGCGGTTCAGGAAGGCGACGCGGCGCTACCACGCCCGCCGCCAGGCCGCGATCGAGGCCAACGCGCGCGCGCTGATGGACGCCGAGGACCGCCGCCGCGAGGCCGAGCGCCGCGCCCGCGAGCAGGCCGAGGCCGCCGCGGCGCGCGACGCGGACAAGGCGGCGCGCGACGCCGACCGCGCGGCGCGCGACGACGCGCCGTCCGCGCGCGACGACGCCCGCGAGCCCGAGGACGACGCCCGCCGGGCCGAGCGCGAGGCGCGCCGCGCCGCCGACGCCGAGCGCCGCGCCGCCGAGGAGGCGGAGCGGGCCGCGCGCAAGGCCGAGGCCGAGGCGCGAGGCGCGCAGATCGCCGCCAGCCTCGACGCGCTGATCACGGACCTGGAGTCGCTGATCGGCACCAAGGACGGGCGCGCGGTCGATCGCGCGCTCGAGCAGGCGGCCAAGGCGTTCTCGCAGCTCGGCAAGGTCGCAGCGGACCAGCGCGACGCGCTCGACCGGCGCTATCAGGACGTCCGCGGCCGGCTGGTCGTGGCGATCCGCGAGCTGCGCGAGGCCGAGGACTGGCAGCGGTGGACCAACGTCCCGCGCGCCGAGGCCCTGATCAAGGAGGCCGCGGCGTTGCTCGAGGCCGAGGCCCCGCCGACGCTCGACGCGCTCAAGGCGCTGCAGGCGCGGTGGAAGCAGCTCGGCGCGGTGCCGGCGAACAAGAACAAGGAGCTGTGGGAGCGGTTCAAGACCACCACGGACCAGGTGTTCGACCGGATCAAGGGCGTGCGCGCGGTCGAGGCGGAGAAGTTCGCCGCGGTCGCGCAGCTCAAGGAGCAGCTGATCGCGCAGGCCGAGGTGCTCGCGGCGTCGACCGACTGGGAGACGACCGCGCCGGCGCTCAAGGATCTGCAGCGCCAGTGGAAGGAGTCGGGGCACCTGCCGCGCAAGCAGGGCGACGAGCTGTGGAAGCGGTTCCGCGCCGCGTGCGACCGGTTCTTCGAGGCGCGCAAGCCGCACCTCGACGCGCAGGTCGCCGACCAGCAGGCCAACCTCGACGCCAAGACCCGGCTGTGCGAGCGCGCCGAGGCGATCGTCGCCGCGGCGCCCGGTGAGGGCGGGTGGGGCGCGGCGATCACCGCGATCCGCAACGCGCAGCGCGAGTGGAAGGACATCGGGTTCGTCCCGCGCAAGGACGCCGACGCGATCTGGGCGCGGTTTCGCGCCGCGTGCGACGCGCTGTTCACCAAGCGCGACGAGGCGCGGGACGCCGAGGCCGGCGCTCAGCGCGCCGAGGTCGACGCGGTGCGCGCCGAGCTCGACGGGCTCGACGGGCTGGCGCCGGCCGAGGCCGTGGCCCGCGTGGTCGCGGCGCGCGGCAAGCTGCGCGAGCTGGCGGCGCGCGGGATCGCGCCGGGCGCCGAGCTGGCGGGCGAGATCGATCGCGCCGTGCGCGGCGTGATGGCGTCGGCGGGCGAGGCGCTCGCCGGCACCGAGCTCGACCCGGCGGCGATGGCGGCGCGGCGCGACAAGCTGATCGCGCGCGCCGAGGAGCTGGTGCCGAAGCAGCCCGCGCTCGAGCCGGGGCTGTCGCCCGAGCAGCTCGTCGCGAAGCTCAAGTCGGCGATCGCGTCGCGCGCGCTCGGCGACTTCGGCGCGTCGCGCGATCCGTTCGAGGCGGTGCACGAGCTGCGCGCCGCGTGGGCGGAGATCGGGCCGGTCGTCGGCGCCGACGCCGAGGCGGCCGCGGCCCGGTTCGAGGACGCGTGCGGGCGGGTGCTCGCCGCGGCCGAGGCCGAGGGCCGGCGGCCCGCGCGCGACGAGGCGCGCGGCGGGGACGACGACGACCGCGGCCCGCGCCGCCGTGATCGCGGCGAGCGGCGGGACCGGCCGGAGCGTGGCGAGCGTGGCGACCGCGGCGACCGCGGCCGGCGCGAGCGCCGCGCCGACGGCGACACCGCCGCCGTGACGACCGCGTCACCGACGGCGGAGACGGTGCGGAGCGCCGCGCCCGCGGTGGCCGCGGTGGCGGCCGCCGAGTCGGTGGCCGCCGAGGCGGTGGCGGAGACGATCCGCAACACCGTGCCGCCGCCGCCGAGCCCGGGGCAGACCCCCGCGGCCGAGGCGCCGGTGGCCGCGCCTGTCGAGGCGGTCGCGGTGGCGCCGGCGGTCGTCGCGGCGCCCGCGCCGGTGGTGGTCGCCGAGGCGCCCGCGCCGGTGGTCGAGGCGCCCGCGCCGGTGGTGGTCGCCGAGGCGCCCGCGCCGGTGGTCGAGGCGCCCGCGCCGGTGGTCGAGGCGCCCGCGCCTGCGCCCGCGGCGGCCGAGGACATCGACAGCGGCTGGGACTGACGCGCGCCCGCGCGGGTCGCTCCACCGGAGCGGCCCGCGCCGCACGAGGTGCTTGGCAGGCGCGCGCGACCGCGGCAGACTGGATCCGTGGCACCGCACGCGCTGCACTTCTTGCTCGGGGCCGGCCTCCTCGCGGCGATGTTCGTGTTCGCCGCCGCCTACCGGTTCGCGCTGCGCGAGTGCGCCGACCCGCACCCGGCCCGCCCGTGGACCGTCCCCGCCGCCGAGCTCCCCCGCGCCTCGATCCACAGCGGCGCGGCGCGCTGGACCCTCGGCCAGCACCACCAGCGCGCGGTGCAGGGCGTCCGCGTGATCCAGGCCGGGCTCGTCGCCGCCGGCATCACGTCCGTGTTCGTGATGGGCGTGTGCATGCTCGGCATCGTCGGCGTCGCGCTCTTCGGCTGATCCGCGCCTCCGCACAGGTCGTGACTGCGCGGTGAAGGTGTCGAATCACGGGCAGTCGCCGCCGCCCGCGGCCTCGAGCCGGTAGGTCGTCGTGAACACGACGCCCGGGATCGACGCGGCCAGGCCGGTGCTCCACAGGCAGCCGCCGCGCTCGGCGCCCTCGCCCGAGTGCTCGACCAGCGGCGAGCCGAGCATCAGGGCCGAGCCGTTGGCGCCGGTCGCGGTCTGCCCCGGATCCACGGTCGTGCGCGTGGCGGGGGCCGTGTCCGAGAAGTACGAGGTGTCGGCCTCGACGACGCCACCGTTGCGGGTCAGCGCGACGCCCGCCACCGGCGCGTCGCCGTCGACGAACGTCGCCAGCACGACGCCGCGCTCCGCGAACGAGTCGCCGATGAGGCCGGCCTGGGTCGACCACGCGGCGTCCGTCGTGGCGCGGACGACCAGCATCCGGAGACCGGAGAGCACCGCCCCTGAGGCCGCGGGGCGCGCGGTCCCGCTGAGCACGTGGTCGTCGTCGGCGCCCGCGGCATCGTCGACC
This sequence comes from Myxococcales bacterium, assembly GCA_011526095.1. Lineage (GTDB taxonomy): Bacteria > Myxococcota_A > Polyangia > Haliangiales > Haliangiaceae > WYBA01. The sequence continues at coordinate 7,413 of WYBA01000425.1, read as the reverse complement.
GCCAGGCCGACGAACCCGAGCGCCGGCCGCGTGACGTCTCGGGCACGAAACCGCCCGCAGTCGTCGACGACCACCTCGTCGGCCGGCAGCGGCACGGCGCCCGTGGGGTTGCTGGCGAAGTCCAGCGCGTCGTAGAACTGGAGCTCGAGCGCGCACGGGCCGTCGGTCGCGGCGCCGTCGGCGCCGCACGCCAGGAACGTCGGGCTCGCGGCCTGGATCGGCGCTGACGTCTCCGCGTCGTGGAGCTGGCCGCAGACCGAGACCTTGCCGACCGACGGCGCGGGGCAAGGCAACGGGACGTCGCAGCTCGCAGGCAGGCCACCGTCGGGGGGCTCGGCGTCGGGGACCTCGGCGTCGGGACCGGCGTCCGGCTGGCCACCGGTGTCGACGGACGGAGCGGCGTCGATGACGATCTCGTCGCTGCCGCCGCAGGCGGGCACGAGGGCGAGCAAGGCGAAGGGCAGCGTGTGGAGGCGTGACATCGGCCCATCGTGCCCCCCCGGCCGGGAGTCGTCGCCGGCAAACCGCGGTGAAGCCGTCCCGCCGTGATGACGCACACGCGCGCCCCGCGGCGCCCGGCGCGCGCCGCGCTGTGGCATCCTCGCCCACGGTGTCCGCGACCCCACTCACCGACGACGACGTGTTCCTGTTCAACGAGGGCACGCACTACCGGCTGTACGACAAGCTCGGCGCCCACGTCGTGCCGGGCGGCGGGGCCACGCGGTTCGCCGTGTGGGCGCCCGACGCCACCGGCGTCGCCGTGATCGGCGACTGGAACGGCTGGGACGGCGGCGCCTCGCCGCTGGCGCCGCGCGGCAGCTCCGGGATCTGGGAGGGCGTCGTCACCGGCGCGGTCGCCGGGGCGCGCTACAAGCTGCGCGTCACCGCGCGCGACGGCCGCCAGCTCGACAAGGCCGACCCGTACGCGGCGTGGAGCGAGACCCCGCCGCACACCGCGTCGATCATCTGGGACCCCGCGGGCGCCTACGACTGGGGCGACGCGGCGTGGATGGCGTCGCGCGCCGAGCGCAACGACCGCGGCGCGCCGATCAGCATCTACGAGGTCCACCTCGGGTCGTGGATGCGCGAGCACGGCCACCACGGCGCCGCGCTCGGCTACGCCGGGCTCGGCATGCGCCTGGCCGACTACTGCGACTCGCTCGGGTTCACCCACGTCGAGCTGCTGCCGGTGATGGAGCACCCGTTCTACGGCTCGTGGGGCTACCAGTGCACCGGGTACTTCGCGCCGTCGTCGAGGTGGGGGCGGCCCGAGGACCTGATGTCGCTGGTCGACACGCTGCACCGCCGCGGCATCGGCGTGATCCTCGACTGGGTCCCGGCGCACTTCCCGACCGACGCCCACGCCCTCGGCGACTTCGACGGTACGCACCTCTACGAGCACGCCGATCCGCGGCGCGGGTTCCACCCCGACTGGACCAGCTACATCTTCAACTACGGCCGCCACGAGGTCCGCAGCTTCCTGATCTCGTCGGCGTTCTGCTGGCTCGACCGCTATCACGTCGACGGGCTGCGGGTCGACGGCGTCGCGTCGATGCTCTACCGCGACTACTCGCGCAAGCCGGGCGAGTGGGTGCCCAACGAGGACGGCTCGAACCACGACCGCGACGCGATCGCGTTCCTGCAGCAGCTCAACCACGCCGTCTACACCAGCTACCCCGACGTCCAGACGATCGCCGAGGAGTCGACGGCGTGGGGCGGGGTGTCGCGGCCGCCGTCGACCGGCGGGCTCGGGTTCGGGTTCAAGTGGGACCTGGGCTGGATGCACGACACGCTGGCGTACGTGCGGCGCGATCCGATCCACCGGCGCTGGCACCACGACGAGATCACGTTCCGCGCGATGTACCAGTACACCGAGAACTACATGCTGCCGCTGTCCCACGACGAGGTCGTGCACGGCAAGGGCTCGCTGCTCGGCAAGATGCCCGGCGACGACTGGCAGAAGTTCGCCAACCTGCGGCTGCTCTACGGCTACCAGTGGTCGCTGCCGGGCAAGAAGCTGCTGTTCATGGGCGGCGAGATCGGCGTGTGGCGCGAGTGGAACCACGACGACGTGCTCGACTGGGAGCTGTGCCAGTGGCCGCCGCACGCCGGGCTGCAGCGGTGGGTGCGCGACCTCAACGCGATCTACCGGCGCTACCCGGCGATGTACAGGAAGGACGTCGAGCCGGGCGGGTTCCACTGGATCGCCGGCGACGACAAGGACGGCAGCACGCTGGCGTTCCTGCGGCTCGGCGGCGACGGCGACGCGCCCGTCTTGATCGCGGCCAACTTCACGCCGGTGCCGCGCTACGAGCACGTGCTCGGCGTGCCGCGCGCCGGCCTGTGGCGCGAGGTGCTCAACGGCGACGCCCGCGACTACGGCGGCTCCGGCGTCGGCAACCTCGGCGGCGTCGTCGCGCGGGCCGAGCCGTGGCGCGATCAGCCGGCGCAGCTGTCGCTGACGATCCCGCCGCTGGCGTGCGTGTGGCTGGTGCCGGACGTCGATGTCGACGCGTTCGTCGATCCGGAGCGCGCGTGACCGCCACCCGCTGGGTCTGCGTCCACGGGCACTTCTACCAGCCGCCGCGCGAGAACCCGTGGCTCGACGCGATCGAGCCCCAGCCGAGCGCCCACCCGTACCCGGACTGGAACGCGCGGATCACCGCCGAGTGCTACCGGCCCAATGCGTGGGCGCGGATCGTCGACCACGAGGGGCGGATCGTCCAGGTCGTCGACAACTACGCGCGGATGAGCTTCAACGTCGGGCCGACGCTGCTGGCGTGGCTCGAGCGCGAGGCGCCCGACGTCCACCGCGCGCTCGTCGCCGCCGACGCCGCGAGCGTCGCGCGGTTCGGCCACGGCTCGGCGATGGCCCAGGCCTACAACCACATGATCATGCCGCTGGCGTCGCCGCGCGATCGCCGGACGCAGGTGCGGTGGGGCGTCGCCGACTTCCGCCACCGGTTCGGGCGCGCGCCCGAGGGGATGTGGCTGCCCGAGTGCGCGGTCGACACCGCCTCGCTCGAGGCGCTCGCCGCCGAGGGCATCGCGTTCACCGTGCTCGCGCCGCACCAGGCGGCGCGCGTCCGCTTGCCCGGCGGCCCGTGGCACGAGGTGCGCGACGCCTCGGTCGACCCCGGCCGCGCGTACCGGTGCAAGCTGCCGTCGGGGCGGTCGATCGACCTGTTCTTCTACGACGGCCCGGCGTCGCGCGCGATCGCGTTCGAGCACCTGCTCGCCGACGGCGGCGCGCTCGCCGCGCGGATCCTCGCCCGCGACGGCGCGCCCGACGCGCCGCTGCGCCACGTCGCCACCGACGGCGAGAGCTACGGCCACCACCACCGCTACGGCGACATGGCGCTGGCGTGGGCGCTCGAGACGATCGACCGCGGCGAGCGCCCCGGCGTCGAGCTCGTCAACTACGCCGCCGCGCGGGCGCGCGCGCCGGCGCGGTGGGAGGTCGAGATCGTCGAGGACAGCTCGTGGAGCTGCGCCCACGGCGTCGCGCGGTGGCGCGACGACTGCGGCTGCAACAGCGGCGGGCACCCCGGGTGGAAGCAGGCGTGGCGGCGGCCGCTGCGCGACGCGCTCGACTGGCTGCGCGATCGCGCCGCCGACGTGTTCGAGCGCGCCGGCGCCGCGGTGCTGCGCGACCCGTGGGAGGCGCGCGACGCCTACGTCGCCGTCGTGCTCGACCGCCGCGACGAGGCCGTCGACGCGTTCCTCGCCGCGCACGGCGCGCCGGGGCTCGACGCCGCCGGCCGCCAGCGCGCGCTCGACCTACTCGAGCTGCAGCGCCACGCGATGCTGATGTACACCAGCTGCGGCTGGTTCTTCGACGACCTGTCGGGGATCGAGACGATCCAGATCCTGCAGTACGCGGCGCGCGCGTGCGAGCTGCTCGAGCGCGTCGGCGACGAGACGGTCGAGCCCGAGCTGGTCGATCGCCTGGCCGCCGCGCGGTCGAACCTCGAGCGCCACGGCGACGGCCGCGCGGTGTGGGCGACGATGGTCACGCCGTCGCGCGTCGATCTCCCGAAGGTCGCCGCGCACTGGGCGGTGTCGGCGGCGATCGGCATGCCGGCCGAGGCCGGGGCGCCGGCGCTGCCGGCCGAGCTGGGCGCGGTCCGGCGCGAGCGCGTCTACTGCTACGACGTGACGCCGCGCGAGCTGACCGAGCGCCGCACCGGCAAGGCGCGGCTGATCGCCGCGACCGTGCGGTGCAGCTCGCGGGTCACCCGCGAGACGGCGGAGCTGCGGGTCGTCGCGCTCCACTTCGGCGAGCACCACGTCGTCGGCGGCGTGCGCGCCAGCGTCGACGACGACGCGTGGGCGGCCGCGGTCGAGCGCCTCAACGACGCGTTCCTGTCGGCCGATCTGCTCGGGGCGCAGCGCGCGATCGATCGGTTCTTCGGCGGCGAGACGTTCTCGCTCGGCTCGCTGTTCGGCCGCGAGCGCGATCGCGCGCTCGCCCACATCCTCGACACCTCGCTCGACGAGGCGGAGGGGGCGTTCCGCCGGGTCCACGACCAGCACGCGCCGCTGATGCGCTACCTGGTCAAGGCCGGCATCCCGGTCCCCGAGACCCTCCGCGCCGCCGGCGAGCTGGTGCTCCGCCACCGCATCCTCGCCGCGCTGCGCGCCGAGGAGCCGAGCTTCGACGAGGTCCGCGCGTGCATCGCCGAGGCGACCCAGGTCAAGGTCAACCTCGACACGCCCGAGGTCGCCTACGTCGCCGGCCAGGCGCTCGCGCGGATGATCGATCGGGTGCTCGCGCGCGACGTCGCCGGTGATCGCGGCGAGGCCGGCGACCTGGCGATCGCGGCGTTCCTCGACCGGCTGGCGCGGATGGCGGAGATCGCGGCGCGGATGGAGAGCCGGCTCGACCTGTGGCACGCGCAGAACGCGTGCGTGACGCTGCGCGACACGCGGCTGCCGTCGTGGCGGCGGCGCGCCGCCGGGAGCGCGGCGGCGGCCCAGCTCGTGGCCGCGTTCGCTCGATTGTGCGCGGCGGTCCAGGTATACGTGGGGTGACGATGTCGCCCTCGACGATCCCCCCCGAGTTCGAGCCCGAGGACACCGGCGCGGGCGAGCAGGGCCCGCGGCCCCGCGTCGTGCTGGTCGCGATCGACTTCTCGGCGGTGTCGCGGCGCGCGCTGGCGTGGGCGCTCGACTTCGCCGGCCACACCCCGTGCCACCTCCACACGGTCCACGTCGTCGACCGCCGGTGGCGCCTGGCGGACCTGCGGGCGGACCTCGACACGCTGCGCGCCGAGCTGGTCGACGTCCACGACGCCGCGGCCGCCGAGCTGGCCCCGCTGGTCGACGAGCCGACCCGCGCCGGGCTCGGCTCGTTCCACGAGCACGTCGCGATCGGCGATCCCGCCGCCGAGATCGTCGCGCTCGCGACCGAGCTCCACGCCGACCTGATCGTCGTCGGCAGCCACGGCGGCGACGCGATCCGCCGCGCGCTGGTCGGCTCGGTCGCGCAGCGAGTCGTGCGCGACGCGGCGTGCCCGGTGGTGGTCGTCAAGGGCGAGTGACCGGCGGTCCCCCGGAGACGAGACGACATGTCGGCCGTGTGGGACCACCTGCCGGGGAGCGTGCGCCGCGCGGTCCCGGAGCTCGATGCCGGCGCCGCGGTCGGCGAGCCGCGCGCCGACTGCGCGCGCTGCGTGATGGTCCACGACGCCGGGCCGTGGGCGTTCTCGCCCGACACCCGGTGCTGCACCGCGCACCCGACGCTGGCGAGCTGGCTGGTCGGGCGCGCGCTGCGCCGCGGCGGCGCCGGCGCGGCGCTCGTCCGCGCGCGCCTCGACGAGCCGGCCGGGATCACGCCGCTCGGAGTCGACGCGCCGCCCGCGATCGCCGCGCGCTACCGCGCGACGATCGACGTCGCGTTCGGCCGCGACGCGACGCTGCGCTGCCCGTTCTGGACCGGCGGCGAGGCGTCGTGCGGCGTGTGGCTCGACCGCGGCGCGACCTGCCGCGCGTGGTTCTGCCGCCACGACGCCGGCCTCGGCGGCGCGGTGACGTGGTCGCGGGCGTCGTTCCTCGCCGGCGCGCTCGAGGACGCGATCGCGGCGTGGTGCGCCGACGGGCTCGCGGCGGCCGGCGTCGCGGCGCCCGTGCCGGGCGCGCCGGGCGCGACGTGGGCGGCGTGGTTCGAGGCCTGCGCGGCGCGCGCCGACGCGCTGGACGCCGACGACGCGGCCGCGGCCGCGCTCACGGCGGGCGTGGCCGCGCGCCGCGCCGAGCTGGTCCAGCTCCGCGCCGGCGTCGCGGCGCGGCCGCGCGGACCGGGCGCGGTCGTCGTCGCGGCGGTGTCGGAGGTCGCCCGCGCCGGCGGCGACGTGTGGCTCGCCGGCTACTCCACCTTCGACCCGGTGCGCGCGCCGGCGACGGTGTTCGAGCTGCTCGGCCGGCTCGACGGCCGGCCGTGGCGCGCCGCGCTCGCCGAGGCGCGCGCCGCGGTCGTCGCCACCGGCGGCGATCCCGCCGGGCTCGACGACGGCCTCGTCGCGTCGCTCCACCGCGTCGGCGCGCTGCGCGATCCGGCCGGCGCCGACGACCTGCCGTTCCGGGTCGAGCTGGTCGGCATGGAGCGGTGGACGCGAGGGGCCCCGTGAGCGAAGCGAACGGCATCGGAGTCGGCGGCGACGTCGACGCCGAGCTCGCCGCGGTCGGCGCGCTGCTCGTCGACGACCGGGTGCTGCGGCGGATCATCAAGCGCCACCGCGGGCTGGCCGGGCTCGGCCTGCAGGTGCCGCACGCCCACAGCTACGCGCTGCCGCGCGCCGAGCTCGCGCCGATGCTCGACCCCGGCGACGTCGTCGTCGACCTCGCGACGCTGCCCGACCGCGTCGTGCTGATCACCGGCGATCGCGGCGAGCTCGCGCTCGGCGGCGCCGACGCCTGGACCGCGGCGTGGCGCGCGAGCTTCCACGCCCACGTCCACCAGGCGCTCGACGAGCGCCGCGCCGCCGGCGCGCTCGAGCTCGCCGACGTCCGCGCGCGGATCCACGCGATCGGCCAGGTCGAGTTCGACGAGGTCCGCCTGGTGCTGCGCCAGGAGGACGCGCTGCTGCCGCCGGCCGACGACGCCACCGCATACGCGGAGCTGGTCGCGCTCTACCTCGAGCTACACCACTTCGCGCCGCGCACGCTCGCCCACACGTTCCCGCAGCTCGCGGGGCAGCCGCGCGTCGTCGCGACGCTCGCGCTCGACGTCGATGGCGCCGCCGTGCTCGCGGCGTCGCGGCCGGCGCGCGCGCCGCGCCAGCCGGTGGTCGCGCCGTCGACGACGCAGGAGCTCGCGGCGGTCGCGCCCCGGGTCGCCTCGCCGACCAGCCTGCGCGGGCGCTACGCGCTGCGCGCGGCCGAGGCGGCGCGGGCCAGGGGCAACCTCGCGCG
>WYBA01000424.1 GCA_011526095.1 Myxococcales bacterium | reverse complement strand
GCAGCTGCCGGTACAGATCGGTGTCGCGCACGAGCCGACCGTACAACGCCCTGACCTCCGTCGCAGTCGCTGCTCACACGCCGCGCGTCACGCTCGTCGGGAAGCCACCCGGATCCCGGATGGGCCGTGCTCGGCGCCTGCAACAGTCGGCGACTGGGAGAGCATGGCTTCCCGCTCGACTCGTTGACATGATCGAACAGTCCAACAGACTACTGAAGCTCCCAGTTCGGGAACGCTTCCATCTTCGTGACAGGCTCATGGCAGAGAACGCCGTATGGGCGCATGGGTGGCTGGGTTCGGGCTTACTTGTCGCGCTCCACGATGTTCACAATGGTTATGGCACGTGGGGTGGCGGGTACGTCTCCACAGGGACGCACCTTCGGCAAATCCTCGGTCAGCGACACTACGCTATCGGTCTCTTAGTAGCGAACGGTGAATTCTTGGCTTACGACGCCAGGCATGGGGCGAGTACGAGCCCTGGTGTTGTTCCCATTGCAGCTCTCTCGCCGGAGCCCGGTACACTGCTGGACGTGTTATCAAGTTTGGGAAGTCGCACGATAGCGTTGAAGACTTCCGACGCGCGACTAGAAGGGTGGCTTGAGTCTTGGCACGTCATGAACGTTGTTGGATCAATATTGTGGCACGCTGCCGACATGAACATCGTAAGACAGCCCTCGAAGATGTTTGACGCAATCGTGTTTGCAAGCCCTGGGCGACCGGCCACACCAATAAAGAGTGCAGTGCTGACCGAGTTTTGACGTGTACGTTGCGAAGTTTCCCGCGACAACGAATAGGCGCTCACTTTGGGTTGACTGCCGTCCCTGCGCCACGGGACCAGCGACTGGAGCTTGGACCACTGCAGTCGGTCAACGTGTGTCTGTGCATGCAGAACCAGGCGCAAAGCACCCGATGATGCCCACCGACTCGCGCAGGTTGAGCGCCGCCGTGCTGCTCGCTGTCGTCGCCTGCAGCTCGTCGGCGCGCTCGAGTCCGCCAGCGCCGGCGCCTCCCGCCCAAACGGTGGAGGCGACGCTCGACACGCCCGAGCCAGCCTTCCGCGTTGGGACCAACTTCGTGCCAGAACGATACGAAGCTATCCTCGAAGTCGTTCCGGGAAGGCGTGCGTTCTCGTCGGAGATCGACGTCCACGGAACGCTTGCCGCGCCAGCGCGCACCGTGTGGCTGCACTCGGATCAACTCGACGTGACTCGCGCGACCGCGCGGCAGAGCGGCGCCGAGATCCCGCTCGAAGTCGTCCCGTCGTCGACGCCCGGTTTCCTCGGCCTCCGCGCCGCCGAGCCGCTGGCGGCGGGGGAGCTGACGCTGCACATCGAGTACACGGGCGCGTTCACGACGGACGACTCGAGCGGGGCGTTCGTGCAGGAGGATGGGGGCGAGAAGTACGTGTTCACGAAGTTCGAGCCGACGGATGCGCGGCGGGTGTTCCCGTCGATCGACGAGCCGTGGTCGAAGGTGCCGTGGCAGCTGACGATCGACGCGCCGGCGGGGATGGTGGCGCTGTCGAACACGCCGGTGGAGCGCGAGGAGGCGCTGGCGAACGGGATGACGCGGACGACGTTCGCGACGACGCCGCCGCTGCCGACGTACCTGGTGGCGTTCGCGGTCGGGCCGTTCGAGGTCGTCGAGGCCGGGACGTCGCGCAGCGGGGTGCCCCTCCGCGTCGTGACGCCGCGGGGGCGGACGCGGGAGGCGGCGTACGCGGCGGAGATCACGGCCGAGGTCCTGGCGTTCGTCGAGGACTACATGGGGATGCCGTACCCGTACGCGAAGCTGGACTCGCTGGCGATCCCGCGGACGGTCACGTTCAGCGCGATGGAGCATCCGGGGCTGGTCGTGTACGGGCAGACGTTCATGCTGTTCGACCCGGACACGATCACCGACGAGCAGCGCGAGTGGTACCTGGGGATCGCGGCGCACGAGCTGGCGCACCAGTGGTTCGGCAACTACGTGACGCCCGCGTGGTGGGACGATCTGTGGCTCAACGAGTCGTTCGCGACGTGGATCGGCGCCAAGGCGGTCCGCGCGCTCGAGCCGGCGTGGAGCGCGCCGCCGTCGGTGTACCCGCGGATGAACGCGCTCGTGAGCGACGGGCTGGCGTCGGCGCGGATGATCCGGCAGCCGGTCACGACCAGCGACGACATCCTCGACGCGTTCGATGGCATCACGTACAGCAAGGGCGGCTGGGTGCTGGCGATGTTCGAGGCCACCGCCGGCGAGGACCGGTTCCGGGCGGCGATCCGGCGGTACCTCGAGGCGCACGCCTGGGGGGTCGCGACGGCCGACGACTTTCTCGCCGCACTGAACGCGGAGGTCGGCGCGGACACGGCGACCGCGCTGCGGACGTTCGTCGAGCAGGCGGGCGCGCCGGTCGTGACCGCGTCGCTGGCGTGCGACGCCGGGGCGGCGCCGGTCGTGACGCTGACGCAGCAGCGGTCGCTGCCGGGCGCGCTGACCGACGAGCAGCGCGCGCAGCGGTGGCACGTGCCGGTGTGCGTCGCCGCGGGGCTCGGGGGCGAGCGGTCGACGACGTGCACGCTCCTGCGCGAGGCATCACAGACGCTGGAGCTGCCCGGCGCGTGTCCGGCGTGGGTGCTGCCCAACGCCGACGGCGCGGGCTTCTACCGGGTCGGGCTCGACGCCGCACGGCTCGACGCGCTGGAGGCGGCGTGGGGTGAGCTGCGGCTGGCCGAGCGACTCGCCGTGTTCGACGACGCGCGCGCTGCCGCTCGCGCGGGCGCGCTGCCGCTCGAGCGCGTGCTCGGGCTGGTCGACGAGCTCGTGCGGGAGGGCGACCTCTACGCGCTGTCGATGGCCGACGAGATGTTCCTGATGGCCGAGAAGGTGGTGCCGGACACGGTGCGGTCCGCGCTGGCGCGGCGGGTGCGCGAGGCGTTCGGGCCGCTCGCCCGCAAGCTGGGCTGGACGCGGCGCGACGGCGACGGTCACGCCGAGGACATGGTGCGCCGGTACATCGTCCCCACGGCGACGCGGCTCGGCGAGGACGCCCGGCTCGTCGCGCAGGCCGTGGCGCTGGCGCGTGGCTGGCGCGAGCTCCCGACGCGCGCGCGCCGCACCGCGTTCGACGCTGCGGTGAGCCACAGCGACGAGCTGCTGGACGAGCTGATCGAGGCCGCGCGCGAGCCGCTCGATCAGGAGACGCTCGGCGACGTCTCGTACGGACTGGGGCTGGTGCGTGACCCCGAGCAGGCGAAGCGCGCGCTGGCGCTGCTGCTCGAGCCGTCCACGGACCTCAAGGTGTTCTGGGGCCTGGCGGTGCGGCTGGCGCGGCTGCCGAGCGCGCAGCCCATCGTCGCGGCGTTCGTGGGCGAGCACTTCGACCAGCTCGCGCCGCGGCTGCCCGAAGGGACCGAGTCGTGGTGGATCTACGCGCTCACCCAGTCGTGCGACGCGAGCCAGCGGGACGAGGTGGCGGCGTGGGGCGAGGCGCACATCGCGCCGCAGCCCGGCGGGCCGCGCATGCTGGCGCAGGCGCTCGAGGAGATGGACCAGTGCATCGCGGAGCGGCCAGCGCAGCGCGCGGCGGTGGAGGCGTGGCTGGCGGAGGAGCCGCCGGCGGCGAAGCGCACGCGCAAGAAGGCGCGTGGAGGCAAGCGATGAGGGGCGCGGTGGGCGCGGTCGCGGTGGGCGTGGCGGCAGTGGCGGGCGCCGCGTGCGCGACAGGCGGGCGCGCGCCGGCCGTGGCGCGGCACTGCCCGGCGGCGACGCACGCGGACGCGGTCGGCTGCGTCGAGCGCGGCGCGTTCGGCGAGGTCGAGGCGCGGTATCCGTCGGGGCAGCTGCGCGGGCGTGGGCGGTACGTGCACGGCCGGGCGGAGGGCGCGTGGGAGACGTGGCACGCCAATGGCCAGTGGTGGCGGGTCGGCGCGTACGTGGGCGGACGCGAGACCGGGCGGTGGACCGAGTACCACGCGACGGGCGCGATGATGTTCGAGGGCAGCTTCGTCGACGGCCGGCTGGACGGGCCGTGGCGTACCTACTTCGAGGACGGCCGGCCCGCGGGCGAGGGCACGATCGAACGCGGGCGGCTGATCGGCACGGTGACGATCCACGGCCGCGTCGATCCGTGGGTGTCCGAGAGCACGTGGGTGGACAACCGGCCGGATGGGCCGATCACACGGACGCAGGATGGCGTGGTGCGCTCGCAGATCGAGATGCGAAGGGGCGTGGCGCATGGTCTCTACGTGGTACGCGGTGCAGACGGCGAGCCCGTGCTGACGGTGAGGTACGAGGACGGGAGGGAGCTCCTCGAAGCGCCGGCCGAGCCACAGACCGAGACAGAGACAAGGCCCCAGACCGAGTCGGACGGCGCGGAGACCGACGCGGGCGGAGGCAGCGATGCGCCGTGACGCGGGGCTGTCGCGACGTGACCTGCTCCGCGGGCTCGGTGCGGCGGCGATCGCGGGGTGCGCGCCGCGGGCGCGGGCGGCGGCGCCGCGGGCCGATCGCGGGCAGGAGGCGCTGGCGGCGGCGCGCGCGGCCGCGGCGTACCTGTCGTCGCTCGAGGTCGAGACCGAGCACGGCCTGGTGTGGCGCAAGTCAGCCGACCGGGCGGACCACCTGACGACGGACCTCTACCACGGCTCGGCCGGCCCGACGCTGTTCTTGCTCGAGCTCCACCGCGCCACGGGCGACGAGGCGTACCTCGACCGCGCCGTGCGCGGCGGGCGACACCTCGTCGACGAGGTCCGGCGCGAGCCGTCGTGGCAGCGGGCGGGGCTCTACGGCGGCCTGGCGGGCCAGGGCGTCGTGCTGCGCGCGCTGGCGGAGACGACGGGCGACGCGGCGTTCCGCGACGCGGCCGCGCACACGATCGGCGCGCTCGACGACGCCGTGTTTCCGTATCAAGGCGGCGGTGCAACGTACGCCGGGATGAACGACGTCTACTACGGCAACGCCGGCGTGATCGCTTGGCTTGTCGAGGCGGGCCCTGTGTTCGACGACGACCGCGCGCTCGACCTCGCGATCCGGCTCGGCGACGGGCTGCTCGCGATGGGCGAGGAGACGCCGGCCGGGCGACGGTGGCTGATGCGCTTCGGCGCGACGGACGAGCTGCCCGGCTTCTCCCATGGCACGGCCGGCGTCGCGTTCGCGCTGGCGCGGCTGTACGAGGTGACGCGGCACGAGCGCTTCCTCGCCGCCGCGCTCGACGGGGCGCGGCACGTGACGTCGCTGGCGTACACCGACGGCGACGTGTGCTTGTTGCCGCACGCGCTGCCGGATGGCGAGGACCGCTACTACCTCGGCCTGTGTCACGGGCCGGTCGGCACGTGGCGGATGTTCGAGCAGCTGCATCGCGTCACCGGCGACGCGGCGTGGGCCGAGTGGCAGCGCAAGGCGATCCGCGGCGTGACGACGAGCGGCGTGCCGCACACGCAGACGCCCGGCTTCTGGGACAACGTCGGGCAGTGCTGCGGCAACGCGGCGATCGCCGAGTGGATGCTCACGCTGCACGAGGAGACCGGGGACGAGGCGCACCTGGCGTTCGCGCGCGAGCTGGTCGCGGACGTGCTCGCGCGCGCGACGCCCGCGGCGGGCGGCGGGCTGGAGTGGGTCCACGCCGAGAACCGGATCGAGCCGTACTGGAAGCAGTCGTTCACGGGCTACATGCAGGGCGCGGCGGGGATCGGCAGCCTGCTGGTGCGCGTCGCCGAGCGCGAGGCCGCGGAGGGCGCGGGCGCGACCGGGCCGTGGAAGGTCCGTCTGCCCGATCAGCCGTTGCCACGTCCTGCCTGACGATGCGGCCGCGCGGGCGCGCAACCTGCGCGCATGGCGGCCGATGCTCCCGTGCCGAGCGCGCCCCCCCCCGGACTCCCCGACGTCACAGCATCTGTTCAAGCCGCCCTCTCCCGCCCACCAACACGCACCTGCAAGGCCCCGCATGAAATCGCCCTCACGCCTGCCGCTCCACGCTGCTGTCACGGCGGTGCTCACCCTCGCCGCGTGCGGCTCGACCTCGCCCCGCGAGACCGGGCCAGCGCCGGCGCCGTCTGCGGCCGACGTGGTCATCGACACGCCCGAGCCGGTGTTCCGCGTCGGGCGAGCCTTCGTACCCGCGAGGTACGAGGCGCGCCTCGTGGTCGACCCGGCACGGCCGGGCTTCGCGGCCGAGGTCGAGATCCGCGGGGAGCTCGCGGCGCCGACGCGGACGGTGTGGCTGCACGCGGAGGGTCTCGACGTGTCGGGGGCCGTGGCGCAGCAAGGCGACGCCGAGGTCGCGCTCGACGTCGTCCCCGCCACGCGGCCCGACATGACCGGGCTGCGCGCGCGCGGCGACGCGGCGCTGGCCGCGGGCGACGTCACGCTCCACCTCGAGTACGCGGGGGTGTTCGTGACCGACGACGCTCGCGGCGCGTTCGTGCAAGAGGAGCGCGGCGATCGCTACGTGTACTCGCAGTTCGAGTCGGAGTACGCGCGGCGGGTGTTCCCGTCGATCGACGAGCCGTGGTCGAAGGTGCCGTGGCAGCTGACGATCGACGCCCCGACGGAGATGGTCGCCCTGTCGAACACGCCGGTGGAGCGGGCGGAGGCCCTGGGCGACGGGATGATGCGGACCACCTTCGCGCAGACGCCGCCGCTGCCGACGTACCTGGTGGCGTTCGCGGTCGGGCCGTTCGAGATCGTGGACGGCGGGACGTCGCGCAGCGGCGTGCCGATGCGGGTGATCACGCCGCGCGGGCGCGCGCGAGACGCGACGTACGCGGTCGAGGTCACGCCGTCGATCCTGGCGTTCGTCGAGGACTTCATCGGGATGCCGTACCCGTACGCGAAGCTCGACGCGCTGGTGATCCCGCAGACGACGGCGTTCAGCGCGATGGAGCACCCGGGGCTGATCACCTACGGCGAGATGTACCTGCTGTTCGACCCGGACACGGTGACGGACCAGCAGAAGAGCTGGTACCTGGAGACCGCGGCGCACGAGCTGGCGCACCAGTGGTTCGGCAACTACGTGACGCCCGCGTGGTGGGACGACCTCTGGCTGAACGAGTCGCTCGCCGAGTGGATCGGCGGCGAGGCGCTGCGCGCGCTCGAGCCGGCGTGGGCGTCGTCGGTGGCGTCGAGGTCGTGGGCGATGAGCTCGGACGGGCTCGCGTCGGCGCGGATGATCCGCCAGCCGGTCGAGTCGCGTGACGACGTCGTCAACGCGTTCGACGGCATCACGTACAGCAAGGGCGCGTCCGTGCTCCGGATGTTCGAGGCGGCCGCGGGCGAGGAGGCGTTCCGCGCCGCGCTGCGGCGCTACGTGGAGGCGCACGCCTGGGGCGTGGCGACGGCGGACGACTTCCTCGCCGCCGTGAGCGCGGAGCTCGGAGACGACACCGCGGCCGGGATGCGGAGCTTCGTCGAGCAGGCGGGCGTGCCGGTGGTCGAAGCGCGCCTGGCGTGCGAGGCGGGCGACGATCCGGTCGTGACGCTGACGCAGCGCCGGTGGCTGCCGACCTCGCTGATCGACGAGCAACGCGCCCAGCGATGGACGCTGCCGGTGTGCGTGGTCGCGGGGCGTGGAGGGAAGCGCGACATCACGTGCACGACGCTGCGCGCGGCCACGCAGGAGCTGCGACTGCCCGGCGCGTGCCCGGCCTGGGTGCTGCCCAACGCCGGTGGCGCGGGGTACTTCCGCACCGCGCTGGATGTCGGCCAGCTCGACGCGCTCGAGGCGGCATGGGACGCGCTCACGCCGGGCGAGCGGCTCGTGATCTTCGACGACGCGCACGCGGCCGCGCGCAACGGCGTGCTGCCGCTGGAGCGCGTGCTCGGGCTGGTCGACGAGCTGGCGCGCGAGGGCACCGTCGACGCCGTGAGCCAGGTCGCGGGCCTGGTGTGGTTGGCGGACGAGCTGGTCAGCGACGAGGCGCGGCCGCGGCTGGCGCGGCGGGTGCGCGACGCGCTCGGCCCCCTCGCGAGGCGGATCGGCTGGCAGCGCCGGGCGGGCGACGGGTTCGCCGAGGACATGTTGCGGGTCATCGCCGTGCCGCTCGCGGCGCACGTCGGGCAGGACGAACGGCTCGCGCGCGAGGCGGTCGCGCTGGGCAGGCGGTGGCGCACGCTGTCGACGCGGGAGCGGCGCAACGTGCTCGACACCGCGCTCGCGCACGACGCGACGCTCGTCGACGACCTCCTGGCCGAGGCGCGCGCCGGCAGCGACGCCGCCACGATCGGGGACATCGGCTACGCGCTCGGTCGGGTGCGGGACCCGGGCGCGGCCGAGCGCGTGCTGGCGCTGCTGCTCGAGCCCTCGACCGACCTCAAGACGTTCGCGCGCGTGATCTGGCGGCTCGCGATGTGGCCGCGCGCGCGGCCGGTGGTCGAGGCGTTCGTGCGCGAGCACGCCGCCTCGCTCCTGCCGCGACTGCCGCGCGAGCTGGCGGCCTACTCGATCGACGCGCTCACCTCGTCGTGCGATCCCGCCAAGCGCGAGGACGCCGCGGCCTGGGGCCAGGTGCATATCGCCCCGCTGGCGGGCGGCCCGCGCGTGCTGGCGCAGGCGCTGGAGACGATGGACCAGTGCATCGCGGAGCGGCCGGCCCAGCGCGCGGCGGTCGAGGCGTGGCTGGCGACGCCGGCGCGCGGACGTGCGCCGGCGAGGCGATCGACGCACGGCAAGGAGGGAGCGAAGCGATGAGGTTGACGAACACGCGCGCCGCGACCATCGCGGCGGCCACGGCCCTGACGGCGACGCTGGGCGGCTGCGGCGGCAGGCCGGCGCACCCGCCGGCGCCGGCGCCGGCGAGCGAGGAGGCCCCGCCGGCGTTTCGGCTGCCGACGACGGTGCGGCCGGTGCGCTACGCGCTGGAGCTGTCGATCGACGCGGCGCAGCCGACGTTCCGTGGCGAGGTGGAGATCGCGCTGGCGCTCGATGCGCCGACGTCGGTGGTGTGGCTGCACGCCCAGGACCTGACGTTCGACCGCGTGGAGCTGGGCGGGATGGCCGCGACGGTGGAGCGCGGCGAGGGCTCGCTCGTCGGGTTGCGGGTGGCGCGCGCGGTGCCCGCGGGCGAGGCGACGCTGGAGATCGGCTACCAGGGCACGATCGACCGCGAGCGCAGCCGCGGGATCTACGCGGTCGCGGAGGGCGACGCCTGGTACGCGTACACGTTCTTCGAGCCGATCGACGCGCGCCGCGCGGTGCCGTGCTTCGACGAGCCGGGGTTCAAGGTGCCGTGGCAGGTGACGTTCCGGACGCCGCCCGGGCAGGTCGCCGTCGGCAACGAGCCGACGGTGAGCGAGGTGGTCGGGGACGACGGCTGGACGACGACCGTGACGGCCGAGACGCCGCCGATGCCGAGCTACCTGCTGGCGTTCGTCGTCGGGCCGTTCGACCTCGTCGACGGCGGCGTGGCCGGCGCGGCGCGGGTGCCGGTGCGGTTCGTCGCGCCGGCCGGGCGCGCCGCGGAGCTGCGATGGGCGAAGGCGATCACGCCCGACGTCGTCGCGACGCTCGAGGACACGCTCGGCATGCCGTACCCGTACGCCAAGCTGGACGTCGCCGTCGTGCCGCGGTTCTGGGGGACCATGGAGCACCCGGGGATCGTGGCGATGGGGCAGCCGCTGACGCTGATCCGCCCGGAGGACGAGACCGCGGGGCGCAAGCGCTGGTACATGAACATCCTGGCGCACGAGCTGGCGCACTACTGGTTCGGCGACCTGGTGACGATGGCGTGGTGGAACGACACCTGGCTCAACGAGGCGCTGGGGACGTGGCTGGATCGGCGGGTGTCCGAGCGGGTCGAGCCCGCCGGCCACTGGGCCGAGGAGGCTGTCGACCGGCGGTCGATGGCGCTCGCCGCCGACGAGCTCGCGGCGACGCGCGCGCTGCGCACGGCGGTCACCGACGAGGAAGGCATCCAGGCGTCGTTCGACAACAGCATCACGTACTTCAAGGGCGCCTCGGTGCTGCACATGATCGAGCGATGGGTGGGCGAGGCGCGGTTCGCGGGGTTCCAGCGGCGCTATCTCGAGGCGCACGCGTGGCGCAACGCGAGCGCCGAGGACTTCACGGCCGTGATGCGGCAGGAGCTGGGCGACGACGCCGCCGCGGTGTTCGAGAGCTACCTCGACGCGCCCGGCGCGCCGCTGATCTCGGCGACGCTGCGGTGCGACGGGGGCGCGGCGCGGGTCGAGCTCACCCAGCGTCGGTCGCGGATCGAGGACGACACGCGGTGGCAGGTGCCGGTGTGCGTGCGCCATGGCCACGGCGCGGAGGCGAGCCGGACGTGCGGCGTGCTGCGGGACGCGACGGGGACGGTCGAGCTCGGGGCGTCGTGCCCGACCTGGTGGGTCGCCAACGCCGGCGGCGACGGCTACTACCGGGTCGAGATCGACGCCGCCGAGCTCGCGGCGCTCGCGGCCACGCCGGCGCTGTCGACGACGGAGCGCCTGGTGTTGCTCGACGACGCGCGCGCGGCGGTCGAGCGCGGCGCGCTGTCCCCGGTGGACGTCCAGTCGCTGGTGCCCGCGCTCGCGGGGGAGCCCAATCCCACGCTGGTGTCGGGCGCGCTCGGGCTGCTCGGGCTGCTGCAGCCGGCGTGGCTCGACGACGCGCACTTCGCGAGGTACGAGGCGCACGTCGCCGATCTGCTCGGCGCCCGCGCGCGCGCGCTGGGATGGCACCGCCGCGACGGCGACAGCGACGATGTCCACGACGTGCGGCGCGCGCTGATCGCGACCGTGGTCGACGCCGACGACGCGCTCGCGCGCGAGGGCGCCGCGCTCGGCGCGCGCTGGCTCGACGGCGAGCGCTCGCTCGCGGACGATCAGGTCGGCACGGCGCTGTGGCTGGTGGTCCGCCGCGGCGGCGCGGCCGCGTTCGACCAGGTGCTGGCGCGCGCGCGCGCCGAGGCGGACCACCGGACCCGAAGGCGCCTGCTGGGATCGCTGTCGGCCGCGGTGGAGCCGGAGCTGGTGGCGCGTGCGCTCGCGCTGACCACGGACGCCACGCTCGACCCCCGCGACCGCCTCACGCCGCTCTACGGCCTGCTGTTCTTGCGCGAGACGCGCGACGCCGCGTGGGCGTACGTCCGTGACCACCTCGACGCGCTGCGCGCGGCGATGCGCGACGACGAGGCGGGCGGGATGATCGGCATGCTGGCCTGGGCGACGTGCGACCGCGCGCGCCTCGCCGAGGTCGTCGCGGCGGTCGAAGGCATCGCCGCCGAGGTCGACGGCGCCGCCAACCACCTGCGCAAGGGCGTCGAGCAGGCCGAGCAGTGCATCGAGCAGCGCGAACGCCACGGCGCGGCGGTCGACGCGTACCTGGAGGCGGTGGCCGACGGCCCCACTGCGCGCTAGCTGTGACGAGCCCGGTCCACGACCCGTCGCGCCGCTACCCTTCGAGGCACCCGATGTCCCCTGCCCCCGTCCTCCGAACCTCCGCCCTCCTGATCCTCCTCGCGACCGCGTGCGGCGCGCCGGCCGCGCCCCCCGCGGCCGGGCCCGCGAGGTCCAGCCCGCAGCCGCCCATTGCGGCGCAGCGCCCGCACGAGGTCGTCTCGCCGTTCGGCACGCGCGTCGATCCGTACTACTGGCTGCGCGACGACACGCGGTCGGATCCGGACGTGCTCGGCTACCTCGCGGCGGAGAACGCGTACACCGAGGCGATGCTGGCGCCGACGCAGGCGCTGCAGGAGCAGCTCTACGCGGAGATGATCGGTCGGCTGCAGGAGGACGACACGAGCGTGCCGAGCCTGCGCGACGGGTACTGGTACTACGTGCGCACGGAGAAGGGGAAGCAGCACGGCATCACGTGCCGGCGCAAGGGCAGCCAGGACGCGCCCGAGGAGGTCATCCTCGATCCGAACGAACTGGGCGCGGGGGAGGCGTTCTACAAAGTCAGCGGCGCCACGGTGAGCCCTGACACGACCAAGCTCGCGTACGTCGAGGACCGCGTCGGGCGCAACCAGTTCCGGCTGCGCGTGAAGGACCTCGTCACCGGGGAGCTGCTCGCGACCGATCGCGCGAACGTCACGCCGGCGCTGGCGTGGGCCAGCGACGGGCGGACCTTGTTCTACGTGGAGCAGGATCCGACGACGCTGCGCGCGTTCCGGGTGATGCGGCACGTGATCGACGGCGGCGCGCCGGACGAGGTCGTGTACGAGGAGGCTGACGAGACGTTCTCCGTCACGGTCGGCGTCACCACCTCCGAGCGGTTCATCAGCGTCGCCAGCTACAGCTCGACCACGACCGAGGTCCGGCTGATCGAAGCGGATCGCCCCACGTCGGCGCCGCGGGTGTTCGAGGCGCGCGCACGGGACCACCTCTACGACGTCGACCACCTCGGCGGCCGGTTCGTCATCCGCACCAACTGGGACGCCCCGAACTTCCGGGTGATGGAGGTCCCCGACGGCGGCCCGACCGAGCGCGCGCGGTGGCGCGAGTTGCTCGCGCACCGCGACGACGCGTTCGTCGACGCCGTCTCGCTGCTCGACGACGCGATCGCGCTCGACGAGCGCTCGGGCGGGCTGCTCAAGGTCCGGGTGCTGCCCGCGCGCGGCGAGCCGTTCGTGATCGCGGCGGACGACCCCGCCTACGTGATGGGCGTCGCGGCCCAGCCGGAGCCGTCGCAGCCGCTGCGCTACTGGTACGAGTCGCCGACGACGCCGACGACGCTATACGAGCTGGACCTGGCGACCGGCGAGCGGCGCATGCTGAAGCAGATGCCGGTGCTCGGCGGATTCTCGCCGCGCGACTACGTCGCGGACTACGTCCAGGCCACCGCGCCCGACGGACAGCAGGTACCGGTCACGATCGTTCGCCGTCGCTCGACGACGGTGGACGGGACGGCGCCGCTGCTGATCCGGGGGTACGGCTCCTACGGCATCTCGAGCGACCCGTGGTTCATCGCCACGAACCTGAGCCTGCTCGACCGGGGCTGGGTCGTCGCCACCGCGCACGTCCGCGGCGGGCAGGAGCTGGGCCGGCGCTGGTACGACGACGGGCGGATGATGCGCAAGAAGAACACGTTCACCGACTTCATCGCGGTGACCGAGCACCTGGTGGCAGGGGGCTACGGCGCCCGCGACAAGGTGTTCGCCACCGGCGGCAGCGCCGGCGGCTTGCTGATGGGCGCGATCGTGAACATGCGGCCCGACCTGTACCGAGGCGTCGTGGCGTCCGTCCCGTTCGTCGACGTGGTGACGACGATGCTCGACGACGACATCCCGCTGACCACCGGTGAGTTCGACGAGTGGGGCAACCCGGGCGCCGACCGCGCGGCCTACGACTACATGCTGTCGTACTCGCCGTACGACAACGTCACCGCCCAGGGCTACCCGTCGATGCTGGTCACGACCGGGCTGTGGGACTCGCAGGTGCAGTACTTCGAGCCGGCCAAGTGGGTGGCGAAGCTGCGCGCGACGAAGACCGACGACAACTTGCTCCTGCTGCACACCGACATGGCGGCCGGGCATGGCGGCAAGTCGGGGCGATACGAGCGGTACCGCGAGATCGCGCGGGACCTGGCGTTCATGCTCCACGTTTTGGAGCGGCCGAACGCGCGGGCCCCGGCCGGCGAGGACTGAGGCTCAGGCGCCGAGCGACGCGGGCGCGGAGTTGAGTGTCGGCGCGTTGGAGAGCGCCCGGCAAGCCACCGTCGAGCTACTCGGGCTCGAGCTTCAGCACCCCGGATGGGCTGGCGTTCGAGTCGCTCCGGGGGCAACTCGACGACACCGGCCGCGCGGTCGCGGCGGTGCTCGGCGACGCGGACGCGATCGACGCCCTCGTCCACGACACCTCGAAGGAGGCCAAGCGGGCGGTCAAGGCGCTCGGGCTGCGCGCCGACCCCGCGCGCGCGCGAGCGCGCGAACGGCTGATCGCCCGCGACCTCGACGGGTGCCAGGCGCTCGGCGCGCCCTGCCTCGACACGGTCCGCGCGTTCCTCCACGTCCACGCGAAGACCTGGTCCGCCCAGGGTGCTCGCTACGCCGACGCCGCGACGCTGCTCGGGCGCATGGGTGACCGCGACGACGTCGCCACCCTCGCCGCGATCCTCACGCGCACCGACGACGAGAAGTCCAAGGCGGCGGCCCGAGACGCGCTGTGGCAAGCGGTGGTGCCCGCCCTGGCCCAGCTCGGCTCGCCGGAGGCGCTGCTGTGGCTCGCGGTGTACGCGGCCACGATCACCGACGGCGAGCGGGCCCCCACCCTCGTCAAGGCGCGCGACGAGGTCCTGTCGCGGCTCCTCGCTCGCGGCGCGTCGCCGGGCCGCGTCGTAGTCGATACCCGCGTCGCCAGCGAGCGCGATCAGGCGACGAACCTCCAGGCGGCGCTGGACAACGCGGTCGGGCGGGCCGGCGTGCAGCCCGCGAGCGAGGATGGGACAGGCGCCGACGGGTACCTCGTCGCGGTCCACCAGGGCGGACGGGACCAGGAGAGCGACGTGGTCCACGTGATCGCCGTCGACGCGCGCTCGCGAGAACTCTTCGGTCCGTTCCAGCTCCACGTCGCGACCGAACGCGTCCAGGACACACAGAGCTACGCCCTGACCACGCGGTACTTCGAGCAGTACCAGCCCCGACTGGACGCGCTGGCCGATTGCGCCTTCGCGCGGTGCCTCCGCTCGCGTGGCCTCGAAGGACTGGGCAGCCCGCGGAGCCTCGAGGGGCTCGCGCGCCGCGGGCAAACACGGAAGCCGGCGCGATGACGACTTGGCGCGCGCGTGCACTCGCTCAGCCGCCGAGCGCCGCGGGCGCGAACAGGAACGTGGGCGAGTTGCTGAGCGCGTGGACGCCGACGGCGATCCACAGGTTGCGAGTGCGCAGCCACACGGCGGTCAGCGCCACGCCGAAGCACCACAGGCCGACGAGATGCAGGGCGAGCTCGGCGCCGGCGACGCCGTGGTGGAGGCGCTGCGGGATGTGGGTCGCGGCGAAGATCGCCTGCGACGTCGCGACGCCGACGAGGAGCGCCGGCACCGGGCGCCACCGGCGGCCGGCGAGGTCGACGACGTGGGGCACGAGGAAGCCGCGGTAGAGCAGATCCTCGACGAGGGCGCAGCCGAGGAGCTGCGCGACCAGGGCGCCGATCGCCTCGGTCGACGTGCGGTCCGGCGTCGCGAGCGGCGCGGCAGATCGGGGCGACCCACGGCTGCGGCAGGTACCAGCTCGACACGAGGAGGAGGGCGACGAAGCCGAGCGAGACAAGCAGCAGCGCGCGCCGCGGCGAGCGGACGGCGGCACCGGCGCGCTGCAGCTCGGTCGCCCAGGTCGAGAGCATCGCCGCCACGGATGAGAGCCTACGCGCCGCGCAGGGGCGCGCAGAGCGCGGCCGGTGGCAGAGCGTGGCAGCGGGGCGGAGCGGGGCGCGCGGTGCGCGGCGTGCGGTGCGGGCAGCAATCGTCGGCACGGCGCAACCGGCGTGGCGCTCCGGCGATACGCGCGGCTACGATGCCACCGGACATGCACGACGCGAACGAGCACGAGGACGAGGGCGACGATGAAGACGAGGCCAACGGCGGGCGCGACGCGCGGCCGCTGGTGACCGCGATGGCGGTGATGGCGATCGCCGGCGCGATCGCGGGCGAGCCGCTGGTGATGGACCGGCTGCGTGTGGTCGCGGCGGGGCTGTTCGCGGTCGCGATGGTCGTGGCGTGGGTGGGGACGGCGCGGATGGCGGCGGAGCTGCTCATCGCGGCAGGGCCGGCGCACGCGGGCCTGGCGTTCGTGCTCGACGCGGGGTACGTGGGCGGGCCCGGGCTCGGGTGGGTGCCGTTCGTGTCCCTGATGACGGTGCTCGTCGGCGGCGGGATGCTGGTGCTGCTCGTGGACGGCGGCGGCCGCGGCGCTCGGCCGCCGCGGGCGCGGGCGCGGCGGCGCGGGCGACGGAGAGCGTGGCGACGGACGTGATGTCTGGGTGCGGATCGATCACGACGCTACGCGCGGGCCCGGCCGCTCCCATGGCGAGACGAGGCCGTGCCGCCGCCAGCCGGTGGTGAGCAGCCAGCACGTCGGGTACGCAACCGGGACGAGCTCCGTGGTGGGGGTGAGGCGCACCGGCGGCGGGGGCTCGGTCCAGCCGTCCCAGTGCCAGCCGGTCGCGAACCTGTCGAGGGGAGCGCCGGCGCGCGTGGCGTCCTCGCGGTGCTTGCGCCAGTTGTTGAGCACGTACGCGAGCGCGTTGCGGCACTGGCGCGGCGTGGTGAGCGTCTCGCGGTGGTAGCGGTCGGCGAACACCTGGCCTCGGACGCGGCGGCCCGCGCGCTTGCTCAGCGCGGCGTTGATGCGCTTCGCGGCGGAGATCTGCAGCGCCTGCAGGCCGCGGGCGAGCGCGGTCGCGTCGTCGGCCTCGCAGATCAGGTGGACGTGGGTGCCCTGAATGGAGAGGTGCACGACGCGGAACCGGTCGCGCTCGAGCACGCAGATGATGGCGCGGCGCAGCGCGCGCCACATGTCCAGGCGACGGAGGCGGCCGACGCGCTCGACCACGCGCAGCGTGGCGTGGACCGGGTGATGGCGGCTCAGCGCGGGGCGCGCCTTGTGCGGCTGCGACGAGCGGGCGCCACGGCGCGGCCGGCCGGCCCCGGCGCGCTTGCCTCCCCACGTGCGGATGACCAGCGGCAGCTGCCACCCCATCTTGATTTCGTCGATATCATGCATGCGGATGGGCTGCGCAAGGGTGAACAGGCCAGCTGTGCGACCGACCCATGCGCGGGACGGGTGCCGAGACCCGGGACGGGTGACTGGAGGGTACGCACGAGAGCGGTGGCTGGCGGGGGCGCCCGGGGCGGGTGACCGTCGCGGCCACCAGACGCCGCGCCCGGCCAGCCGTCGGCAGGCGGCAATGGTCGGCACCGGGCGCGACATGCGGTCGGTCGTGACCAGCATGTCCGCCGGCATGAGCGCGCAAGGAACGTGGACGAGCGAGGCACACGTGGGTCCAGCGCGTGGCGTCGGGCGGACGCGGTGGACTGCGGGGGCTCACGCGGCTGGGGTCGCGGTCATCGTGGTTGTCGCGCTCGGCGCGCTCGGCGCGCTCGGCGGCTGCGCCGGCAAGCGCGCGCCGGCCGCGGCATCCGAGCTCGGCGACGCCGGCATGGCCGATGGCGCCCGCGCGGCCGCAGACGCCGCAGGCGCGGCGGCGTCAGCGCCAGCGGCGGCGCCGGCCACGTCGCAGCCGCTTACCATCGACCTGTACGGCACCGAGCAGCTGACGCTCGACGCGCTGCTGGCGGCGTGTGGGGACGAGCTGCAGGCGCTGGCCGACGGGCTGGGGCGTGGTGAGCAGGTCGAGTTCGCGGCGCTCGAGGCGCACCTGCTGACGCTCGGCGACTTCGCGCACGCCGCGATCGCACTGGTCACCTACCGCAAGGACGGCGTCACGTCGCAGCACCTCACGGTCGACTTCGTCGAGCGCGGCGACGCGACGCGCCGGATGGCGTTCCTGCCCCGCCCGACCGGCTCGTACGACGACCCGGACGGGTTGATCGCGGCGTGGTCGGCGTACGAGGAGGCGATCGACGTGGTGTGGAGCCAGGCGACGGGGCCCGCGCCCGACGCGCCCTGCCCCGCCCTGCACTGTCTGCCGTTCCACGCGCACCCGGACGTCGCGGCCGCCGGCGAGGCGCTCGCGGCGCGCGCGCCGGCGCAGCACGAGGCGCTCGCGGCGATCTTGCGCGACGACGGCGACGCGCGAAGGCGCGCGGCGGCCGCGTACCTGCTCGCCTACGCCCCCGACGACGCGTGGGTCGTCGCGCAGCTGACGCGGGCGACGCGCGACGGCGAGTCGCTCGTGCGCAATAACGCGATGCGCGTGCTCGCGGAGATCGCGTACCGGCACCCAAAGGTCGCGATCCCGCTGGCGCCGGTGATCGACGCGCTCGACTTCCCCGAGACGACCGATCGCAACAAGGCGGCCGCGATCCTCGACGGGCTGCTCGCGCGGCCCGGCGGCGACCGCGAGCGCGAGGCGCTACGCGACGAGGTGCTCGACCGCGCCGGCACCATCCTGGTGGCGATGCTGCGGCTGCGGCAACCCAACAACCACGACTTCGCCTACCGGATCCTGAAGGCAGCGAGCGGCGTCGACCTGGGCGAGCACGAGCCCGCGGCGTGGCAGGCGTGGCTCGACGCGCGGCGACGGTGAGCGGCGCGCCCGCCGCGTCAGTCGTCGACGTCGTCGCCGAGCAGCGCGCCGACGGTGAGCTCGATCGCGTCGAACGGCTCGGCGCGGACGCGCTCGTGGGCCTCGGCGCGGAGCGCGACGAGGTAGCCGTCCGGCGTGTGGCGGTGGACGGTGAGCGTGCGCTCGGCGGTGTCGAGGATCCAGCAGTGCGGGACGCCGGCCTGGTGGTACCGGCGGAGCTTGGTGACGGTGTCGATCGTCCGGTTCGACTCGCTGACGATCTCGCAGATCCAGTCGGGGCAGATCGTGACGGGGCGCTCGCGCGGCGGATCCGGCTGGTGCGCTCGGCGCCAGCCGGCGAGGTCTGGGCGGTAGCCTCGGCCGTCGAGGAGCACGTCGACCTCGGTCGCGATCCACCAGCCACCGGGGCCACCCGGGCCGCCGACGCGCCGGTCGAACGGCCCGCCGAGCGCGCCGGCCGTGTGGCCCTGGGCGCGGCCGTGCTCGAACGTCGGCGCGGCCTTCTCGACGAGCTCGCCGTCGATGAGCTCGACGCGCGCCTCGACCGGCTGGGCGAGCCAGTCGGTGACGGTGTGCGGGCCGGCGGCCGCACCATGGCCGCGGCCGGGGCCGCGTGTCGATGCCATCGGCGTCGAGTCTAACGCGCCGGCAGCTGCCCGGTCGCTGCAGAACCCGCAGCCGTGCGCGTGCGGCATCCGCACGCCCGCTTCCACGCCCGCGCCAACCGCGCGGATCTCCAGCCGCCATGACCGGCCCGCGGCTTGCGATGGGCTACCGTGTGGCCGTGGCCTCGACGACGCCTCCGACGCTGCCGGACCCGCGCGCCTCGCAGTGGTCGAGGCGCGCGCTGGTCGGCGCAGCGGTCGTGATGGCGGCGGTGCTGGTGACGACGGCGTGGCTGGGGTACGCGAGCGCGCGGGATGCGTCGCGGCTGGTGGCGCGGGGGCAGGCGGAGGCGCTGCTCGATCAGATCCGGCGGCAGCTGCGGGCGATCAATCGCGACGCGACGGCGGAGGAGCTGGAGGCGGTGCGGGCCGAGCTGGCGGACCGCGGGGTGAGGTACCTGGCGATCGTGGAGCCCCGCGACGGGCACCGGCCGGGTGAGCGGCCGACGCTGATCGAGGCGGGGACGCCGGCGGTGCCGGTCGAGCCGCCGCCGCGGTTTCCGGTGGGGCGGCGCGGCGGCCCGCCGCTGATGGTGTCCGAGGCGGGCGGGCGGCTGCGGGTGATCTCGCCGCTGCCCGGGGGGCGGCGGCGGGACGTGCCCCCCGCGATCGTGATCGAGCTGGAGTCGAGCGCGGCGCGGGAGGTCTCGGACGCGGCGCGGCGGAGCCTCATCACGTCGGGCATCGGCGCGGCGCTGCTGGTGCTCGGCGCGCTGGCGGCGGCGCGGTGGCTGGCGGCGCGCGATCGCGAGGCGCAGGCGCGCGCGCGGGAGCGGCACCTGGCGTCGCTCGGCGAGATGTCGGCGGTGCTGGCGCACGAGCTGAAGAACCCGCTGGCGTCGCTCAAGGGCAACGCGCAGCTGGTGGCGGAGATCGTCGACGGGCCGACGCGCGAGCGCGCCGACGTCGTGGTCGACGAGGCGGTGCGGCTCGAGCGGCTGGCGAACGGGCTGCTCGACTTCGTGCGCACGGGCAACCTCCGCAAGCAGCCGGTCGAGCCGGCGGCGCTCGCGCGCGCCGCGGCGGACGAGGTCGACGGCGCGCGGATCGACGTCGACGCGGGCGCGGCGCCGGCGACGTGGTCGATGGATCCGGACCGGATGCGTCAGGTGCTGGTCAACGTGATGCGCAACGCGATCGAGGCGTCGCCGCCGGACGCGCGCGTGTCGGCGCGGGTGTGGAGCGAGCGCGGCGCGCTGCGGATCGCGGTGCGCGATCGCGGGCCGGGGATCCCGGCCGGCGAGGAGCAGGCGATCTTCGAGCCGTTCCGGACGAGCAAGACGCGCGGGACGGGCCTGGGGCTGGCGGTGGCGCGGCGGATCGTGGAGCTGCACGGCGGCGAGATCCGCGCGGCGCGCGGCGACGACGGCGTCGGGGCGGTGATCGACGTGAAGGTTCCGGGGTAAGAACGGCCATGGCACGCATCCTCGTGGTCGACGACGAGAAGGGCCTGCGCGGCTTTCTGTCGGGGTGCCTGGTCACCGAGGGGCACAAGGTCGACGAGGCGTCGGACGGCGAGGCCGCGCTGGTGCGGCTGCGCGCGCACGCCTACGACCTGATGATCACGGACCTGAAGATGCCCGGGATGGACGGGCTGCAGCTGCTCGAGGCGGCGATGGCGGAGCAGCCGGACCTGCAGGCGATCGTGCTGACGGCGCACGGGACGGTCGAGGGCGCGGTGCAGGCGATGCGCCTGGGCGCGTTCGACTACCTGCAGAAGCCGGTGAGCGGGCCGGCCGAGGTGCGGCTGCTCGCGGCGCGCGCGCTGGAGCGGCGGTCGCTGCTCGCGGTCAAGGAGCGCGCGAGCCGCGACGACGCGCCGCCGCGGCTGTCGTGGGGCGATCCGGCGATGGAGGCGGTGGTGCGGCAGCTCGAGAAGGTCGCCGCGACGGACGCGACGGTGCTGCTGCTGGGAGAGAGCGGCGCCGGCAAGGAGGTCGCGGCGCGGACGATCCACGCGCGGTCGGCGCGCGCCGCCGGGCCGTTCGTGGCGATCAACTGCGCGACCCTGTCGGAGCAGCTGCTGGAGAGCGAGCTGTTCGGGCACGAGCGCGGCGCGTTCACCGGCGCGACGGAGCGCAAGCGCGGGCGGCTGGAGCTGGCCGACGGCGGGACGTTCTTCCTCGACGAGGTCGGCGAGCTGCGCCCGGCGCTGCAGGCGCGCCTGCTGCGCGTGCTGCAGGAGAAGACGTTCGAGCGCGTCGGCGGGACGAAGTCGATCGAGGTCGACGTGCGGTGGGTGGCGGCGACCAACCGCAACCTCGGCGACCGGATGGCCGCGGGCGAGTTCCGCGAGGACCTGTACCACCGGCTGGCGGTGTTCCCGCTGCGGCTGCCGGCGCTGCGCGAGCGGCCGGCGGACATCGTGCCGCTGGCCGAGGCGATGCTGCCGCGGATCGCGGCGCACGTCGGGCGGCGCGGGCTGCGGCTGTCGGACGGCGCGCGGGCGCGGCTGGCGGCGGCGCGGTGGCCGGGCAACGTGCGCGAGCTGGCGAACACGCTCGAGCGCGCGGCGATCCTGGTCGAGGGCGACGGCGCGGAGGTGCGGGTGGAGCACCTGGTGATGGATCCGATGAGCGTGGAGCGCGAGGGCGGCGCGGCGGCGGTGAGCGTGGGCGCGGCGAGCGCCTCGCCGGCGGCGAGCACCGGCGAGGCGCTGACGATGGATCAGATCGAGCGGCGCGCGATCGAGGACGCGCTCGCCGCGGTCGGCGGGAACCGGCGGCAGGCGGCGGAGCGGCTGGGGATCGGGCTGCGCACGCTGTACGACAAGCTGCGGCGCTACGGGATCAAGGAGAGCTGAGCACCGCGTCGGCTTGGCTCGCGCCACCGCGTTGCTGACTGTCACCGTCCTTCGACACGCGCCTCGCTGGCGCTCGGCGCTGCTCAGGACGAGCGGGGGGACGCCGAGCGGAGACGGAGACGGAGACGGAGACGGAGACGGAGTCGGAGACGGAGACGGAGGCGGAGGCGGAGGCGGAGACGGAGACGGAGACGGAGGCGGAGACGGAGTCGGAGTCCGAGGCGGAGGCGGAGTCGGAGTCGGAGGCGGTGCGAGCGAGGGACGGGACGAGGCGGTGCTCAGTCCTGGTCGCGGTCGTCGTCGTCGGGCGGCGGCGGCGGGCGGTGGCCGGCGGGGACGCAGACGAGGAGCTCGTCGGGGCCGGCGATCTGGCAGGTGCCGGACAGCTCGTCGCCGCGCGGGGTGTCGAAGCTGCACGGGTCGTCGACGGCGGCGCCATCGCAGGCGGCGATCGCCTCGGGCGGCGGGCGGCGCGGCGGGCGCGGGCGATCGCCGTCGTCATCGTGAGCGGGGCGCGCCGCGGCGGTGGCCGCGAGCGCGAGGAGCGCCGTCGAGGCGGCTAGGAGCGAGG
Source organism: Myxococcales bacterium (assembly GCA_011526095.1). Taxonomy (GTDB): domain Bacteria; phylum Myxococcota_A; class Polyangia; order Haliangiales; family Haliangiaceae; genus WYBA01. Next base: position 29,267 of record WYBA01000424.1, on the reverse strand, counting down.
TCTTGAGGGGCGTCATGCCCGCGGTGAATTGCAGCGCGCGGGCCAGCGTCGATCACCCAGCTCGCGGCCGCAAGCGCGCGATCCGGCGCGCCGGGCGACGTCGCGGCGTGCAGGAGCCGCACGCGCGCTGCGAGGATGGCAGTGCGATATGCTCGCGGGATGCGAATCGCTACATCTCTCGTCGCGTTCGGCGTCGCGGTCGGGGTCGCGGCGGCGCTCGGCGCCTGCGGCAAGATCGACAACAAGGACGCCGAGAAGAAGATCAAGGAGTGGGCCTCCTCGAACATCGGCCCGGTGTCGAAGGTGAAGTGCCCCGAGGCCAAGATGAAGGCCGGCAACTCCTTCGAGTGCAAGGTCACGTTCGAGGGCGGCGGCGACTACGCGCTCAAGGTCGACCAGAAGGACGACAAGGGCAACGTCGAGTGGTCGTGGGTGGTCCAGCCGATCGGCGCCGAGAAGGCGGCCGAGATGATCAAGGAGGACCTCGTCAAGAACGTCCCCGACGTCACGGTCGACTGCGGCAAGGGCGTCGTCACGCTGCCGCCGGAGGGCATCCGGTGCAAGGCGGCCGGCGACGGCGAGCAGGTCACGTTCCTGTTCAAGCTCGAGGGCGAGAACCTGACCTGGACGCCGGTCGAGTAGCGCGGCGTCACGCGGCGGCGCGGACGCGCACGGTCCACTTGCTGAGCGAGAGGATCGGCAGGCGCAGCGGCAGGGTCGGCGCGGCGCCCGGGCCGAGCTGCCACAGCGCCTCGGCCGAGCACGCCAGCGACGGGCCGCTGAGCGAGTCGACGTGGATCGACGCGACGGTGCCCCACACGACGAGGTCACGCGCGGTGATGCTCGACGTGCGGACGACGAGCGGCGGCAGCTCGCACGAGACGCACAGCCGGGACAGCAGGCGGAGCTGATCCTCCGTCTCGGCGTCGACGACCATCAGGTCGACGTCGCGCGCCCGCGGCGAGAACGCGACGGCGACGTCGGGGGCGTGTACGACCGTCCACCCGGCGGCGACCAGCGCGTGCCCCCACCGGGTGCTGCGGGGCTGGTCGCGGGTGATCACGAGGGCGGTGCGCATGCCCTCTTAGGTAGCGTCGCGTCCGGAAAGCCTCTAGGTGCGGCTCGGGTAGCGGGGGGTACGGGCGGGGTACAGGCCGCGGGAGCGCCCGACGTGCGTGACGACCAAGCGTGCGCGCGAGCCGGCCGGATGGCCCGTGGTCACGGGGGGTTGGCCGGCGGCCGGACGCCCTCGGCGTACTGGCGCAGGCGTTCGGTGACGGCCGCGGCCATCTCGGGGTACGAGCGCGTGCACCACTCGGCCATGCTCGCCTGGCCGTCGGGTGGGAGGCGCTCCCAGTCGGCGACCTGCTTGCGCATGGAGTCGCAGAGCTTGCCGGCGAGGTTGCCCTCGGTCGCGCGGAACTGATCGGTGCAGTAGAGGTTGGCGATGCGGTGGCAGTCGGCGAGGGAGGCGGTGGTGGCGGTGGTCGAGGAGGTGCCGGCGGCGGTGCCGGTGGCGCTGCCGGTGCCCGTGCCCGTGCCCGTGCCCGTGCCCGTGCCCACCTTGCGGGTGACGTCCTTCGACTTCGGCCTCGCTGGCGCTCGGCCTCCGCTCAGGACGAGCGGATCTGGGTCGGCCGCGCGATCGACGGGCGGGTCCGCGCCCGGAGACGGAGACGGAGACGGAGACGGAGGCAGAGACGGAGACGGAGACGGGGACGGAGACGGAGACGGAGACAGAGACGGAGACGGAGACAGAGACGGAGGCGGAGGCAGAGACGGAGACGGAGACGGAGACGGGGACGGAGACGGAGACGGAGACAGAGACGGAGGCGGAGGCAGAGACGGAGACGGAGACCGGGACGGGGACGGGGACGGAGGCAGGCTCGACGGGGCCCGCGCGCGCTCGGCCGCTCGTGCCCCCGGCTGCGCGGACGACACGAGCATCGCGGCGATCGCCACGGCGCCGGCGAACGCCGCGGCGAGGCCGCCGGCGATCAGCCAGCGGCGCGGGCGCACCGACTGCGTGGTCCCGCCGTGGCGCTGCGCGGCGCCGGCGCCGGGCTGCGACGGCGCGGCGAGCTGGGTCGCTCCGTCCCACGCGGCGCGCCGGATCCCGGCGACGAGCGCGTCGATCGTCGCCGGGCGGTGGTCCGGATCGGGGCCGAGCGCGGTCATGAGCGTCCGCTCGAGCTCGGCCGGCAGCAGCACGCCGAGCGACGACGGCGACCGCGGGCTCATCCGGTCGCGCGGGCTGCGCGGATCCTTCCACGGCAGCTCGCCGGTCAGCATCACGTAGAGCACGACCGCGGTCTCGTAGACGTCGCTGGCGACCGTCGCGCGCGCGCCGAAGAACCGCTCCGGCGCCATGTACGCCGGCGTGCCGCGCTGCAACCCCGCCTGCGTCGTCGTCGACGCCGCGTCGTCGATGCCGCGCGCGATCCCGAAGTCGAGCAGCACCAGCCGATCGCCGCCGGCGCCGTCGGTGAGCATCACGTTCTCCGGCTTGACGTCGCGGTGGACCAGCCCCGCCGCGTGCAGCGCGGCGACCGCGGCCGCGAGCTGCTCGAACAGCCCGAGCGCGCGCTCGACCGGCAGCCGCTGCAGCATCAGCCGCTCGGCGAGCGTGCCGCCGCGCAGCCGCTCCATCGCCAGGTACGGCCGCCCGTCGGGCAGCTCGCCGACGTCGAGCACCCGCACCACGCCCGGATGCGTCACGCGCGCGAGGTGGCGCGCCTCCGCCAGGAACCGCTCGCGCTCCTTCGCCGTCGCCGCCTCGTCGGGGCGCAGCACCTTGAGCGCGACCTCGGCGCCGCCCAGCCGCGCCGCGTAGACCACGCCCGAGCCGCCGCGCCCGAGCTCGTGCTCGATCGCGAACGCGCCGAGCGCGTCCGGCACCGGGGTGGCGTGGGCGTCCACGGGCGTCGATGCTAGCAGGTCCGAAAACGCGACGCCCCCCGTCGCCGGGGGGCCTCCGACCGCTACCGACCCGCGCTCACTCGGCGAAGGTCAGCTTGAGCGAGTTGATCGTGCCGGTGTCCTGCGCCGCGCTGTCAACCGCCTTGAGCGTCCACGTGCCGCGCGAGGTCACGCCCGCGAGGTCCGCCGTGCTCAGCGTGTACGTCTCCTTGACGTCGTCGGCCGAGCCGCCCGCGTTGTCGTGCAGCACCTTGACCACCGCGCCGTCCTTGAGCAGCGACACCTCGAGGTCACCGCGCCACGAGTGCGCGATGTCGACCGTGACGGACAGCCCGCGCATCGTGATGTCGGCGGGGACGTCGACCGCGACGGTCGCGCCGGCCGGGTCGTTGTCCGGGATCGCCGCGGTGCCGGTCGAGGTGAACGACTGGCCCTCGGTCGTGCCGCCGCCGCCGTTGTCGTCCTGGCGCGACAGCTGGATCAGCGTCTGGACCTTGTCCGCCGCCACGCCCGGGTTGCGGCCGTAGCTCGAGCCCATCTTCGTCGGCGCCCACAGGAAGTCCGGGTGGTCGCCGACCGAGTCGGTGCAGTACGTGCCGCCGATGATCTTGCCGGCGCCGTCGACCTCGAGGATGTAGTGGTAGTCGTCGGTGCCGATGTAGCCGTCCATGCCGAGCGGCTCGTGCGAGGCGTGGCCCTCGAACAGGTAGCGGACGGTGATCTCGACCTCGTACAGCTCCTTCGCCTTGCTGTTGCGCGTGTAGGTCTCGCCGGTGTCGCCGATGCACGCGTTGGCGCGCTTGGCGTCGACGAGCTCCTGCTTGGTGACCTCGTAGCCCTCGACCGGCTGGTTCCACACCTCGTAGTTGGCGGTGCGGTCCTCGACCAGCGCCTGGTCGTGGATGCCGAGGAAGTTGCCGAGGATGACGTGGAGCGCGCCCGGGTTGGTGTCGAGGCACTCGGTCGGGATGTTGGTGAGCGAGCCGTTGGCGTCGCGCTCGAACTCCTCGGCGTTGCAGCGGCCGCCGAGCATCAGCGCATCGGTCTTGTCGTAGAGCGTGATGATCAGCGCCTTGAGGTCGGCGACCTCGAACCGGACGCCGTTGTACTCGACCGCCTTCTGCGGCTCCGGCTCGAGCAGCGCGGCCGGCGCCCACGAGTGGCACAGCCCCCACCACCCGGCGATGCCGTCGTGGTCACCGCACTCGTCGACCGAGCCGTCGTTGTCCGAGTCGACGCCGTCGTACATCTGGCGGCTGCCCTGGAAGCTGGCCGCGTGCCACTTGGCCGCGGGGCCGGCGCAGCTGAGGTACTGGTCCCACGCCGCCTTGGCGCCCTCGCCGCAGCGCGGGCTGGGCTGCGCCTCGCAGCCGGCGGTGTTGTTGAACGCCTGGTCGTACTTCTCCAGCGGCGACTTGGTCGACGAGCCCTGCCACCGCGCGTTGGTCGAGCCCTGCGCCGTCGGCCAGTACGTGTCGGCCCACATCACCGGGTCGCCCGCCTTCGGCGTGTAGCGCGACGCCCACACCGGCTTGTCGAGCTTGCCCGAGCGCGGCAGCTCGGCGAGGCGGTAGGTCAGGTTCTGCGACAGGCGGCGCGGGTCGTTGGCGTAGTTCCACGCGTCCCCCTTGCCCTCGCCCTGATCGGTCGAGCAGTCGATGTCGCCGGGCTGGCAGTCGGAGACGACGTCGTCGCCGCCGGCGCAGCCGAACGCGGAGAGGGAGGTGAGGAGGGACAGGCCGAGGCTGGCGAGGAGGGTGCGCTTCATGGTGGTGCCAGGCCCTAGAGCGAGCGCCGTGCCAGGTGTCCGACATCCGCCCACGCCCGTCCACTGTCCGGATTCCGGCCACTTGGCGGGCAACTCCCGATCCTGACTGGCAAGTCCCGGAGCCGGTGGAGGTGGGGACGGTCGATCCCGTCGCCGGCTGATCGATCAGCCGCAAACGATGGTGCGCACGGGCCAGCCGTCCCCACCCGCGGTTAGGATGAGCCCGTGCCCCGGGCCCTCGCGCAGATGTCGCTCGCGGCCGGCGCGCTCGCCGTGCTGCTCGCGGCGTGCGGCGCGCGCCCGGGCGCCCGCGGCCCGACCGCGGCGCTGCGCGACGACTGCGGGAGCGACGCGCGCTGGACCGGCCAGGGGTGCGAGGCGTGGGACGCGGCGGCGTTCGGGGCGGTGAGCGAGAACGAGCGCCGCATCCTCGATGATCCCGAGGCCGCGCTCGGCGCGCTCGAGGCGCTCGCCGAGCAGGGGCCGTTCGAGCGCCAGACGTACATCCGGATGTGGCGGCAGCGCGGGATGGCGCACTCGCTGCTCTCGCACGCCGCGGCCGACGCCGCCCGCGACGGCGGCGCCCCGGGGCTGGCACAGGAGGCGACCGCGCACGCCGAGGCGGCGATGACCGCGTTCGACATGCTGCTCGCGCTCGATCCCTCCCACCGGCTCGAGTACACGCAGACGCCGCAGACCACCTTCATGTTCCAGGAGGCGATCGCGGCGGCCGCCGGCCGGCCCGCGCCCGCGATCGACGTCGACTGGGAGCGCGGCCTGCGCGTCGGCGATCCCGTCCCGGTGGCGATCGAGGTGATCGCCGATCCCAAGGCGTTCCTCGCCCACGCGACCCTGTTCGTGCGCCGCCGCGGCGAGCCGCGCTGGCGCGCGACCGACGTCGAGCTGCCGGCCGCCGGCGCCTACCGGCGCCTCGTGCTCCCGGCGATCGACGCGCGCGCCGCGACCGCGCTCGAGCTCTACGCCCGCGCCTACGACGCCGCCGGCAACGAGGTCCTGCAGTGGGCGAGCCCCGACCGGCCGCGCGAGGTCGCGCTGCGCTGGGACCCGCCGACGCCGTGGTACCGGACGTGGTGGGTGTGGGCGATCGCGGGCGGGGCGGTGGCCGCCGCGGTCGGAGTCACGGTCTACGCGACCCAGTGGGAGCCGAGCGACGAGCTGGGCGGCGGGGTCGTGATCACGCGCGACTGAGGCACAGCAGCGCGCGGTCGACCAGCAGCAGCACGTCGGCGCCGTCGGCGCGGTGCGGCGAGACGGCGTGCTCGGACGTGCCGATCACGGCGCCGTCGACACCGAGCAGCGTCGCGCCGTCATCGTGCGAGATCGCGACGAGGTCCCCCGCGAGCGAGACCCGCGCCGCGCGCCCGGCGAGCGGCGCCGCCCGCCAGCGGATCGCCCCGGTCGCCGCGTCGAGGCGCGCGGGCGCGGGCGCCTCGGGATCGCCGAGCAGCGCCACGACCGCGTCGCCGTCGGCCCCGTGCACGTCGCTCGCGACCGGGACACGCCACGCGACGTCGAGCGAGGGCGTCCGCCCGACGAGCGCGAGCGCGCCGTCGTGGCGCTCCAGCGTGACGACGCGGTCGCCGGCGACGTGGACGCCGAGCACCTGCGGGGCGGCGTCGCGCGCCGCGGTCACCGCGCCGGCGCGCCACGCGAACAGCGCCGGATGTCCGGCCGCCGGCCCGGCGCGGCCGATCACCCAGCCGTCGCCCGCGCGCGCGACCGACGTCCCGGGATGCGGCAGCCCCACCACGTCGAGGCCGCCGGCTGGCTCGACGCGCACGAGCTGGTGCGGGGCGTCGAGCACCAGCGCGACGAGCTCGCGGTCGCCGCTGCGCACCGCCGACCGCCCGATGTTCCCCGACAGCTCGCGGTCCCACGCCGCGGCGCCGCCCGCGGTCACGGCGACGAGGTGCGAGCGCTTGGTCGACGGATCGCGGCGGTCGGTGACGGCGACGTCCCCGATCGCCTCGACGAAGCTCCCGCCGCCGCCCTCCCGTTCGACGGACACGGCCCACGCGCGCCGCCCGTCGCGCCGGTCGACGGCGACGAGCCGATCGCCCGCGCGCGCGACGACCAGGTCGCCGAGGAGCGCGGGGCGCAGCCGCCCGTAGAAGCGCTCGTCGAACGGCGCCCGCCACCGGACCGACAGACCAAGGATGCGTTCGCTCATGGCATCGAGAACGAGTAGTCGGTGAGCGACTGCAGGCGCACCGAGCCGTCGGTGAGCAGGATACCCACGCCGTGCTCGAAGTCCACGTCGAGGCGCCCGAGCTGGTTGGGATCGAGCGTGACGCCGTCCGCGACGGTCACGCCCTCGAGCAGCTCGTGGATGCGGCGGTGCGCCGCGGGATCGAGGTCGAGGAGGTTCCCGATCCGATGATCGCCGCCGAGGTAGAGCGGGATCCAGTGGTGGAGATCGCCCTCCACGACCTCCCCCGCCGCGCGCTCGAAGCTGCGGCGGTAGCCGAACGCCCGCAGCTGGTCGGTGCCGCGCACGACGGTGATCGGGTGGCGGCGCAGCGCGTCCACCGCCTCGCGCGCCGCGCGCCGCGCCTCGCGCGCGCTCCTCGTCCGGGCGAGCGACTCGGCGAGCACCTCCACCATCTCCTCGGCGACCGCGTCGGTGAGCACCGCCCCGACGGTGGTGTCCATCCGGTGGATGCCGGCGAGCGGGACGACGCGGAACAGCCGCCCGCCGTACTCCTCGGCGGCGAGGCGCTGGGCGTTGGCGAACGCGCCCTGCTCCGCCTCGGGCCAGCCGCGCACCAGGGCCGACGCCGCCTCCTCGCGCGTGAGCGCGCCCTCGAACACCTCGAACGCGCCGCCGACGCGGCGCACGCTGATCGCGGGCGCGTCGACCGCGTCGACGTACCGGCGCAAGACAAAGCCGTGGGTCGCGTCCTCCGCGTAGTAGAACTGGCTGCCGGCGTCCCCGATCGGGAACCGGCGGCCGTCCTCGAGCGTGACCACGCGCGGCCAGCCGGCGTCGAACGCCGCCTGGTTGCTGCGCGCGGCGCGCGCGATGAAGTCCGTGCCGCGCTCGGCGACGGCGCGGGCGACGACGTCGCGATGGTGCGCCAGCTCGGTCTCGAAGAAGCTGACCTGCTCGCGCAGCAGCTCGCGCTCGGCCCGGCTGACGCCGTCCTCGCCGAGCCGGCCCAGCCGCTGCTGGATCATCTCCGGGTACTTGCGCAGCTCGAACCACGAGTTGAACGCGGCCGAGCCCGGCGGGTACGGGTTGACCCGCCCCGCCTCGTCGACGACGCCGCCGAGCAGCTCGTCGAAGCTGCGGCCGAGGCTCTCGGTCGCGACCTCCATGCGCCGGAGCAAGTCGACGGTCTCGCGGTGCGCGAGGACGTCGCCGATCGTCGCGCTCGGACCGATCACGACGCCGCGCACCCGCGCGACGCGACCGTCCACGACCTGCATCATGACGCGGACGTCGACGTCGAGCGCGTCGTCGAGATGCACCGCCACGCCGAGCTCGTTCGACAGCCGCGCCAGGTCGTCGCCGTGGACCGCATCACCGATCGCGACGCCCATCGCGGCGGCGACCTCGTCGGCCGGACGCAGCGCCGCCGCGCCCTCGTCGAGCAGCGCCGCGATCGCGCGCTCCGGGTGGTCCCGCAGGATCTCGCGCTGGATCCGTTGCGCCGCCGACGCCGACAGCTCGCCGGCCTCGCGCAGCCGGCGCAGCTCCGCGAGCTGCTCGGCCAGGTCGCCGGCGCTGCGGGTCGCCAGCGCGGCGCGGCGCACCTGCGCCACCGTGCGGAAGGTGTGGGCGGCCCCGGCGACGCCCACGGCGGTGCCGACCAGATCGACCGCCAGCCAGAACAGCGACGGCTCGTCGCGGGACAGCGCGCGCGCGCGATCGAAGTCGGTGTCGGTCAGGGCGTGCCCGACCTCGTAGTCGCGGACGCTGTCGTAGAGCAGGTAGGCGTCGAGCGCGAGCGCCGCGACCTCGGCCCCGACGACCGCCACGGTCGCCCCCATCGACAAGCCCGCGGTGGGGATCGCCGCGAGCAGGCCCAGGCCGATGCTCACCGCCATGATCCCGATCGACCGCCAGAACCCATCGTCCTCGACCTCGGCGACGCGCCGGCGGATCTCGGCGTCGCGCGGGCTACCTGGCGCGACGTGGTAGCGGGCGCGCGCCAGATCGAGCAGCTGGGGCAGCTTGTAGACCGAGGACGGATCGTCGGCGAGCCGCTCGCGCACGGTGCGGATGTTGGACAGCTTCTCGTACGCGTCCTCGCCGATCTGGGCCGCGGAGGGCGCGTTGGCCAGGCGCTCGAGCCCGGCGAGATCGATCGAGTCGCCGGAGGTGTAGGAGGCGATCACCGGGTAGTCGCCCTCCTTCTCGGCGCGCAGCACGGCGTGCTCCTGCTGCAGGTGCGCCAGCGCCCGCTCGACCGCGCCGAGCAGGTCCCGGAGCTGCGCGCTGCTGCCGACGAGCTGCGGCTCGGCGGCGCACACGTCGAACAGGGTCGCGCCGCCGTCGACGCTGGCGTCGAGGTCGTCGTCGAGCGGATCGACGCCCGCGGCGGACAGGTCCTCGCACCCCTCCGACGCGACGAGGCGCGACGAGACGAGGTCGCGTCGCGCGGTCAGCTCGCGCACCCGGCGCTCCGACACCGCGAGGTCCCGCGCCGCCGCCATCAGCCCCGCGCGCTCGCGCTCGGCCGTCGGCCCGCCCGCGAAGCTCCACCGGGTCTCGACGTCCGCGTACCGGACACGCGCCATGCCGTCGTGCTCGCTCCGCCACACCGTCACCTGCTCGCGGTTCACGCCGTAGCGCGCCAGCTCGTCCTCGATCCGCCGCTCGCTCTCGTCCAGGACCTCCCGCGCGAGCTGCTGGGTGCCGGGCTCGAACGTCGACATGAACGCAGCGAGCTCGGCCTCCACGGCCGCGGTCTGCGCCTCGAGCACGGGGACGATGCGGTCGACCAGCGCCAGCTCGGCGTGCTCGTCGTCGGAGACCGTGCCCGGCTCCGGGACGCCCGCGACGGGTGAGTAGCCGACCTCCTCCCGCCGCCGCCGGCCGTAGGCCTCGAGCTGCGCCTTGGCCTGGTGCGGCGACCGGCCGAGGCGCCCGGCGAGCATCTCCTCGACCAGCCACCGGACGTAGACGGGGTCCTCGGTCCACACGACGCTGTCGACGACCAGCTCCGGCCCGGACCGGGCCGGCGGGGTGAGCTCCTCGCCGCGCCGCGCGAGCTCGAACCGCGCGAGCTCGTGGTTCTCGAGCGCGCCGTCGTCCGGCCCGGCGGCCAGCCGCGCGCGCGTGCCCGCGCCCGTCGCCTGGAGCTCGTCGCTCGACATCGCGCCGGTCGTGTCGGCCGTCAGGCACTCGTCCTCGCCGGCGTAGCCATCGCGCTGGACGGCGCCGGCGGTGGCGCCACCGCGCGGCGGCGCGTCGAGCAGATCGACCGCCGACGCGCCGCCCACGACCCGCGCCGCGACCGCGTCCGCGTGCTGCTCGTAGGCGTCGCCGGCGCGCCCCACCCCACCGTCGAGCTGGACGCCGCCTCGCTGCTGGACCACGTGCGCGGCCTCGTGCGCGGCCTGGCGCAGATCGGGCGGCCCGGCGAACGCGACGTCCCTGCCGGTGGCGTAGGCGCCCGTGCCGATCGCGCGCGCCGCGTCGGCGGCGGGCCCCCCGACGTGCGCCTGCACGTCGGTCACGTCGTGCGGTCCGAAGCTCGCCTGGATCTGATCGAGGTGCGGCAACGGCGTCGCCGCGCCGGCGACGCCCGCCGCCGCGACCGCGCGGACGTCGTCACCGCCGAGCTCCCCGTCCGCCTGGACCTCGGCGACGTCTGCAGCGTCGGCGGTGGCCTCGGCCGGCCCGTCCCCGGTCCACACGCGGGCGCTCCCGCGCCCGCGACCGTGCGCCTCCGTGCGGGTCCGCTTCCCGGGCGCGTGCCCCGGTGCGGAGGGCTCCGGGGCGGACGCGCGCCCGCCACCGCGCCGGCCGAGCCGGTTCACGCCCGCGCCCCGCGCGAGCTCGACCACGAGCACATCAAGGTGACGCCAGCCTACGCGCCAACCCCTGCGGCGCGAAGGCCGCCGCCGGGCACGCCCGATCTTTGCCACGATCATCCCCGGCGCGGAGCGTGGCAGGACCTACCGTCGGCGCGCGTGTCGCGGCTCCGCCCGGTGTACTGTCCGGCGCCCCCGATGTTCCTCGCCACCGAGCCCGCCCGCCGCCGCTGCTTCTCGCTCGGCGTCGCCTCGACCGCGTTCGCGACGATCGCGGTCGAGCTGATGCTGACGCGGATCTACAGCGTCACGATGTACTACCACTTCGCGTTCATGGTGATCTCGCTGGCCCTGCTCGGGCTGGCGATCGCCGGGGTCGCGACGTACCTGCTGCCGAAGGTGTTCCGGCTCGACCGCGCGGGCGAGCTGGCCGGCGCGTTCGCGCTGCTGTTCGCGCTCGGCGCGGTCGTGACGCTGTGGGTGTCGGTCAAGAGCCCGATCCGGCTGACCGGGTTCTCGCAGAACGTCGGGACGCTGCTGCAGCTCTACTTCGCCGCGTCGCTGCCGTTCCTCGCCTCGGGGTTCGCGCTGACCCTGGCGATCTCGTCGGCCGGCGAGGGCATCGGCCGGATCTACGCGTTCGACCTGATCGGAGCCGCCGCCGGCTGCCTGTTCGTGATCCCGTCGGTCGCCGCGCTCGGCGGCCCCGGCGCGATCCTCGCCGGCGCCGCGATCGGCGCCGCCGGCGCCGCGCTGTTCGCGCTGTCGGCCCCGGGCGAGCGGCGCGCGCGCCTGCCGCTGGCCGGCGCCGGCGCGGTCCTCGCGATCCTCCTGGCGTTCCTCGCGGTCACCGAGAGCGGCGCGCAGCGGTTCGAGATCGCGCGCAACCCCGACAAGTTCCTCGCCAACCGCAAGCTCCAGTTCGAGCAGTGGAACGCGTTCTCGCAGATCACGGTCGCCGACGCCGGCGCCCCCGATCACAAGTGGATCTTCATCGACGCCGACGCCGCGACGCGGATGTGGTCGGGCTCGATCAAGGACGACGGCTACAAGGCCCCGCTGCGGATCGCCGAGGTCCGCGTCGCGGCGCTGGTCTACGCGCTGCGCAACGCCGGCCCCGCCTTGATCATCGGCCCCGGCGGCGGCACCGACGTGATCTCCGCCCTGCGCGCCGGCGTGCCGCGCGTCGTCGGCGTCGAGGTCAACCCGATCATCGTCGAGGACGTGATGAAGGGGGCGTTCGCCAAGTACAACGGCGACCTCTACCGCGATCCGCGAGTCAACGTGGTCGTCGACGAGGGCCGCAGCTACATCCGGCGCTCGGGCGAGGCGTACTCGTCGATCCAGGCGACGCTGGTCGACACCTGGGCGGCGAGCAGCTCCGGCGCGTTCACGCTCAGCGAGAACAACATCTACACGGTCGAGGCGTTCGGCGAGTTCCTCGACCACCTCCAGCCCGGCGGCGTGATCGCGGTGACGCGGTGGTTCGACCCCAAGCAGCCCAAGGAGTTCCTGCGGCTGGTCGCGCTCGGCCGCGGTGCGCTCGAGGCGCGCGGCGTCAAGGAGGCGTGGCGCCACGTCATCCTCGCCGAGGACCGCGAGCGCCGCGGCACGATGCTGGTGTCGCGCGACCCGTTCACCGACGCCGACATCGCGACGGTCAAGGAGCGCGCGCTCGCCGACCGGCTGCGCGTGCTGTACGTGCCCGGCACCGAGACCAGCGGCGACACCGGCGATGCGTTCCTCGCGTCGTTCCTGCTCGCGCCGTCGATGACCGGGTTCCTCGACAAGCTGCCGTACGACGCCTCGCCCACGACCGACAACCGCCCGTTCTTCTTCTACACGGTGCGCCCCGGCGAGCTGTTCTCGCTTCTCGGCAAGCTCGACACGCTCGAGCGCAACAACCTCGGCCTGGCGATCCTCCTGATCCTGCTGCTGGTCTCGGCCGGGCTGACCCTGCTGTTCGTGATCCTGCCGCTCTTGCTGTTCCGGCGCGACGCGCTGCGCGAGCGCCGCGGCGCCAAGCTGCGCGTGCTCGGCTACTTCCTGTCGCTCGGGATGGGCTTCATCCTGGTCGAGATCGGTTTCATGCAGCAGTTCGTGCTGTTCCTCGGCCACCCGATCTACGCGCTCGCGGTCGTGCTCGCGACGCTGCTCGCGGCGTCGGGTACCGGCAGCGCGCTGTCGGGCAGGCTCAACGACCGGTGGGGCCCGCGCGGCGTCGCGCGGCGGTCGATCCTCGCGCTCGCCGTGCTGATGTCGCTGTACGGGTTCGGGCTTGGCCCGCTGTTCCAGGCGCTGCTCGGGCTGCCGCTCGGCGCGCGCGTCGCGATCGCCGCGCTGCTGGTCGCCCTGCCCGGCCTGCTGATGGGCTCGCTGCTGCCGTCCGGCGTGCGGCTCGCCAACGCGCTCGGGCCGGACGTGGTGCCGTGGGCGTGGGGGCTCAACGGCGCCACCTCGGTCGTCGGCTCGATCCTGGCGATCACGATCTCGATGAACTTCGGGTTCGCCGTGACGCTGTCGATCGGGGTGTCGGCCTACCTCGCCGGCCTCGGCGTGATGCCACCGATGCCCGCCATGTCCGACGACGCGAAGTAGGCGACGCTCAGCTATACAGGTAGACGATGAAGCCCACCGGCACCGCCAGGCCGGCGAGCACGAAGTACTTGCCGCGGCCGGCGAGGCCGCGGTCGCCCTTCATCATGAACATGCCGGTCAGCGCCAGCACGACCAGCCCGACCGCGAACAGGTCCGCGACGTAGGTCCACGCGCCCTTGAGCGTGTTGAGGTGCAGCGTGTTGAGCTCGAACAGCACCGCGCGCCGCGACAGCGTCTTGACCTTGCCGCGCCCGGTGGCCGTGTCGAGGTAGACCTCCTGGCCCTCGTCGAGGTAGACGCGCAGCGTCGTCTCGTCCTCGAAGAAGTGGCCGCGCACGACGCGCGGGTCGAGGCGCAGGGCCGCGACGACGTGCGCCGCCTGCTCGGCGTAGGTCCCGGCGGGCACCGGGCCGAGGTCGACCGCGCGCTGCTCGAGCTTGTAGTTCGGGTTCCAGTCCTCGATGTGGTTGACCGCGATCCCCGACACCGCGTACGCGATCGTCAGCGCGACGCACACGTAGCCGAGGTCGCGGTGGACGACCCGGAACAGGTGGCGCCAGCGCACGGGATCACTTGTCGCGGACGACGGCGCCGGTGCCGTCGATGCGCACGACGACCATCGGCTCGGTGATCGCCGCCGGGTCGTATGCCGCGCCGTACTCCTTGGCCTGGTGCTCGGCGTACGCCTTGCTCTCCTCGAGCGACAGCGTCTGGACCGCGACCACGCCCTGCGTCACCGCCTGGCTGCCCTTGGCCTCCATCGGGAACGTCATCACGCCGTCGTCGACCTTGAACCGGACCTTCTTGCCCGGGCCCGAGCCGGCCAGGTCCATCCAGCACCCGCGCTTGGGGCACACGTCGGTGACCATGCCCTCGACGCGGACGGTCTTGCCCTCGTAGGCCTTGGGGTTGGCGAGCAGGTCGTCGACGGTGACGACCAGCGCCGGGTCGTCGATCGACACGCCGGCGCCGTACTTGGTGCCGGGCAGGCTCGCGGCGGGGGCCGGGCCGGTCGGGGCCGGCGGCGTCGCCTCGCCCTTCGGCGCCGGCGCCACCGAGGGCGCGGGCGACGGCTTGGCCTGGTCGGACTTGCCCTTGTCGCACGCGGCGCCAAGGAGGGAGGCGCAGGTCAGCGCCAGGGTCGGGAGGAGGAGTGAACGCACGTCGCGCGGAGCCTGCCGCGCGGTCCCCCGGGAGTCAACGATGGTCGATGCCGCAGGCGGCCAGACCACGCCGGTCACGGCGCGGCGTGGCGTCGCGGGGCGGGTGTACCGTCACCACATGGCGAGCAAGCTCGAGCTGTGGAACAAGGCCGGCCGGTTCCTGTCGGCCGCGGTGGTCGTGGCGTTCTTCCTGCCGTTCTTCGGCATCTCGTGCCAGGGGATGGACATCGTCCGGTTCAGCGGCGCCGACATGGTCGGCGGCTGCAAGCCGGGCGGGATGATCGCCGAGGCCGAGGGCGAGATCGGCAAGATGGGCGGGTCGAGTTACGGCGGCGAGATGCCGGGCGTCGAGCGCAAGCCGCTGGCGATGGTGGCGATGGGCGCCGCGGTCCTCGCGTGCGGCCTGGCGTGGGCGATGCGCGGCAAGCGCCAGGCGCTGCTCGCGACGTTCGCGCTCGCGCTCGTCGGGACCGGGGCGATGGTCGGGCTGTACGTGACGATCACCGGCGAGCTGACGGACATGGCGAAGAAGCCGCCCGGCAGCGGCGCCGCCAGCGACGACGACGGGCTGGCGGGCGGCCTCGAGCGCGAGGCGTCGCGCGAGCTGGAGAAGATCGACGTCGACGCGGGCGCGCGGTTCGGGTTCTGGCTGACCAGCGCCGGGTTCATCGCGATCCTGGTGATCACCGGCCTGGCGCTGCGCGAGCGGCCAGGCGCGGTCGCGGGCGCCGCGCCGTCGTCGGGCGGCTATCCGCCACCGGGCTACCCGCCGCCCGGCGGCCCGCCACCCCCAGCGTGAGCGCGCCCGTCGGGCCGGGTTGCGCCGGCGGGCAACCGGATCCAGCCTTGCCAGGTCCTTCGAGATCACGAGGCCTTTGCCCATGCTCCAGCGCCCCGCCCTGCTCGTCGCCGCCACGCTCACCCTGGCCGCCGTCGCGGCGGCGCCCGCGCCCGCCGCCGCGGACGTCATCGATCCCGAGGTCATCCCCGACGTCGCCGAGAAGGTCGTCGACTCGGTCGTCAACGTCGCGACCTCGCGCGAGATCGAGATCGACCCGGTGTTCGCCGACCCGACCTCGCCGTTCTACGTCCCGCCCGAGCGCCGCGTCGCGCAGGGCGTCGGGTCGGGGGTCGTGGTCACCGCCGAGGGCCGGATCCTCACCTCGGCCCACGTCGTCCACGGCGCCGAGCAGATCCGCGTGACGCTGTCCGACGGCAACGAGCTCGACGCCGAGCTGCTCGGCCTCGACCTGCGCACCGACCTCGCCGTGCTCCAGCTCCGGGGCGAGGTGCCGCGGCTGACGCCGCTCGCGTTCGGCGACTCGTCGAGGCTGCGGCTGGGCGAGATCGTGCTCGCGGTCGGCAACCCGCTCGGCGTCGGCCAGTCGGTGACGATGGGCATCGTCTCGGCCAAGGGGCGCAGCGCGGTCGGCCTGGTCGACTACGAGGACTTCATCCAGACCGACGCCGCGATCAACCCGGGCAACTCCGGCGGCGCGCTGGTCAACCTCGACGGCGAGCTCGTCGGGATCAACACCGGCATCGCGTCGCGTACCGGCGGCTCGGACGGCATCGCGTTCGCGATCCCGTCGGACATGGCGAAGCCGATCATGGAGATGCTGGTCATCGACGGCAAGGTCACGCGCGGCTACATCGGCGTCGGGCTCGACCGGCTGACCCGCGCCTTCCGCGCCGAGCACGCGGTCGCCGCGGCGCGCGGCGCGGTCGTGCGCGAGGTCGTGGCGAAGAGCCCGGCGGCGCGCGCCGGGCTCGAGGCCGGCGACGTCGTCACCCACGTCGACGGCCACGAGGTCGCCGACGTCGGCCAGCTCCGCACGTACATCGCGATGCGCGGCGTCGGCAAGCGGCTCGAGCTGACCGTGGCGCGCGGCAAGCGCACGCTCACCGTCGACGTCACCACCGCCGAGCTGCCCGAGCCGAAGGCGCCCGTGCGCGCGCCGTAGCCCGGCGCGACCGCAGCGCGACGACCGACGGCCGCTACGGGTTGCGGGCGACGAAGTCGATGCTGGTGATCGCGAGCTGGTCGCGCGAGTAACGCGCGAACTCGGGGTGGACGCGGATCTGCGACAGCTGCTCGAGCCGCGTCGGGTGCGGCCGCGAGGTGTCGACCTCGATCGTGAACCCCGCGCGCTTCGCCATGTCGGTGAAGTCGACCGCGCGCAGCCGGTTCTGGTAGAGGAACTCGTTGTTCCACTTGGCCCAGTCGGCCTCGGAGAACTGCAGGTAGTTGAGCTGGTGGATCCGCCGGTCGGCGTAGGCGTAGTGATCGCCGCAGTTGACCGAGTGGAACACCACGCCGCCGGGGCGCAGGATCCGCCGCGCCTCGACGAAGCACGCCTCGATCACCGGGCCCGGCACGTGCTCGAGCACGCTGTTGGAGAACACGACGTCGAGCGACGCCGCCGGCAGCCGCGTGTCGGCCGCGTCCGCCGGCGCCTGGTAGGTGACGACGCCGCCGGTCGCGTCCTCGATCGACGCGCCGCGGCGGATCGCGCCGCGCAGCTCGCGGTACGCCGCGTCGACGTCGTCCGCCTTGCGGCCGGTCGCCTCGACGATCACCGGCAGGAACCGCCCGAGCCCCTCGACCATCCGCGCCATCAGCTCGGGCTTGAGGTAGCGGTTGAGGTCGACCGTGATCACCGACTTGACGCCGCCGAGGAACAGGCCGAACGGGAACGTCGGGTACCAGCCCGAGCCCATCTCGAGCATCTGCGCGCCGGCGACGGGGCGGCCGACCGAGGCGAGGTGGCCGACCATCAGCCGCCAGTCCTCGACCTTGGCCTCGAGCTCCTTGTCGAAGTTGCGCAGCCCGCCGCCGCGGCGCTGCAGCTCGTAGTGGATCCGCTCGCCGGCCGGGACGCGGCCGAGCACCTTCTGGATCGCACCCTTGAGTCGCCAGTTCATCGCGGCGGATATATCACGCGGCGAGATCGACGACGTGCGCCTGCTCGTCGACCGTGTGGAACCGGCCGCGGTCGTCGCGCGCGAGCCGGCCGAGCGCGATCTCGGGGTCGTGGGTGAAGAACAGCCGGCCGCGCCGGGCGAGCAGGTCGCCGAGCAGCGCGGTCTTCTCGTCGATCAGCCGCTCCGGATAGCGGTCGTAGCCCATCGTGATCGGCAGGTGGACCCACGCGCGGCCCGGGATCAGGTCGGCCGCGAACACCACCGGCCCGTCGGGCATCGCGACCTCCGCCAGCAGCAGGCCCGGCGTGTGGCCGTCGCTGGTGTGGAACGTGAAGCCGTCGCCGAGCACCTCCGAGCGGGCCCCGGTGACGAGCTCCAGCCGCCCGGTCGCCTCGAGCAGCGGCTGCAGCGCCGGGATGAACGACGCCCGGTCGCGCGGGTGCGGCGCGAGCGCGCGGGCCCACGCCTGGGCGCCGACGACCCAGCGCGCGCGCGGGAACACCAGCGCCGACGGCTCGCCGGCGCGCCACGCGGTGAGCGCGCCGCCGGCGTGGTCGAAGTGCAGGTGCGACAGCACGACCACGTCGACGTCCTCGGGCGCGACGCCGACCGCCGCGAGCGACTCGAGCAGGACGTGGCGGTCCTCGACGACGCCGAACCGGTCGCGCATCGCCGGCTCGAAGAACGCTCCGATGCCGGTCTCGCACAGCACGACGCGGCCGGGCTCGCGCACCAGCATCGCCCGGCACGCCAGCGGGATGCGGTGGCGCTCGTCGGGCGGGATCCACGCCTGCCACACCGCGCGCGGGGCGTTGCCGAACATCGCGCCGCCGTCGAGGCGCTGCGAGTTGCCGAGGACCGAGGTGAGCGTGCGGGACGACATCGTGCGGGATCTATGGCTACCATGCCCGCCATGGCTCGTCGCCGGAGCCACGCGCTGGCGTGGACGTGGATGCTGATCGCCCTCGCCGCGTGCGGCCCGCGCGCCGGCGCCGCCGGGGCCGGGAGCGGGTCCGCCGCGGACGCCGCGCTCGCGGACGCCGCGCCGTTCATCGTCGCCGACGCCGACGTGATCCACGTCCTGGCGACCGACGGCGCCTACCTCTACTGGGCCGACACCGCGGGGATCAGGCGGCGCCCCCTCGGCGACGAGGGCGCGGGCAAGGTCGAGGTCGTGTCGAAGGCGACCGAGGGGCTCGAGGTGACCGGGCTGGTGGTCGACGACGGCACGCTGTATGTCGCCGACGGCGCCAACCTGCTCGCGATCGAGGTCGGCGCGCCACCGGGCGCCGAGCCGGCGATGCTGGCGGAGGGGCTGGGGTGGGTATCGGCGATGACGCTGGACGACGCCGCCGTCTACGCCGCGACCGGCCTGTCGATCTTCAAGATCCCGCGCGCCGCGCGCGTCACGCACGACGCGGATATGGTCCCCACCACCACCGGGGGCGAGCCGGTGGAGCTGGTGTCCGGCCAGACCGAGGTCACCTCGCTCGCGCTCGACGGCGACCACCTCTACTGGACCGATCACGACCCGGACCCCGACGGCGGCTCGCCCTACGCGCCGCTCGGGGTCGAGGTCCGCGGCGAGGGCGCGGTGCGCCGCGTCCGCCGCGCCGGCGGGCCGGTCGAGACGCTCGCGTCGGGGCAGCCGAGCCCGATCGGCGTGGTCGTCCACGGCGGGCGGGCGTGGTGGACGACCGAGCGCGGCGTCGCGCTGCGCTCGGTCGCGCTCGACGGCGATCGCCGCCCGCGGGTCGAGCTCCCGGGGCGCGCCACCGGCGCCGCGGCGGACGCGCGCGGCGTCGTCGTCGTCGGCGGCGCGATCTCCGGCGCGACCGCGCTCTACGACAAGGCGGCCGGCGCGCCGGCGGAGGTGCTGGCGATGACCGACCAGGCGCTGCTGCTGACGCCGCGCCCGCCGCTGCTCGCGGGCGACTGGGTCTACGCGATCGCCCAGCGCCAGGACAGCGGCAACCACGCGATCCTCGCGGTGCCGCGGCGCGCGCGCGGCGTGACGCTCGCGGTCGGCGTCGACGAGCAGGCGCTGGCGATGACCGCGCGCGACGGGATCGTGTACTGGGCCGAGACGCCGCGCGACGGCTCCGGCGGGGTGTCGTTCTGGCGCGGCGCGCCCGCGGCCGGCGCGCGCCGCCGGATCGGGCGCGGCGGCGGCTGGCTGTCGAGCTTCACGGTCGGGCCGGGCGGGCTCTACTACGCCGAGGACTCCGTGATCCACCGCCTGCCGCTCAAGGGCGGCACCGCCCAGGTCGTCCGGTACACGGACAACGCGATCTACGCGCTGACGGCGCACCGTCGCCACCTGTTCTGGATCAACGGCACGGCGCTGATGACGATGAAGCGCGACGGCGGCGCGCCGTTCGAGCTCGCCCGCAACGACTACGGCTACTACGGCGGCGACAGCGGCGCCGACCTGGTGTTCGACGACGACTACGTCTACACGACCGTGTTCGGCTCGGGCGGCGGCGGGACCGTGACGCGGATCAGCGAGCGCGGCGAGGTCACCGCGCTGTGGACCGACGACACCGGCAACAGCTACCCGGGCCCGCAGCTGGTCCGGCTCGGCGACAAGCTGTACTTCCTCGCCGGCGGGCAGGCGGTCCAGGAGCTGGACACCGACGGCCGCGAGACGCGCCAGGTGCGGAGCTTCGGCGGCAGCACCGCCCTCGATCTCGCCGAGGGCAACGGGCTGCTCTACGTCCTGGTGCAGCGCCACGATCTCGGGGACGCGTGGGAGGTGGTGCGGATCACGCCGGGCGAAGACGAGGCGCCGGTGGTGATGCGGTGGCTGTCGGTCACCGGCGGTGATCCGCCGCGGCTCGCCGCCGACCGCGACGGCGCCTACGTGCTGAGCGACGCGCTCGGCGGCATCGTGCGGATCGCGCACGGCGCGCCCGCGGTGCCCGAGCTGGCGCGGCCATAGCCGGCCGCGGCACCAGCCTGGCGCGCGCGGCGGGCGCCGCGGCGCCGCGCGGGGCGAGTAACCGCCGCGGCGCCCGCGGTCACTGACCGGACAGAACCGACGCCCCCACTCGCCGCGCCGACGCGCGGACGGAGGTCCCATGCGCGCCACGCCCGTGGCCCTGGCGCTCGCCCTCGGCGCGAGCGCGATGGCCGTGCCCTGCCCTCGCCCCGCCCACGCCCAGACGATGGGCGGCGACTTCGCCCTCGACGGCTTCCGCCCCGCGCTCGACACCCGCGGGTTCGTCACCGTCGACGGCGCGGAGGTGCTGCCCGCGGGCCAGCCGTCGTTCGGCCTGGTCACGACGTGGGCGCGCGGCCTGCTCGAGCTGGCGGGCGACGGCGCGAGCTACCGCGTCGACCACGTCGTGTCGCCGACGCTGCTGGCGGCGATCGGCCTGCCCGGGCCGCTCGGGCTCGAGCTCGCCGCGGCGCTGCCGTTCGGGATCGTCGCGGCCGATCGCGGGCCGGACTCCGACGGCGGCACGCCCGGCGCGCCCAACGACGACGACGACTACCGGCGCGGCGGCCAGGGGCTGGGCGACGTCGGCGTGCACGCCAAGGTGCGGCTCGGCGCGCGCGGGCGCCTCGCCGCCGCCGCGATCGCGGATCTCACGCTGCCGACGGCGTCGCGCGGCGTGTGGCTCGGCGCCGGCGCGACCGGGGGCGGCGCGCGGCTCGTGGTGGAGTGGCGCGGGCCGGGCGTCCGGCTCGGCGCGCACGCCGGGATCCGGCTGCGCGCGGGCGGCGACGCGGCGTTCGTCGACGACGGCGCGGTGGACGGCGGGCCGGCGACCGGCGAGGTCGTGACCGCCGGCCCGGCGATCCCGGCGGGCGTCGCGGTGGGCTGGGAGGTGTCGCCCGGGCGGATCGAGCTGATCGGCGAGATCGCCGCGGCGATCCCGCTGCGCGGCGACCTCGCGCCGGTCGAGGCGTCGGCGGCGCTGCGCGTGCGCCTCGCCGAGGCGTCGCACTTCACGATCGGCGCCGGCACCGGGCTGGCGCCGGGCGCCGGCAACCCCGACGTCCGCGCGGTCATGGCGATCGTGTTCGAGCCACGGCCGCCGGCGCGCGCGCGCGTCGTGACCGAGGACGTCGAGGTGCCGCCGGACGCGCCGCGCCCGGGCGACCTCGACGACGACACGCTGGTGGACACGCTCGACGACTGCCCCGAGGCGGCCGAGGACCTCGACGGGTTCGAGGACGACGACGGCTGCCCGGATCTGGACAACGACCGCGACCGGCTGCTCGACGTCGATGATCTGTGCCCGGACGAGCCCGAGGACCGCGACGGGCTCGACGACGAGGACGGCTGCCCCGAGACCGACTTCGATCGCGATCTGATCGACGACGTCGACGACGCGTGCCCGACGGCGCGCGGGATCGCCCACGACGATCCCGAGCAGCACGGCTGCCCGGACCGGCGGCGGGTGCGGGTCGGCGACGGCGAGCTCGAGGTGTTCGAGGACGTGTTCTTCGAGTTCGACAGCGCGGTGATCCAGGAGCGGTCGCACGACATCCTGCGGGTCGTCGCCGCGACGTTGATCGCGAACGAGGAGATCACACGGGTCGAGATCGGCGGGCACACCGACGACCGCGGCGCCGCGGCCTACAACGAGGACCTGTCGCAGCGCCGGGCCGAGGCGGTGCGCGCGTTCCTGATCGAGGAGGGCGTCGACGGCGACCGGCTCGAGGCCCACGGCTACGGCGAGGCCGTGCCGAAAATGAAGGGACGCGGCGAGAAGGTCTGGTCGACCAACCGCCGCGTCGAGTTCCTCATCCTGGCGCGCCGATGATGGCGGCGCCGGTGAGGGCGTGGGTCACTGGGTGATCGTCGGGCAGTTGATCTCCGTGAAGCAGCCGTCGGACTTGGGCGGCAGGCAGCTGACGTCGTTCACCGAGGGGCAGCCGTAGGTGCGCGGGCGTTCGCGACCGCCCGCGACGGCGTCGAGGTTGCGGAGGGTGGTGGTGCGGAGGGTGAGCTTCTTGCTGGTCTTCTTCATCTGAGTGTCCTGTGTCGAATGAGTGCGTGCAGAGGTCGGTTCGTGACGGGGGAAGGAACGAGGAAGGTCAGGGCGAGAGGCCCTCGTCGGGCAGGTCGCCGGCGCACGAGGTCTCGGCCCAGCGCATCCCGAAGTGTCCGGCGAGCGGACGGTCGGGCGACGCCGCCTCGTAGCGGCCGTCGAGGCGGCCGTGCTCGCCGGCGCGGGTCAGCCACCGGCCGACGAGCTGGCCGTCTTCGTAGTGGCCACCGAAGATCCCGCGGAACTCGCCCGCGACGTTGATGTACTTGCCGAAGAACACCTGCTCGCCGTCGCGGCGCTCGCCCCAGATGCCGCGGATGTGGCCGATCACCGCGCCGTCGGCGTCGACGACCTCGCCGAGCATCCCGCCGACCTCGTCGCGCAGCGCGCGCCACCGGCCGCGGACGAAGCCGTGGTCGCACGCGTCGCCGTCGCGCAGCGCGAGCGCGACCATGCGGTTGCCCTCGCTGTCGACGACGAGCGTCTCCGGGCCGTCGAGCAGCGACACCAGGTCGAGCGAGACCTCGCCGCCGGCGGCGCGCTCGTAGCGCAGGGTCAGCGGCTCGGCGTTCGTCGGATCGGGGTCGATGATCTCGAGCACGAGGCCGTCGGCGAACGGCCGCGTGATCGACTCGAAGTCGACCGCGAGGCGGTCGGTGCGCGGCAGGACGCGGTCGGTCGCGTCCTCGAAGCCGATCGTCCGGCGCACGACCATCGCGCCGCGGTCGAGGCTGAGCCGGCCGGTCCACTCGCGGGCGTAGGCCTCGGGCTCGACGTCGGGCGGCAGCTGGCCCCACGCCAGGACCACGCGGCCGCGGACCGCGTTCGGCAGCTCGCGCATCGCGACGACGTCGGCGTCGGCGTCGAGCGCGTCGGTGTAGATCGTGGTGGGCTCGACCTCGGCGGCGGCGAGGTCGGCCTCGGCGCCGAACATCGGCGCCTCGTCCTCCATGTCGAGGCCGCCGTGCTCCTGCTCGAGCGCGTCGGCGACGACGTCGGGATCGTCCGGGGCGGAGGGCTCGTCGGCGCAGGCGGCGG
The DNA here is from genome assembly GCA_011526095.1 of Myxococcales bacterium. Taxonomy (GTDB): domain Bacteria; phylum Myxococcota_A; class Polyangia; order Haliangiales; family Haliangiaceae; genus WYBA01. The sequence continues at coordinate 5,850 of WYBA01000424.1, read as the reverse complement.
CGCCGAGGGCGAAGGTGGTGGCGGCGAGGAAGGTGGTGAGGCTACGGGTCCGCATCGGAGGCTCCTTTTCGTGGTGCGAGGGGGGGTCGCGACCGCGGATAGAGCAACTCGCTTGCCAGGGGCGAGATGCGAGGGATGTCGGGAGGTTGGGTGCGAGGCGGGCGGATCGCCGGGACGCGGAGGTACCGGCCGGGCCAGCGCCAGGCGCGCAGGTGGGACCTCGAGATCCGCGGCGCGGCGAGGCGGGCGCGCTACGGGATCGAGATCGAGACGGTCTGGCCGGGGACGATGGTGACCGTGCGGCGCAGGCGGACCTCGCCGCTGTCGGGGCTGATCAGCTCGACGTCGTGCGGGCCGGCCGGGAGGCGGAGCTTGTACTTGGGCGTGCTGCCGTGGCCGATGCCGTCGATGCGGATGGTGGCGAACGGCTCGGCGATGAGCTTGAGGTAGCCGTGCTCGGTGGCGGCGGGCGCGGGCGCCGCGTCGGGCGCGGGCGCGGGCGGCGTGGGTGTGGGCGTGGGCGCGGCGTCGACGGGTGGCGCGGGTGCGCGTGGGCCGGCGTCGCGGCGCGGCGGTGGAGTGCGCGGGCCGGCGTCAGGCGGCGGCGCGGTGGGCGAGGCGTCGGGAGAGGCGGACGAGGGCGTGCGCGTAGCGTCGGGCGGAGGCGAGGAGGGCGCGGCATCGAGCGACGCGCGCGCGACGATGGCGGCGTCGGGCGCGGAGCGTGGCGCGTCGCGGGTGAGGAGGAGCAGCACGAGCGCGAGGGCGCCGAGGAGGAGCAGGAGGAGCAGGAGCCCGAGGGGGCCCGCGCGGCGATGCGAGCCAGGCGCGATATGACTGTCAGCGTCCTTCGACACGGGCCTCGCTGGCGCTCGGCCCTGCTCAGGACGAGCGGGGGCGTCCGGAGACGGAGAAGGAGAAGGAGACGGAGACGGAGACGGGGGCGGCGCGAGCGGCGCGGTGACCTGTCCGCTCGACCTGCCGACGGCGCGCGCGGCGCCGTCGCCGCCGAGGACCTGGACGAGCCAGCGCCGGTGCGCCTCGCGCTCGTCGACGAGCGCGCGCTCGGCCCACGCCGCGAGCGACTCGCCGCCGACGCCGGCGGCGACGCGGTCGAGCGCGTCGGCGAGCGCGGCCGCGGTCGGGGCGCGCGCGTCGCGATCGCGTGCGAGCGCCGCCATCACCGCGTCGTCGAGCCCCGGCGGCAGCGCCGTGCCGCGCGCCGCCGACGGCGGCGCGATCGCGGCCTCGACCACGGCGCGCGCGACCGCGTACAGCGAGTCGCCGGTGAACACCGGCGCGCCGGTGAGCAGCTCGTGCAGCACGAGCGCGATCGAGAACACGTCGCTGCGCCGGTCGAGCGCCTCGCCGCGCGCCTGCTCCGGCGACATGTACGGCGGCTTGCCCTTGATCGTGCCGTGCTCGGTCACGGTCTCGCGCCCCTTGACCAGCGCGATGCCGAAGTCGAGCACCTTGACCCGGCCGTCGTGGCCGAGCATCAGGTTCTCCGGGCTGATGTCCCGGTGGACGACGCCGAGCGGCGCGCCGGCGAGGTCGCGCAGCTCGTGCGCCGCGTGCAGGCCGCGGCACGCCTCGGCGATCGCGCGCGCCGCGATCGCCGGCGGCGGCCGGCGGTCGACCAGCTCGCGGAACCGCAAGCCCGGCACGTACTCCATCACCAGGTAACGCTCGCCGCCGCCACCACCGAGCCCTGGCGCCTCGCCGAAGTCGAACACCGTCGCGATCGCGGGGTGGGTCAGCCGCGCCAGCAGCCGCGCCTCGTCGGCGAACATCGCCTGGGCCTGCGGCTGCGCCACGAGCTCCGCGCGGATCGTCTTGATCGCGACGAGCTGCTCGAACCCGCCGGGCCCGCGCCGCCGCGCCAGCAGCACCTCGCCCATCCCGCCCGTCTTGAGCGCGTGGACGACCTCGTAGGCGCCGAGCGTGCGCACGGGCTACTCCGCGTCGTCGCCGGCGTCGCCGTCGCCGCCTGGGCGCGGCCGCTCGAGCAGGCCGTGCTTGTAGAGCAGCTCGCGGAAGTGGCGGCGGTTGATCCCGGCGTGCTCGGCGGCGCGCGTGATGTTGCCGTCGTGCGAGGCGAACACCGCCGCGAGGTAACGCCGCTCGAACTGATCGTTCCACCGCTCCTTGGCGTCCTTGAACGGCAGCGACGTGTCGACGACGTCGGGGCGATCGACCTCGGCGGCGGTCGACGCGTCGACCCACAGCCGCAGCGCGGCGAACGGCGCGCCCTTGCCCGACATCGCCCACGCCCGCTCGAGCACGTTGCGCAGCTCGCGGACGTTGCCGGGCCAGGCGTGGCGCTCGAGCCGCGCCAGGTTGTCGCCGGCGATCGGGCCCGGCTCGACGCCGCGCCCCGCGTAGAACGCCGCGATCAGCTCGGGCAGGTCCTCCAGCCGGTCGCGCAGCGCCGGCAGCGCGACGTGGACGACCGCGAGCCGGTAGAAGAGATCGAACCGGAACGTCTTGGCCGCGACCATCCGCGCCAGGTCGCGGTGGGTCGCGGCGACGACGCGGGTGTCGACCGAGACCGGGCGGTCCGCGCCGACCGGCTGCACCGTCTGCGCCTCGAGCGCGCGCAAGAGGCGCGCCTGGGCCGGCAGCGGCAGCTCGCCCAGCTCGTCGAGGAACAGCGTGCCGCCGGTGGCCTCGACGAACGCGCCCTTGCGCTCGCGCTCGGCGCCGGTGAACGCGCCGCGGACGTGACCGAACAGGTGCGAGTCGATCAGCGCCTCGGCGATCGCGGAGCAGTCGACGACGACGAACGGACCGCCGGCGCGGTCGGAGTGATCGTGGACCGCGCGCGCCGCCAGCTCCTTGCCGGTGCCGGACTCGCCCTCGATCAGCACGGTGGCGTCGGACGGCGCCGCCAGCTCCAGCACCGCGAACAGCTCGCGCATCGCGACCGAGCGGCCGACCATCGCGCCGAACCGGTGGCGATCGCTCGGCGGGACGCGCGGCGCCTCGCCCGCCCCGATCCGCACCGTCACCGCGCCGAGCTTGAGCAGCGCGCCCGACGGCACGACGACCTCGGTGATCCGTGATCCCTGCCACCACGTGCCGTTGGTCGACCCGAGGTCCTTGACCCGCACGCCGTCGGGCTCGGCCGACAGCTCGGCGTGGCGCCGCGACACCTGCGGATCGTCGACGACGAGATCGCAGCCGCGGTGCGCCCCGAGCGTGACCGGGCGCGCGCCGAGCGCGACCTGCGCACCGGCCTCGAGGCCGTCCGCGACGATCTGCACGACCCACGTCCGGACCGCCGTGCGCCCGCGCACGGGCGTCGTGACGAGCCCGGTCTGGAGCACGGTCTTGCGATCGACGGACACCGGCGGCCAGCATACCGCAGGTGCTACGATGCTCCGGGTGATGCGCACGGCGACAGCGCTCGCGACCGCCGCGCTGGCCGCCGCGTGCCAGGACCCGCGCGTCGACGTCGCGATCACCGTGCCGGACGCGCCGCGCGACTACGCGGCGGCGCTGGCGACGGTGACCGTCCGCGTCCTGGCGCCGGCGGATGACGCGGTCGACTGCGACCGCCTCGCGTTCGGCGAGGAGAGCGCGGACGCGATCGAGCTCGCCCAGGTGACGGCCACCACGCTGCGCCTCGGCGAGGCCCGGGCCGGCGCCGAGCTCGCCGGCGTGCCGCGCACCGGCCGCAAGCTGTTCCTCGTCGAGGGGCGCGACGCCGATGGCCCGATCGTCGCCGGCTGCGCCGAGCACGGCGAGATCACCGACGACGTGACCGTGACCGTCGCGACCGAGCCGGTCGTCACGATCGACGTCGACGCGCCCGCGGCCGAGGCGCCCGTGCCCGGCGGGGTGGAGGTCCGGCTCGACGACGGGTTCGACGACCCGGCGCCGATCGCCGGTCGCGAGGTGCGATGGACCGTCTACGGCGCCGGTGGAGAGGAGCTCGTCGGCCCCGAGGCGACGTACGTCACCGGCGCCGGCGGCGCGGTCGACGTCGCGCTGGCCACGCCGGCGGGGTACGGGCCGGCGTCGATCCAGCTCCGCGCGCGGTGGGCGCGATCGCAGCCGCTCGCGCTGCCGGCGTTCGAGAGCGCCGGCGGCGCGGCGATCGGCGTCAACCCGACCTGCACGGGCGACGCCGACGACACGCTCGAGGTCGACACCGACGGCTGGCAGCCGCTGCGGCTCGCCGACGGCCGGGCCGCGCTGGTCGGGCTCGCCCGCGACGCCGGGCGGTCCCACCTGTTCGTCGCCGCGTGGAACGGGGAGGCCGCGATCGCCGGCTGCAGCGACGACCTGGGCGACGTCGGTACGTTCGCGATCCTGCGCGCCACGCCCGACACCCCCGTCGACCGCGTCCTGGTGATGTCCGCGCAGCAGTGGATCGAGTACGAGCTCGACGCCGGCGCCGGCGGGGTCGACGTGACCGAGCGCCGGCGCACGCCGTGGACCGAAACGCCGCCGGCCAACCGACCGGGCGCGCTCGTCACCGTGCGCGACTGCGCGGGCGGCGACCCTGCCGACGACTACGTCCTCGCCCAGTTCGGCGACGGCACGATCGTCCCGCTCGTCGCCGGCGAGATCACGCCGAAGCCGTTCGCGGCCGCGCTCAACGCCTCCCTCGACACGCTCGATCCCCAGGTGCCCGTGCCGAAGCTCGCGCGCGCCGGGTGCATCGCGCAGGACGACGACGAGCCGGCGCTGCCGGCGCTGATCCTCGAGCTGCCGCGCGGCGAGGCCAGCAGCGCGCTGACGACGCGGTTCGTCGTCGTCGACCAGCCCGGGACCCACTTCGCCGGGATCGCCGTGCCGAGCTTCGGCGCGGTGGCGTTCACCCCGGTCTCGGTCGGGGCGCCGCTGCTGCTCGGCGGCGCGTTCGATCCGTCGGGCGCGCGCGTCGTGCGGTGGCGGCTGACGCCCGGCGACGACGGGCCCGAGCTGCGCGAGGTCGCCTCGGACGACGCGGCGGGCGCGCCCTCGAGCATCGCGATCGACGACCTCGACGGCGACGGCGCGCTCGACACGGTGTGGGGCCTGGTCGACGCGATCCCCGGCGGGCTGGAGGAGGCGCGGCTGCAGATCGCGCTGGGCTGCGGCGCCGGCGGCCTGCCGCTCAACAGCCTGTCGCCCGCGATCCTCGGCTCGGCCGCCGCGGTGTTCATCGTGCGCGAGGCCGACGGCTCGTCCGCGGTGGCGATCGGCAGCTCGCGCGCCGCCATCCTGGTGGATCCCGATGCGCGGTAACGCGTGGCTCGCGGCGGCGATCATGATCGCCGCGTGCGGCGGCGCGCAGCGCGAGCCGACGCCCGCGCCCCCGCCCGTCGTCCCCGACGCCGGGCCGCCGCCGGTAGACCGCGCCGCGATCGCCGACCTCGCCGACGGCGTGCTCGAGGTGCTGCGCGCGATGGCCGAGGTGGTCGAGGCGCGCGCGCAGGACTGCCCGGCGATGGCGGCGGACCTGCTGACCGTGTTCGCGCACGCCGAGACGATCTTCGGCGCGGTGCGCGAGGCCGACGCCGACCCGGCGCGGCACGCGGTGCTGCTCGAGGAGCTCGACGCGCGCGCCGCGGTGTCGGCGGGCCTCGCCGACCGGATCGCGCTGGGGCTCGCGCCCTGCCGCGACGACCCCGAGCTGCAGCGCGCGATGGCGCGCATGCCGGTGCTGTGATGCTAGAACGACGGTCCATGCGTTCGCCGCGCCCGTCGCTGTCCGCCCTCGCCGCCCTCGCCGCGCTCGCCACGCTCGGGGCGCTCGCGGCGTGCGGCCCGCGCACGGCGCCGGACGACCCGGGCGACGACCCGGGCGCGCGCGCGCCGGACGCCGCGGGCGCGACGGTCGCGGCGGCGCCCGACGCG
>WYBA01000423.1 GCA_011526095.1 Myxococcales bacterium | reverse complement strand
GCCGGCCGGGTCCGCGCCGCCTCGAGCGCGGCCTCGACCGCGCGGCGGGCGCGCGCGACCTCGCCGCGCTCCTCGCGCCGGCCCGCGGTGCGCTTGCGCCAGGTCCGCCACCCGAGCACGCCCAGCGGCACCAGGTACAGCCCGAGCACCAGCGCCCACAGCGCCGCGCCGTCGAGCGGGCGCGACAGCGCCGCCCCCGGCGCCGACAGCGCGAGGTCCGCGCCGACGAGGGACACGTCGGCTGCGGCGCCGCCGGTGCTCGCCGGCGCCGGCGCGCCGCTGCCGCGCCCGCCGGCGATCACGTCGCCCGCGCCGACCACCGCGCCGCCCTTGACCGACAGCGCGATCGGCTCGCTCGTCGCGGTGCGGTACGCGCCCGCGACCGGGTCGAACCACGCCAGCTCGAGCGGCGGGATCTCGGTCGTCGTCGGATCGGTGACCTGGACCGCGACCTTGAACACCTTGGTCTTGCCGTCGTCGGCCAGCTCGCCCGGCGGCGCGGTGTCGGGCATCGAGAACCGGTCGGCCGGCAGCCGCCCGGCGCCGGCGAGCGGCCCGAGCGACAGCCCGTCGAGCCGCGTGTCGCCCTTGACCGTGATCTCGAGGTCGACCGGCTCGCCGAGCTGGACGACCGAGCGGCTGGTGCGCGCGGCGATCGAGAACGACGTGCCGACCGCGCCGGCGAACGACGCCGGCCGGCCGAGCTGCGGCAGCGGCTTGACCTCGAGCGTGCGCGCGACGTCGTCGGCGCGGAACAGCTGGGTGCGCGCGGTCGGGAACCCGAACGAGTCGCGCGCCTTGCCGACCTCGAGGCTCGCGACGACGCGCGCCGGCGCGAGCGCGATCGCGCCGGCGCGCAGCGGCGTCACCAGGACGTGGAAGCGGAACCGCGTGAACCGCTGCCCGCCGACGGTGACGTCGTCCTGGTCGTACGGCAGCTCCATCGTCGTCGCGCCGACCGGCACCTCCAGCACCTTCTGATCGGGGCCCGACGGCGGCGCCGGCGCGGCGGTGAACTCGTCGGGCGTGGACAGCAGCGGGACGACGAGCTGCTGGTCGTGCACCGGCCGGCGCAGCAGCCAGTCGATCGCGACCGGCACGGTCTCGCCCACCCACACCGGGCGGTCGGGCAGCGCGACCTCGATCCGCATGTCCGGCGTCGTCGCGATGTCGGTGACGCGCAGCGCACCGCCCTCGGCGACGGCCTGCTTGTCGCCCTGGACGATCGTCACCGCGGGCACGGTGAGCGCCCCGGCGGCCGCGGCCTCGACCCGCCACCGGAACACCCACGTCACGTCGCGCGACTCGAACCGGCGACCGTTGACGATCTGGATGCTCTGCGACACGCGCGGCTCGACCCCGAGCGGGGTCACGGTGGCGCCGGGGATCGTGAGCTCGGGCTGGGCCGGCGCCGGGTCCTCGTCGAACCCCTCGGCGACGACGAGCAGGCCGAACGGCATGTTGGCGTAGGCCTCGCGCGACTCGAGCTGGAGCCGCGCGACGGGCGCCGCCGCGCCGCCGCGCTGGGCGTGCGCCGGGCCGGTGCAGAGCAGGACGCTGACGGCGACAAGGCCGGCGAAGAAGAGGGCGCGCACGTTCACCAGTCTCGCTCCACCGGGTCGTCACCGGCGCGCTGGCGCTGCTCGCGCTCGCGCCGCCGCTGCGCCTCCTGCTCGCGGACCCGCTCGCGCCGCCGCTCGGCGGACTGCTGCTGCTGGTCCTGCTGTTGCTGCTGCTGCTGATCCTGCTGCTGCTGCTGGTCCTGCTGCTGCTGCTGGTCCTGCTGCTGCTGGTCCTGCTCGGGCGGCGGCGGCTGCAGGATGCGCAGCGCCTCGGTCAGGTGATCGATCGCCCGCTGCTGGTCGTCGAGCACCGGCGCGAGGTCGACCGACTGCTGCGCGGTCTGCGCCTTGCCGAGCGTGTCGAGCGCCGGGACCATCGCCGCGACGGCGGCGCGGAGCTCCTCGGCGGCCTGGCCGAACCGGCGCGCCTGCTCCGCCGGATCCGGCTGGCCGGGCTGGGCCGGCTGCGCCGGCGCCTGCGCCGCCTGGTCCGCCTGCTGGGCGAGCGCGTCGGCGAGGCCCTGCGCCACGCCCTGGTGCTCGGTCTGACGCTGCGCCAGCCCGCCGAGCAGCGGCGCGCGGCCGAGGTCGTCGAGCCCGTGCGCCTCGGTCGTGCGATCGCGCGTCTCGCCCTGCTGGCGGATCAGCTCCTGCAGGTGCTCGATGATCGAGAAGTACAGCTTGCGCAGCTCGTCGATCGCGGTGAGCGCCTCGGTCGCGAGCTCGAGCGGCGGCCGCTTGTCGCCGGTGCCGAGCGCGCGCAGGGCGCGCAGGGCCTGCATCCGCAGCTCCTCGGCGCGCGCGAGCTGCTGCCGCGCGCCCTCGGCCTGCTGCGCCGCGCCGGCGAGCGCCTGCTCGAGCTGGTCGGGCGGGACGCCCTGGGCCTCGGCCTGCGCCCGCGCCTGGGCGAGCTGCTGGTCGAGCGCGAGCGCCTCGTCCAGGAGCAGGCCGTCGAGCCGCATCATCCGGTCGGTGTTGCTGGTCATGCCCTCGCGCACCTGGCTCGACTTCTCCGCCGGCGGCAGCGCCGCGACCTCGGGCGGCAGCGCCGCCGGGTCGCCGAGCAGCGCGACCATGCCCTGCTGGGTCTGCCACGCCAGGTCGACCAGCGACTTGATGTCGAGGAACCGCTCGATCACCCGCGCGAGCGCCTCGAGCGCCTCCTGCTGCGCCGGCACCGCGTCGCGCGCGCGGCCCGCGGCGAGCGAGTCCTGCGCGCGCATCATCGCGACCGCGGCGGTGGCGACGTCGGGGAGCGCGTCGCGGACCTGCGCCATCAGGCGAGCCTGCGCGGCGGCCTGGGGATCGGCGGCCGGAGACGGAGTCGCGGCGGCCTGCTGCGCCTGCCACCCCTCGACCGCCGCCTTCAGCCGCGCGGCGAGCTCGTCGAGCCGCGACCGCGCGTCCTTCTGCCGCGCCTCGAGCTGCGCCGTCGTCAGCCACGCCGGCACCGGCACCTGCTCCCCGCCGCCGACCTTCGCCCGCTCCGCCTCGGCGTGCGCCAGGTACTCGGTCTGCTGCGCCACCGCGAGCTGGTCCGCCGCGATCGCGCGCACCACCGCGATCGGATCGAGCAGCTGCTCGCGCGCCCGCTTGAGCGCGTCGATCGCGTCGTCGGCGCGCGCGTGCGCGTCCTCGACCCGCGTCTCGTCGAGCAGCCGGCGCGCGTCGGCCAGCGCCGACCGCGCGATCTGCATCCACGCGTCGAGCCCCTGGAGCTGGACCAGCCGCACCTGCTCCTCCTCGCTCCGCTCGTCCTCGGGCTTGGCGCCGACCGCGTCGATCTCCAGCCCGGCGAGATCCACGATCACGCCGGCGTCGCTGAGCAGCACCCGCTCGGTCACCGCGAGCGCGCCCGCGGCGTCCGCCAGCGCCGCCGGGTTGACCGCGGCGCCGGCGCGCGCGGCCTCGACCAGCCCGCGCGCCTCGTCGCGCAGCCCGCGCTGCGCCTCGATCAGCTTGTCGAGCCGCGCCTCCAGCGCCTGCTCGCTCGCGCCGAGCTGATCGGCGATCGCCTGCTGGCGGAGCCGCACGATCTCCAGGTTCTCCTTGGCCGCCGCGTCGCCCGGGCGCAGCCGCGCCGCGTCCTGGAACCACGCGGCCGCGCGCCCGTAGAGCTCGAGCGCCTGCTCGAGCTGGGGCGGCTGGGCCGCCGCCACCTCCTCGGCGTGGCCAGCGAGCGTGACGCCGAGCTGGTAGGCGGCGCGCCACCGCAGCTCCGGGTCGACGCCGGCCTCGGACCGCGCCTGGAGCAGCTTGGCCTCGGCCTCGTCCCAGCTCCGCGCCGCGGCGAGCGTGACGCCCTCGTTGTAGACGCGGCGCGCGGGCCGCTCGACGCCGCCGCCGCAGGCGACCGTCGCCGCCGCGACGACGACCGCCACGGCCAGCCTGACCACGATCGTCCTCATGGCCCCCTCCGCGGCGCGCCCGCCGACGAGCCGACCCACATCGCCGCGACCAGCGCGGCGATCGCGACGGCGATCAGGTACGGGTAGCGCTCGGCCGGGATCGTCCGCTGCGCGGCGTCGGTCGCCTCGCGCAGGATCGGCTGGACGTGCTCGCGCACGATCGCCTCGAGGTCGAGCGCGGCGGTCCCGGCCGGGACGTAGACGCCCTCGGTCGTCTCCGCCATCTGGCGCAGCGTCGCGCCGTCGAGCCGGGAGATCACCGGCTTGCCGTCGTGCATCAGCTCGGTGCGCGCGCCGGTCTGCGGGTCGGTGATGACGATCGGGCTGCCGTCCTCGCTGCCGAGCCCGACCGCGACGATCCGCACGCCGGCGTCGCGCGCCGCCTCGGCGGCGTCGAGCGGGAACGACTCGTGGTCCTCGCCGTCGGTGATCAGCACGATCAGCTTGGCGCCGGGGCCGGACGGGAACGCCGCGACCGCGGTCCGCACCGCGTCGCCGATCCGCGTCCCGCCGCGCGCCACGCTGCGCGTGTCGACGCCGGACAGCACGAGCTCGAAGAACGCGTGGTCCGGCGTCAGCGGGCACAGCAGCACGGCGCGCCCGGCGAACGCGACCAGCCCGAGCCGCTGGCCGCGTAGCTGGCGCGCCATCTCGGCGACCTCGGCCCGCGCCCGCACCATCCGGTTCGGCGCGGCGTCCTCGGCGAGCATGCTCCTCGACACGTCGAGCACGACGATCACGTCGGCCGCGCTGCGCGACGCGCCGATCGTCACGACCTCGCCGCGCGCCTGCGGCCGGGTCAGCGCGAGCACGCCGGCGACCAGCGCCACCGCGATCAGCGCCAGCCGCACCACCTGGCGCTCGACGCTGGGGCGCACGACCAGCCGGCGCTGCATCACCGGCGACAGCAGCACCGACAGCGAGCCGCGGCCGCGCAGCTCCAGCGCCGCGAGCACGCCGACGAACGCCAGCGCGGCCCACATCCAGTGGATCCGCTCGCCGTGCGCGAGCTCCCAGTCGAACATCAGGGCAACCTCCGCAGCCAGGTCGCGCCGAGCAGCAGGCCCAGCGCCGCAAGCCCCAGCCCGATCGCTAGCACGAGGTCGTAGTGCTCGTCGTGGTCGTAGAACCGCGTCTCCTCCTGCGTCGTGCGCTCGAGCCGGTCGATCTCGTCGTAGACCGCGCGCAGGCCGTCGGCGTCGGTGGCGCGGAAGTAGCGCCCGCCGGTGGTCTCGGCGATCCCGCGCAGTAGCGCCTCGTCGATCGACACCGGCACGGCGACCAGCCGGCTGCCGCCCATGCCGTCCGATACCCGGACGGGCGCGGTGCCGTTGGTCCCGGCGCCGATCGTGTAGACCTTGATCCCCTGCTCGCGCGCGAACACCGCCGCCTCCTCGGGCGTGACCGCGCTGGCGTTGTCCTCGCCGTCGGTGAGCACGATCGCCACCTTGCTGCGCGCCGGCGACGCGGCGAGCCGCTCGACCGCGAGCGCGAGCCCGTCGCCGATCGCGGTGCCGTCCTCGGGGCTGCGCGGCAAGGTCAGCTGGAGCGCGCGCGCCGCGGTGACGAGGTTGGCGTGATCGAGGGTGAGCGGGCTCCGCGTGTCGGCGTAGCGCGCGAACCCGATCAGCCCGATCGTGTCGTCGGGGCGCCCGCGCAGGCCGCCGCCGCCCCCACTCCCGAGGACGAACTGCTCGAACACCCGCTTGACCGCGTCGAGCCGCGTCAGCTCCCGGTCCGGCTCGGACAGATCGAGCGCCTGCATCGACGACGAGGTGTCCATCACCATCGCGATCGCGATGCCCTCGCGCCGGATCCGCGCGTCGTTCTCGGGGTGGCGCGGCCCGGCCATCGCGATCGCCAGCGCGACGATCGCCGCGCCGACGAGGCCGGCCGGCAGCCACGCCAGCCGCGTCCGCCACGTCGCCGCCCCCGCCGGCAGCAGGCCGAGCGACGAGTAGGTGACGCGCCCGGCGGCGCGCAGCCCGAGCCACACCGCGGGGACGGCGGCCAGCGCGACCAGCGCGTACCACGGCTCCGCCCACGTCAGGTCACGCCACCACGACATGCGTGCCCTCCTGCGGCGGCGCCGCCGCGTCGCCGTCGGGGCGCGGCCGCGTGTCGGTGACGAAGCCGCGCGCGACGCGCAGCACGCCGAGCGACTCGTCCTCGCCCGGCCGGTGGCCGGCGAACTTGACCTGATCGCACTGCTCGAGGAACCGCCCGAGCAGGTCGCGGTGCGCGCCGTCGAGCGCCTCCAGCCGGCGCGCCTCGCCGAGGAACTCCTCGGTCGTCAGCTCCGGCGCGCGCAGGCGGAACCGCCCCTCGACGTAGCGCCGCACGACGCTCGACAGCTCGACGAACCAGGCGTCGGCCGCCGCCGCGTCGGGCGCGCCGCGCGCCTCGAGCTCGGCGAGCCGGCGCATCGCCGTCGCCCACGCGTCCTCGACGCCGCGCCGGACGCGGCGACGCCGCGCCGCGCGCCACGCCAGCGCGCCGCCGACCACGACGAGCACCGCGGCGGCGCCGCCGGCCACCGCCGGCCACGGCGAGCGCACGCCGACCGTCGTCGGCAGCGCGCCGGGCGCAGGGCGCAGCGCGCGATCGGTGCGGTCGGCGAGCACCGGCCCGACCTCGAGCGGCAGCTCGTCGGTCAGCAGCTCGACCGGCCCGGCGGCCGCGCCGACGCCGGCGTCGGGGGCCGCCGCGCCGCCGCGCCCGTCGGTGACGAGCGCGCGGAACGGCGGGATGCGGTGGCGCCCGCTCATCGGCGCGGCGAGCTCGTAGGTGTCGACGCGGCGCGCGCCGCCGTCGTCGGTGCGCGTCGTGTCGGTGACGTAGCGCTGGACCGCGAACCGGCCGAGCGCGCCCTGCTCGAACGGCAGCTCGACGGTGACGCCGGGCGCGGTCGTGACCTCGACCTGCAGCCAGATCGAGTCGCCGAGCGTCGGCTGCGCCGGCCACAGCCGCAGCGTGATCCGCGCCGGGCCGCCGTCGAGCTCCTTGACGATCGCCTCGGGCGGCGGCGCTGGCACCGGCGCCTCGGAGGGCGCGGCCGGCGCGCCATCGCCGCCGCACCCGACGCACGCCGCGCCCGCGGCGCACGCCACGATCACCGCCGCGATCCGCAGCGCCCGCCGGGTCATCGCCGCTGCCTCCGCTCGCGCTCGCGCAAGAACCGCAGCAGCGGCTCGACCACCGGCTCCGACGCGTCGATCGCCAGCAGGTCGACGCCCGAGGCGCGCAGCGTCGTCCGCAGCGTCTCGACCCGCTCGACCGCCGCGCGCGCCAGCCCGGCGCGGAACGCCGCCGAGGCGGTGTCGACCAGCCGGGTCTTGCCGGTCTCCGCGTCCTCGAGCGTGATCAGCCCGGCCGGCGCCATCGCCTTCTCGCGCGGATCGGTCACCAGCGCCGCGACGACGTCGTGCTTCTTGTTGGCGTGGCGCAGCACGTCCGTGTAGTTCTCGTCGAGGAAGTCCGACACCAGGAACAGCACGGCCTTGCGCGGCAGCACGCGCCGGCACAGCTCGAGCGCGGCGGCGATGCTGGTCGTGCTGCGCGGCTCGCGTCGCGCGATCTCGTCGAGCCAGCCGAACCACTTGCGCACCAGCGCCGGCAGCCGCGCGACCCAGCTCCGGTCGCCGCGCCGCCCCGGCGGCTCGCTGCCGCGCGCCAGCACCTCGCGGATCACCCGCAGCGCGTGCTTCTGGCCCTTGCGCGGCGGGATGTACAGCTCGGCGCCGCCGTGGAACAGCAGCAGGCCGACCTTGTCGCCGTTGGCGATCGCCGACAGCGCGAGCAGCGCCGACAGCTCGACCGCGGCCTCGAGCTTGCTCCGCCGGGTCGAGCCGAAGTCGAGCGAGCCCGACACGTCGACCACGAGCATGACCGTCAGCTCGCGCTCCTCGACGTAGCGCTTGACGTGCGGCTCGCCGGTGCGCGCGGTGACGTTCCAGTCGATCGTGCGGACGTCGTCGCCGGGGACGTACGGCCGCACCTCGTCGAACTCCATGCCGCGCCCCTTGAACACGCTGAGCCAGGCCCCGGCCATGACCTCGGCGACCTGCCGACCGGTCACGACCTGGATCCGTCGCACGTGCTGCGCGATCTCGGCCGGGAGCATGAGGGGACCGTGGAGGGCTACGGGACCGGGACGTTCTCGAGGACCTGCTCGACGATGTGGTCGGCGGTCTTGCCCTGCGCCTCGGCCTCGTAGCTGGGCAGGACGCGGTGGCGGAGCACGTCGTGGGCGACGGTCTTGACGTCGTGCGGGGAGATGTAGCTGCGGCCGGCGAGCAGCGCGTGCGCCTTGGCCACCTTGATCAGCGCGATCGACCCGCGGACCGAGGCGCCGTTGTCGATCAGCGCCGCGAGCTGCGGCAGCCCGGCCGCCTTGGGGTCGCGCGTGGCGGCGACGAGGTCGACCGCGTAGCGCTTGACCTTGTCGTCGACGAACACCTGGCGGACGACGTCGCGCGCGGCGAGCACCTCGTCGAGCGTCATCACGCGGGTCGCGGCCGGCTCGCTGCCGGCGCCGGCCATGCGGTCGATGATCCGGACCTCGTCCTCGCGGCTCGGGTACCCGACCTTGATCTTCATCATGAAGCGATCGAGCTGCGCCTCGGGCAGCGGGTACGTGCCCTCCTGCTCGATCGGGTTCTGCGTGGCCATCACCAGGAACGGCTCGGGCAGGCGGAACGTCTGATCGCCGATCGTGACCTGGCGCTCCTGCATCGCCTCGAGCAGCGCCGACTGCACCTTGGCCGGCGCGCGGTTGATCTCGTCGGCGAGGATCAGGTTGCCGAACACCGGGCCCTGCTTGACCGCGTAGGTGCCCTCGCGCGGGTTGAACACCTGGGTGCCGACGACGTCGCCGGGCAGCATGTCCGGGGTGAACTGGATCCGGCGGAACGTGCCGTCGAGCGCCTCGGCCAGCGTGCGGACGACCAGCGTCTTGGCGAGGCCGGGCACGCCCTCGAGCAGGACGTGGCCGCCGGCGATCAGGCCGAGCAGCAGCCGGTGCAGCATCTCGTCCTGGCCGACCAGGACCTTGCCGACCTCGGCCTTGAGCGTGGTGAACCGGCCTTGCAGCCGCGAGACGTCGTCTCCGAGACGATCAGACATGAGGAGTTCCTGCGGAACGAGGAGTCGAGGGGGATCGAGGTCGAGGGCGACGCGGCGCAGTTTTCGGTCGCCTCGGGCGGCTTGTCAACCTGGGGTCCCCCCGCGACCATTCCCGGCTGCGACAGCGCGCGACACGGGTGCGACGCGGCGGATCCCGCGAGCTTGGCCGCGGCTGCGACATCGACCGAGCCGGCGGGCGCGGCGCGAGCGTCCGGTGCGCGGACGTCACGCGCTCGTTTCCGCGCACTTGCGCCGCCGCCGCGCGCGGCGAACGCGCCGGTCACGTCGGCACGATGCTTGAAGAGGCGGGCTCCATCCCAAGGAGAACCGCCATGAAGACGCTCTACTCGCTCGCGACCCTCGCCCTCCTCTCCGTCGCCGGCTGCGCCACCACGGGCGGCGGGCTCCCCGACCGCGACGGCCCGCTCGGCGGCAAGGTCCCCGACGTCTCCGTCGAGCCGACGCAGGGCAGCGGCACCCAGTTCCCCGGCCGGATCAGCGCCGCGGCGCTGCCCGGCGCCGATCGCCTCGCCCACCGCATCCACGCCGAGCACAACGGCGCGATCGCCGCGCAGGTCCGGCTGTGCGTCGCCCCGTCGGGCGACGTCGACCAGGTCGACATGGTCGCGTCGTCGGGCATGGCCGAGTTCGACGCCGCCGTGGTCGACGGCGTCGGGACCTGGCAGTACGCCGCGTACCCCGCGCCCGAGTCGATCCGCGTGTGCGAGAACGTGACCGTCGCGTACCGCGCGCCGTGAGCTCGCTGTTCTAATGTCCGGGCGTGAAGCCCGAGACCCTCGCCGCCCAGGCGCTCCACGTCATCGACCCCGTCACCGGCGCGGTCGTCCCCGCCCTCCACCCCTCCACCACCTACGCGCGCGACGAGGCCTACCGGCTCGTCGGCGGCCTCGGCTACGCGCGCGACGAGAACCCCACCTTCCGCGCGGCCGAGGACGTGCTCGCCCGGCTCGAGGGCGGCGCCGACGCGATGCTGCTGTCGTCCGGCATGGCCGCGGCGACGACGGTGTTCCAGGCGCTGACCGCGCCGGGCGCGCACGTCGTCGCGCAGCGGATGATGTACTGGGGCCTGCGCTCCTGGTTGACCGGGTTCGCGGCCCAGTGGCAGGTCGACGTCACGTTCGTCGACGCGCACGTGCCCGGCGCGATCGCCGCCGCGATCCGCCCCGGCGTGACGCGGCTGGTGTGGATCGAGTCGCCGGCCAACCCGACGTGGGACACCGTCGACCTCGCGGCGGCGGCGGCGGCGGCGCACGCCGGCGGCGCGCTGCTCGCGGTCGACTCGACCGTCGCGACGCCCGTGCTCACCCGGCCGATCGAGCACGGCGCCGACCTCGTCATGCACTCCGCGACCAAGGCGCTCAACGGCCACGGCGACGTCGTCGCCGGCGCGCTGGTCACCGCGCGCAAGGACGAGGCGTGGGCGCGGCTGCGCGCCGCGCGCCACGACGCCGGCGCGATCCTCGGCCCGTTCGAGGCGTGGCTGCTGCTGCGCGGGATGCGCACGCTGTACCCGCGCGTGCGCCTCGCCTCGGCGACGGCGCTCGAGCTCGCGACCCGGCTCGCGACGCTGCCCGGCGTGACCGTGCGCTACCCCGGGCTGCCCGGCGATCCCGGCCACGCCGTCGCCGCCCGCCAGATGACGGGCGGGTTCGGCTCGATGCTGTCGATCGAGGTCGGCAGCGCGGCGCGCGCGCTCGCCGTCGCCGGCGCGCTGTGCGTGTTCACCCGCGCGACGTCGCTCGGCGGGCCGGAGAGCCTGGTCGAGCACCGCGCCTCGGTCGAGCCGCCCGACTCGCCCGTGCCGAAGGACCTGCTGCGGCTGTCGATCGGCCTCGAGCACGTCGACGACCTGTGGGACGACCTGCGCGCGGCGATCGCGGCGTCACCGCTGTAGCGCGTCGGGATCGAGCGCGACCGCGGCCTCGCCCGGCGGCAGCACGAGCCGGCCGTCGGGCCCGAGATCGCGCACCGGCGGCAGCGCGCCGACGTCGCCGGTGATCAGGCGCGCGCCGCGGCGGAACGTCAGCCACGACCACATCCACGAGAACATGACGAGCACGCGGCTGCGGAACCCGATCAGGTAGAAGATGTGGACCGTCCACCACATCAGCCAGGCGAGGAACCCGCTGATGTTGACCCGCATCGTCGAGGCGATCGCGCTCGACCGGCCGATCACCGCCATCGAGCCCTTGTCGAAGTAGCGGAACGCCTTGCGCCCCTGCCCCGGCGCGCGCGCGCCGCGGGCCTCGGCGGCGATCAGCTTCGCGACGTGCTTGCCGCCCTGCATCGCGACCTGGCACACGCCCGGCAAGTCCTTGCCGTCCTGGACGCGATGCGCGAGATCGCCGACGACGAACACCTCGGGGTGGCCGGGGATCGACAGGTCGGCCTCGACCTCGACCCGCCCGGCGCGATCGAGCGGCACGCCGAGCGAGCGCGCCAGCGGCGAGGCCTGGACGCCGGCCGCCCACAGCACGGTTCGCGCCGCGACCCGGTCGGTCGAGCCGTCGCCGAGGCGCACGGTGACGCCGTCGGCGTCGATCTCGGTCACCATGCAGCCTGTGCGGACCTCGACCCGGCGCTTGCCGAGCGCCGCCGCGGCCGCCGCGGACAGCTTCTCGGGGAACCCGCCGAGCACGCGGTCGCGGCCCTCGAGCAGGATGACGTGGACGCCGCCCGGGTCGATCCGGCGGAAGTCCTGCGCCAGCGTCTGCAGCCCGATCTCGCCGAGCGCGCCCGACAGCTCGACGCCGGTCGGGCCGGCGCCGACGACGACGAACGTCAGCCACGCGCGCTGCGCCGCCGGATCCGACTCGCGCTCCGCCGCCTCGTAGGCGAGGAACACCCGGCGCCGGATCTCGAGCGCGTCCTCGATGCACTTGAGCCCGGGCGCGAGGCGCTCCCAGTCCTTGCCGAAGTACGAGTGGGTCGCGCCGGTCGCGACGATCAGGTAGTCGTAGCTGACCTCGCCGTCGTCGAGCACGACCTTGCGCGCCGCGGTGTCGATCGCGCGCGCCTCGGCGAGCAGGACGCGCGCGTTCTTGTGGTCCTGCAGCACGCTCCGGATCGGGTAGGCGATGTCGCTGGGGTTCAGCGCGGCGGTCGCGACCTGGTAGAGCAGCGGCTGGAAGATGTGGTGGTTGCGCTTGTCGATCAGCGTCACCCGCACCGGCGCCTTGCGCAGCGCGACCGCCGCGAACAGCCCGCCGAACCCGCCGCCCAGGATCACCACGTGTGGGGTCTTCGCCATGCCCTGACGAGATGATCATACCCGCCGATCCGGTGCGCGGGGGCCCGGGGGGGCGCGCGTGCGGAGGCGAGCCGCGGTAGGCTCGTCCCATGACGGGGGCGCGACGCCGGTGGCCCGGCTTCGTCGTGGCCGGCGCGCTCACGCTCGCCGCGGTCGTGGGGTGGAGCGTATGGGTGGTCGCGAGCGTGAGCGGACTGCGCGTGCAGGTCGAGCGCAACGTCGGCACGCTCGCCGCGCTCGGGCGGCTGCGCGCGCGCCTCGACACCCCCGATCCGGCGCTGGCCGCCGACGCCGCCGCGGCGCTCGCGCGCGCCGGCCACGACGCGCCGTCGAGCCGCGGCGACGGCGAGGTCGTGCTCGCGGCGCTCGCGCGCGGCGACGCCGCCGCGGCCAGCGCCGCGGTCGATCGGGTCACGACCGCGGTGCGCGCGCGGAACCGCGCGCTGTCGATCGAGCTCGGCACCCGGTGGCGCCACCTCTACGGCGTCGCCGCCGTCGTGATCGCGCTCGCCGGCGGGCTGCTCGTCGTCGCGGTGATCAGCCACCGGCGGCGGCTGCGCGCCGAGGCCGGCGAGGCGGAGCTCGCGGCGCGCGACGGGCTGCTGCGCGACGCCGCGCGGCGCTGGGTGTCGGGGGACCTCGCCGCGCCGGTCACGGCGCGCGGGCCCGCGCTCGACGAGTTCGAGCAGGCGCTCGACGACGTGCGGCGCGCGCTCGCGGCCCGGCTCGACGAGGTCGAGGCGCAGCGCGCGGCGCTGGCCCGGCTCAACGACGACCTGCGGCTGCAGATCCGCCACAAGTCGGAGGAGCTCGCCCAGGCGATGGCGCGCGCGCCGCGCCGCGCCGCGCTCGTGCCCGGCGCGACGATCGCGGGCCAGTTCGAGATCGTCCGCGCGCTCGGCGAGGGCGCGATGGGCGCGGTCTACGCGGTGCGCCGGCTCGGCGACGGCCGCCCGCTCGCGCTCAAGCTGCTGCGCGACGACGGCAACGCCGTCCACCGCGCCCGGTTCGTGCGCGAGGCGCGGATGCTCGCCGAGATCGACCACGCCAACGTCCTGCGCATCCTCGACGTCGACGTCACCGACAGCGGCGCGCTGTTCCTGGTGACCGAGCTGATCGACGGGCAGAACCTCGCCGACGACGACCACGCGCGCGAGCTCGACGTGCTCGCCGTGCTGCGCGGGATCGCCGCCGGCCTCGCCGCGATCCACGCGCAGGGCGTGGTCCACCGCGATCTCAAGCTCGCCAACATCGTCGTCGGCGCGGCCCGCGACGGGGCGCCGCCGACGGTGAAGATCGTGGACTTCGGGATCGCGCGCGACGCCTCCGCGGTGCCGCTCGACGCCGCGGCCGAGGAGCTCACGGCCCAGGGCGTCATGGTCGGGACGCTGCGCTACATGGCGCCGGAGTGCCGCGACGACGTGCCGCCGGCGCCGCCGTGCGACGTGTTCGCGTTCGGCGTCGTCGCGTTCCGGCTCGCGCTCGGCCGGTTCCCGTGGTCGACCGCGCCGCTGCTCGTGCTCAAGAGCTTCGGGCACCTGCCGCCGCCGCGCGTCCCCGAGCGCGACCCGGCGCCGCCGCCCGCGCTCGTCGAGCTGATCCTGCGCTGCCTCGACGAGGCCCCCGCGGCGCGCCCCACCGCCGACGAGGTCGCCGCGACGCTGGCGCGGCTGTGACTCACGCCGGCGCGAGCGTCAGGTCGGCGAACACGAAGCCGTCGCGTTCGACGATCTCGCCGGGCACCACCGGCACGCGCCGCGCCAGCATCGGCCCGGCCGCGACGAACGTGTGGGGCTCCCCGCGCTCGCCGCACGGATCGACGCCGGCCGGCAGCGACGCGAGCAGCGCGGCGTCGACCTCGCGGCCGGCGAGCTCGCGCGGCGCCGCCCGCGGATCGACGCAGGTGATCCACGCCTCGACCCCGGCGGCGAGCATCTCCGCGGCGAGCGCGGCGGTGTCCTTGCCCCACAGCGGGAACACCGCGGTCATCCCGACCTGCGCGAGCTGACGCTCGCGGTAGGCGCGCACGTCCGCCAGGAACAGATCGCCGAACACGACGTGGGTGATCCCGGCGGCGCGCGCGTCGGCCATCGCCGCGGCCATCGCCGCGGCGTACTGCTCGTCGGAGCACGGCGACGGGATCTCGACGATCGTCAGCGGCAGCCCGACCGCGTCGGCTTGCGCGCGCAGCACGTCGACGCGCACCGCGTGCATCGCCACGCGCTGGTGCGCCGCGCTCACCGTCGTCAGCAGGCCCACGACCTCGACCTCGCCGGTGCGCCGGACCTCGTGCAGCGCCCACGCGCTGTCCTTGCCGGTCGACCACGCGATCAACGCGCGCGGGGGGTGGTGCGTCATGGCCCAGATCTAGCCGATCCGCCGCCGGGGAAACCCGCTTCACGCCGCGTAACGCGGCGTTAACCATCGCGGGCGAGGGGCGAAACCTCCGCCCGCTACGCTGCACGGCGTCAAGGAGGTACCGCCATGTCCCGCCGCAACACCGACGAGCTCCCGATCCTGCCCGCCCCCGTCACCGAGCCCCAGCCGGGCGGCGAGGTCCACGTCGACGAGTGGGTCGCGCCCGACGTGTGCGACGAGCACGGCCTGCTCCGCGCGGGCAAGGTGCTGGAGTGGATGGACGTCGTCGGCGCGCTCGCCGCGACGCGGTGGGGCCGGCAGCCCGCCGTCACCGTCGCGGTCGACGGCTGCGAGCTGCTCGAGCTCGTCCGCGTCGGCGAGCGCGTGACGATGCGGGCGCGCGTCGCGCACACCTCGGGCCGCACGATCGGCGTCGCGGTGTCGATGACGGTGCAGCGCAGCCGGCTCGACGCCCCGCGCCGGGTGCTCGCCGGCTACATGACGTTCGTCGTCGTCGACGGCGCGGGCAAGCCGGCGCCGGTGCCGGCGTTCTCGCCGCAGACGCCCGAGGAGCTCGCGCTGCACCGCGAAGGCGCGCTGCGCCGCGAGTTCCACCGCGAGCTGACGATCGGCCAGGCCGTGCTCGCCCGCCCCGAGCTCCTCATCGACACGCCCGACGGGCCGCGCCGCGAGGCGATGATCCTCGACGTGCTGCGCGAGATGGGGATGAAGCTCGCGGGCAAGCGGTGGCGCACGACCGGGCTGCGCTCGCCGCAGCAGTCCTACGTCCACAAGATCGAGCCGGTGCGCGGCGGCAAGCTCGACTTCCACGGCACGCTCTACCGCGGCACGCTGATGCGGTGGATCGAGGGGTGCGGCGCGATGTCGGCGAGCGCGTTCGTCGACGCGCCGGCGCGGCTGCGCGGCGTCCACGGCCTCTCGTTCCTGGCGCCGGTGGTGTCGAACGTGTTCGTCCACCTCAGCGCGAAGGTCGCGCACTCCAGCCCCGACGCGGTCACCGTCCACGTCCAGGCCCAGGCCGAGGATCCGCTGTCGCGCTCGATCACGCGCAGCGTCCGCGGCTTCCTCACCTACGAGCCGGTCGCCGGCGACGTCGTGATCCCGGGCGTGGCCCGCGCCGACGCCGAGGAGGCCGAGCTGTACTGCGAGGTGTCGCTGCGGCTGGCGCTGCGCGACAAGGTCGCGATGGTCCACGACGCGCGATAGCGCGCGCTGGCGGTCACGGGCACGGGAACAGCGCCGCGAGCGACGCGAGCACCTGGTCGGGGTCGGCCACGTCCGCGTCGGTCACCGCCAGCGCCGCGGCGAGCGCCGCCGCCTCGCCGGCGTCGCGCTCGCCGGCCTCGCGCAGCAGCACGCCGCCGAGGAGCTGGACGAACACCCACGCCGCGTCGCGCGCGTCGCCCGGCGCCGCCTGCGCCACCGCGAGCGCGCGGTCGCGGACGATCAGCGCCAGCCCGCGCAGCAGCGCGCGGTCGAGCTGGCCGACCGCGGTGTCGCGCAGCGCCAGGTCCATCGCGACGCCGCCGGGGTTGTCGAGATCGCGCCAGCACCGCACCGCGAGCACGCCGTCCCACACGCGGTCGTGGGCCTCGCCGTCGAGGTCGCGGACGTAGCGCGCCAGGCCCTTGCCGAGCTCGCGCGGATCGCCGCCGGTGTAGTAGGCGAAGTGCGAGTCGCAGTCCGCCTGGGTCTGCGCGCAGGTCATGGCCTCCTTGTGCGTCGACACGTAGAGGAACCACAACAGGCCCGCCTCGACCTCGGCCGCCGCGATCCGCCGCGCGGCGTCGGTCGAGCCGGCGTCCTGCCCGACCGCGAACGCGGCGTTGAGCAAGGGGCCGATCCGCGCCGGACCGACGCAGCGGTCCGCGTTCGCCTGCTGCTCCTCGGGCGTGAGGCTCTGGCACGCCACCGGCGCGCCGCCGCCGTCGAGCACGGGCGGGTAGTGCTCGTCCTCGCGCCGCGCGACGCGCGACTCGAGGCCGTTGGCGAGCAGGTACTGCGCCCGCGCGTCGAGGAAGTCGTCCGACGACGGCGCCGCGCCGGTGAACAGCAGCGCGCGGATCTCCTCGAACGCGGCGACCCGCGCGATCGTCGAGATGCTGGCGTCGAACGGGTGATAGGCGTTGTCGTCGGAGATGCACGCCGGCCACGTGTCATCGGCCGAGCCGTTGACCCGCGGCAGGTAGTCCGAATCGAGCGGCTGGCAGCCCGGGTCGGCGTCGACCGGGACGGCGTCGGGGCCGCTGTCGATCAGCGCCGCGTCGGGCCGCGGCGCGCCGTCGGGCGTGCCGGGCGGATCGTCAGCCTTGCACGCGGCGAGCAGCGCCGCCGCGGCCGCCAGCGAGGTGACGAGGTGAGGATGACGTGAGGACGTGATCATCGAGGCTCCGGCGCGGACCTGACGCGCTGGGCGCGATTGGACCGCAGCCCGGCCACGATCACAACGGCGAGGGCCAGCCCCACCCCGCCGCCGCCGACCGCACAGCCGCCGTCGTCGACCGGCGCCCCGGGCGGGGACGGGGGCGGCTCGGTCAGGGCCTCGACCGCGATCGTGACGTCCTGCTGCAGCCCGCCGCGCGCCACGCCGGTGAGCACCAGCTCGACCGACGACGCCCCCCGCACCTCCAGCTCGTGCCGGCGGGCGACGGCGTCGTCGGCGCCGCCGTCGACGCGCGTGATCTCGGCGCCCGGGGCCCGCACGCCGACCGCGATCGCGTCGCGCTCGGCCTCGACGACGATCCGCGCGGAGGCGGGCACGTCGTCGACCGGCAGGTAGCGCGCGGACATGCCCTCGAGCTTCACCCCGACCCCGCCCGGCGCGGCCAGCGCGACCTCGCGCGGCGCCTCGGCGAGCCGGCCGGCGTCGGGGTAGCCGCTGCCGTCGGCGAACGCCCCGGTCGCCGCGTTCCACCGGGTGTGGGCGATCCACGCCGCGGTCAGCTCGTCGTCCACGTCCGCCAGCACCGCCGCGGTCGCGTCGAGGAAGTCGGGGTCGTCGCCGGCGTCCTCGCACGCCTCCCAGATCCGGACGACCAGCTCGTCGTCGTGGCGGCGGGCGAGGAAGTACGGCCACAGCGCGGCGCCGTAGGGGTAGAGGTCGCCGAACCCCGCGCCGGGCCGGTCGAACGGGCGATAGGCCCGGGCGAGGTAGTGCGCGACCAGCGCCTCGAAGTCCCCCTGCGACGGATCGACCAGCTCCTCGGCCCACACCGCGCTGCCCTCGCTCCACGCGATCGGCTGGTCGGCGTCGTACGCCGCCTGTACCGCGTGGAACAGCTCGTGCGAGGTCAGCACGCCGATCGCCTCCTGCACCGACGGGTACGAGAACCGCGCGAAGTCGTTGTCGATCACGACGTGCCCGACGCAGCGGGTCGGCGCGACCGAGCACGCCTCGGCGACGAAGCTGCCGTCGCTGTCCTCGAGGTCCCGCAGGTAGATGTCGAGCCGCGCGCCGCCGCCATCGTCCGCGAGGTCGCTGTCGGGCAGCGGGGCGCGGAAGCCGAGCGCGGCGAACCGCGCCAGCGCGACGTCGGCCAGGGCAGCGACGTCCTCGACGAAGTCGGGCGTGCCGTCGGCGTCGGCGTCGCCGGCCCGCACCGCGTCGGCCGAGCTCTCGACGTAGTGCACGACGACGGCGCCGCCGGGCGCCGCGAACGCGCGCGGCGTGGCCGACGGATCGTAGCCCGGGCGCGCCACGGCCTAGAGCGCCGCCCACTCGACGCGGTAGATCGCGCCGCGCATCGGGTTCGCGTCGTCACCGTAGTAGGTGACGACGCGCAGCTTGAAGTCGCCCTCGCCCGGCACCCGGATCACGTAGACCTCCGCCTGTGGCGACAGCGAGTGGGTCGCCGGGTCGTAGTCGTACCACTCGCCGAGCACGGTGGCCGGCTCGCCCCCGGGCAGCCCGACGAACGCGCACGCCTCGTCGACGAACTGGTCGTCGCCGTACCCCGCGCCGGGCGCCGCGGTGACCTCCGCGAGCGACCCGGCCGCGACGACCGCGGCGGTGACGCCGCCGGTGCCGGAGTCGCCGCCGTTGACCCGCAGGCTCGCGCGCTTGAACGCGACGTGCCAGCGCGCGTCGTCGAGCGCGTCGACGTCGCCGAGCTCGACCTTGGCGCCGGCCGACAGGTCGACGTAGATGTACGGGTTGTCCGCCGCGTTCGCGGTGCCCCCCGCGGTCGCGTCGATCGTGGCGGTCGTGACGCCGTCGGCGGTCGTCGCGACGACCGCGCCGGTCGAGACGAGGTCGATCGGCCGCCACTGGGTCGGGAGCTGGGCCGCCTCGTCGCAGCCGTCGTCGGCGCCGGCGTCGGGCGGCGCGGCGTCGGGGTCGGGATCGGGCGCGGCGTCGGGCTCCGCGTCGTGATCGTGATCGTCGTCGGCCGACGAGCCTTCGTCGCCGCACGCGGCGACGATGAGCGAGAGCAGCAGGCAGGACCAGGGGAGGAACGAACGCATGTCAGGACTCCAGGGGGGCGGACACGACGCACAGGCCGCGGCCGCCAGGGTGAGGGATCAGGTCGAGGTCGACCTCGAACACCGCGCGCAGCAGCGACCGCTCGAGGACCTCCTCGGGCGACCCGACCCGGACCAGCCTGCCCCGGTGGAGCAGCGCGATCCGATCGGCCCAGCGCGCGGCCAGGGACAGATCGTGCAGCACGACGACGACGGCGTGGCCGTCCTCGGCGGCGCGCCGGGCGCGCGCGAGCACCGCGTGCTGGTGGCGCGGGTCGAGCGCGGCGGTCGGCTCGTCCAGCAGCAGCACGCGCCCGCCGAGCTCGCCGAGCTGGGCGAGCACGCGCGCGAGCTGGACGCGCTGCTGCTCGCCGCCGGACAGCGTCGGGTAGGCGCGCCCGGCGAGGTGGCCGACGCCGACCGCGTCGAGGTGGTGGCGCGCGGCGATCCGCCGCGCGTCGTCGCCGCCGCCGACCCGCACCGGATCGACGAGGCCGAGCATCACCACCTCCAGGGCCGAGTACGACGCGGCGAGCGCCGGGCGCTGCGGCAGCACCGCGCGACGGCGCGCCAGCTCGCGCAGCGGCATCGCCGTCACCGGGCGCCCGTCGAACGTCACCTCGCCGCCGTCGAGCGGCCGATCGCCGGCGAGCGCGGCGAGCAGCGTCGACTTGCCGGCGCCGTTGGGCCCGACCAGCGCGACGACCTCACCGGCGGCGACCGCCAGGCTGGCGCCGTCGACCAGCGCCCGCTCGCCGGCGCGCACGGTCACGGCGCGCGCGACCAGCCGCGTCACGGCGCGACCTCCCGCGCCGCGCCGCGGCGCACGAGCACGAGCAGCACCGGCGCGCCCGCGAGCGCGGTGAGGATCCCCACCGGCAGCTCGGCCGGCGCCGCCGCGGTGCGCGCCCCGAGATCGGCGAGGACGAGCAGCAGCGCGCCGCCGAGCGCCGACGCCGGCAACAGCGTCGCGTGCGCCGGCCCGAGCCAGCCGCGCATCAGGTGCGGGACGAGCAGGCCCACGAAGCCGATGACGCCGCACGCGGCGACGCCGGCCCCGACCGCGAGCGCGCCGGCGACGATCACGCGCCGCGACACCCGCTCGACGTCGACGCCGAGGTGCCGCGCCTCGACCTCGCCCAGCAGCAGCCGGTCGAGCGCCGGCGCCAGCGCGGGCAACCCGACGAGCGCGATCGCCGCGAACGCGGCGACCACGCCGACCAGCGACCAGGTCGCCGCGCCGAGCGAGCCCAGGCTCCAGAACGTGATCGACCGGAGCTGGGCGTCGTTCGCGACGAAGATGCACAGCCCCATCAGCGCCGCGGCGATCGCGGTGACCGCGACGCCGCCGAGGATCAGGTTGATCGCCGAGGTCCGGCCGTCGACCCGCGCCAGCGCCACCGCGATCGACGTGGTCACCACGCCGCCGGCGAACGCGGCCGCGGGGAGCAGCCAGGTCGCGAGCGCCGGCGCGGCCGCCACGAGCGGGTCGCCCAGCACGAGGAACACGACCGCGCCGAGCGCGGCGCCGCTGGACACGCCGACGAGCCCGGGATCGGCCAGCGGGTTGCGCACGACGCCCTGCAGCGCGGCGCCGGCGATCCCGAGCGACGCGCCGACGACGGCGGCGAGGACGACGCGCGGCAGCCGGATCGACCACACGATCGCCTCGTCGCGCGCCGACACCTCGCCGAGGTCGAGCCCGGCGCGGCGCGCGAGCACGGCGAGCACGTCGCCGGGCGCGATCGACACGGCCCCGGCGCCGGCCGCCACCACCACGGCGGCGGCGAGCGCGACGCCGAGGACGGCGAGCGCGCGCCCGCCGTCCGGACGCCGGACGTCCCCGACCGGCGCGGCGGCGGCGACGGCGTCGATCACGGCGCGCCGACCTCCGCGGCCGACGGCGCGACCGCCGCGGCCGGCGCGACCGCGCGCGCCAGCGCCGCGTGCAGGCCGGCCACGCCCTCGGCCAGCCGCGGCCCGAACCCGAGCAGCAGCGCGTCGTCGATCGCGACGATCCGACGCGCGCGCCCCGCCGGCGTGTCGCCGATCCCGGGCAGCGCGACGACGCCGTCGACCCCGCCGAGCCCGGGCAGGCTGCGCGCCGGCACGAGGATGACCTCGGGCGCCGCGGCGATCATCGCCTCGGGCGACAGCGGGCGGTAGCCGTCGAACCCGGTCACGGCGTTGATCGCGCCGGCGAGCCCGAGCATCGCGTCCGCCGCGGTCCCGGCCCCCGACACCAGCTGCGCGCCGGCGCCGCGGCTGTACAGCATCGCGACGCGCGCCGCGACGCCGCCGACCGCGCGGCCGCGACGGCCGCCTCGGTGTCGGCGGTGACGCGCGCGGCGAGCGCGCGCCCCTCGTCGGGCGCGCCGATCGCGTCCCCGACCGCGACGATCCGCGCCGCGGCGGCGGCCGGATCGTGGCCGGCGGGCACGACGACGACGCGGACCCCGGCGGCGCGGAGCTGCTCCAGCGCCGCCGGCGGCCCGGCCTCCGCGAGCGCGACGACGACGTCCGGCGAGTGCGCGAGCACGCCCTCGGCCGAGATCGCGCGCAGGTAGCCGACGTCCGGCCGCGCGTCGGCCTCGGCCGGGTGGACGCTGGTCGCGTCGACCGCCACGACCCGGTCGCCCGCGCCGAGCGCGAACACGGCCTCGGTCACGGCGCCGCCGAGGCTGACGATCCGCGCGTCCTCGCCCGCGCCCGCGCCGCCGGGCCGCGCCGTCCGCTCGCACGCCAGCACGGCGAGCGCGAGCACGGCGACGACGGCCCACCGCCGCAGCCACCGCTCCTCGACCTCGGCCGCCATCAGCGCCACTCCGGCAGCCGGTCGAGCAGCGCGCTCCACGCCGGGTCCTCCGCGCGGTCACGGTCGCGGCGCTTGCGGAACACCAGCGCGACCGTCTCGCCGGCCGCGTCGAACAGCTCCAGCGACGTCACCACGCCCGCGCTCGTCGGCTTCTTGACCACCCAGCTCGACGCGACGTGGTCCTCGCGGAGGTGGAGGTTGAACCCCGGGTCGAGCACGTTGAACCACGGGCCTCTCCGCACGATCCGGGCCACGGCCCCGGAGAACACCTGGATGCAGCCGCGGTTGCCGACGAAGATCATGATCTCCGTCCCGGTCTCCGCGGCGTCGGCGACGACCGCGGCCAGGGCGTCGCCCGCGACCTGCCGCGCGCGCGCCTCGCCCGCGAGGCGCAGCGCCTGCGTCCTCGCCACGCGGTGCGCGCGCAGCAGCGGGAAGAACTCGTGGGTGTCGGTCATCGCGTCCCACGCCGCGACCAGCGCGGTCGCGTCGACGTCCGCGTCGGGCCGCTCGACGACGCGCGGCGGCGCCGGCTCGATCCGCGGCGGCGCGACGACGGCCGCCGCGGCGCGCGTGGCGACGATCGCGTCCCACGTCGCGGCGTCGCCCTCGGGCTCGAGGTAGACCTTGTGGACCGCCGTCCCGGTGGCGTCGAACGCGTGGATCGACCGCCGCCGCTCGCCGTCGCGCAGCGGGTGCGGCTCGTCGACGGCGAACGCGTGGCGCCAGTGGCCGAGGAACACGCGCAGGTCGACGCCGTCGCCGATCACCTGCCCGGCGTGCGGGCCGAGCTCGACGCCGCCGTAGACGCCGCGCACCTCGCTCACCGCGCCGTCGTTGCGGGTCAGCGCCATGCAGCGCCCGACCGCCGGCAGGGCGTGGAGCAGGCTCGCCATGTCGCCGTCGAGGCGCGTCACGGTGTCGCCGATCCCGGTCGCGAGCAGCTCGCACTCGCTCACGCCCAGCGTCGCCGCCGCGTCGCGCGTCCGCACGTGCGCCCCGGCGGCGCGCAGCGCGCGCCACCGCGCCGCGAGGTCGACCGCCGCGGCGTCGAGGCCCGCGTCGGCGCGGCTCATCGCGCACCTCCCTCGGCCAGCGGCGCCCACCGCCAGGTGAACACGCCGGACGTGCCCGCGTCGTCGTAGTACGCGGCGATCTCGAGCGCGACGTGGTTGCCCTCCGCGGTGCGGATCACCCAGGTGATCGGGCGGGGCGTGAGCACGTGCGACGTCACGTCGTACGCGTACCAGCGTTCGCCCTGCTCGAACGCGTAGTCCGGATCGGCGTTGTCGTCGTCGCCGTCCGGCTCGTCGGTGATCCACCCGGTCGTCGGCACGCCCGCGACGTCCGCGAGCCGGAGATCGGGCAGCGCCACGACCTCGACGCCGGCGTCCCCGCTGACCCCGCCGTTGAGCGCGAGGTGGAACCGCTGGACCTGGAGGTCCCATGGGGCGCCGGCGGTCGCCTCGGCGCCGGTCTCGAGGTCGACGACGGTCCACGCCTCGGCGTCCTGGGCGTCGACGATCGAGGTGTACGTCCCGTCGGGCTCGCGCGTGGTGCGGGCCTTCCCGGTCGGGGTGTCCCCCGCGTCGGCGACGACGTCGTCGTCGCCGGCCGGGGCGATGTCCTCGGCGCAGCCGCCCGACGCGCCCAGCGCGGCGAGGGGGACGAGGGGGACGAGAGACAGCGGCTTCATGGGGCCTTCCGATCAGCGGCGCGCCTCGGCGCCGGCGTAGAGGGTGCGAGGGGCGATGACGTCGAGGTGGTCGTCACCGGCGTCGAGCAGGTTGTCGACGCCGAGGAACGCGGTGAGGCCGCCGGCGAAGCGACGCGCGACGCGGGCGCGGACCTCGCTCCGCCGCGCGGTCAGCGTCGCGGCCTGCGGGTCGTCCGTCAGGTAGTAGGGCCGCGCGCCGGTGACGGTGGCCTCGACCAGCGCGTCGAGGCCCTCGGCCGGGTCGCGCCAGCGCACCGCGACCGACGCGCGGTGCGCGGGCACGCCCTCGAGCCGGCGGCCGGCCTCGCGATCGACCGCGCGGGTCCACGCCCAGCCCAGCTCGAGCGCCGCGCGTCCGCGCGTGATCGCGGCCGCGAGCTCGGCGCCCGAGGACCGCGCCCGGCCGATGTTGTCGTAGCTGAACCGCTGCGGTCCGCCGGCGCCGCCGGCGTCGACGGTGACGGCGGCGATCAGGTCCGTGAGCTCGTGGTCGAACACGCCCGCGGCGAGCCACACCGCGTCGTGCGCCCACCACTCGCCGCCGAGCTGTCCGCTGACCGACGTCTCCGGCCGGAGCATCGGGTTGCCCTCGACGACGTAGCCGGCGCCGGGGTTCTCGAACCGCAGCAGCAGGTCCTTGAAGCTCGGCGCGCGAAAGCCGAACCCGACGCTGGCGCGGGTGACGACGCGCGGCGTGACGTCCCACCGGACGGCGAGCCGCGGCGTCGCGTGCGTGCCGAACTGGCTGTCGTGGTCGAGGCGGGCCGCCGGCACGATCAGCCAGTCGTACGCGTCGCCGGCGCGCCACTCGTCCTGGACGAACGCCGCCGCGCGCCACCGCGCGCCGGGCACGGACAGCCGGTCGGCGTCGAGCGCCTCGCGCAGGCCCTCGGCCCCGAGGATCACGCGGTGGCGGCCGCGCGCGTGCTCGAGCTGCGCCGCGCCCTCGACCAGCGTCTCGACGGTCTCCTCGTCGCGGTCGAGCGACATCCCCCCGCGCTGTTCGAGCACGAACTGGTCGCGGTACAGCCCCGCGCCCGCGGTGAGGCGCGCGCGCGTCCGTGCCGACGCGCGGTGCACCGCGGCGTGCGCCTGCGCGATCTCGATCAGGTTGCGGCGATCGAGCACCGCGCCGGTCGCGGTCGCGTCGACGCCGGCGAGGTCGCGGCGCAGGTAGTCGGCGCCGAGGTCGACGCGCCAGACGTCGCCGTCGCGCCACGCCGCCTGCGCCGCGCCGCGGGCGTCGTCGTAGGCGCTGATCGTCGTCGCCGGATCGGCCGGCGTGCGGTCGTGGGCGGCGCCGCGGCGCCACTGCGCGGCCGCGGCGCCGCGCCACGCGCCGCGCCCGCCGTCGACGCGCCCGTGCAGGTCGGTCGCCAGCCATCCGTCGATCCGCGCCCCGACCTCGCCGCCCACGCCCGGCTCGCGCGGCGCGCGCGTGATCACGTTGACCACGCCGCCGAGCGCGTCGGACCCGTACAGCACCGAGCCCGGGCCGCGCACGATCTCGATCTGCTCGACGCCCTCGACGCCGAGGCGATCGAGGTCGATCGCGCCGCCGACGCGGCCGATCTGGCGCTGACCATCGACGAGGATCAGCACGTACGCGGGGCCGAGGCCCTGGATCGTGACGCCGGTTCCGCCGATCCCGCGCTCGAGCCACAGCCCGGGTCGCAGCGCGAGCGCGTCCGCGACGGTCTCGGCGCCGCTCGCGGCGAGCCGCTCGCGGTCGATCACCTCGGTGACGACCGGCGAGGCGCCGAGCGACGTCGCCGAGCGCGTCCCGGTCACGACGATCACCTCGCCGCCGTCGAGGCTCGCGTCGGGCGCCGCGCCCGCCGCCTCGTCCGCGGCGACGCCGGCCTCGACGTCCGCCGGGCTCCCCGGATCGGCGACGGCGTCGACCTCGACAAGGCGCTCCTCTCCGTGCGCGGCCACCGCCTCGTCGCCGACCACCGGCTCACTGGCGTCGGCGACGCGGTTGCGTGCCATGAGGATGGCGGCGACCGCGCACGGAAGGAGCACGAGATAGGTGCCCGCCGCCCCGGACCGCCGTGGGAAGCGAGCGGTCGGATCCATCCCGATCGTGGGGCGGCGGGCGAACATCAGGCGCGCGTCCTCTCGCGCTCGGGGCGGCCGGCCGCCCACCACGCGCGCAGCAGGCGGATCTCGGCCGGCTCGTGGCGGGTCACGAGCCAGCGCTCGAGCGCGGCGAGCTCCGCGGCGCCCGGCACCGGCGCGGCGACGACCCCCGCGACGTCGTGCCAGCGCCGGGCGCCGATCCGCACGCCTTCGCCGTCCGCGATCTCGTAGACGCCGCGCGTGAGGCGCGACGGCGTGAGGATCGAGGTCTCGGTCGCCGCGTGCCACAGCTGGAGGTGGAGGAACCCGCGCGGGGTGAAGTACGTCAGCTTGGCGTCGGACGCCGGGAACTGGCGCACCTCCCAGGCGCCGAGCGTCGTCACGACCTCGCGCTCGCGCGGATCATGGGGCGCCGGCGGGATCACGACCGCGCCTCGGCGCGGGCCGGGCGGTGGGCGTGGAGCAGCTCGTGGAGCGCGAGCTCCGACGCCGCGGCGCCGACTACCTCGGCGAGCGCGGGGAGCGTCTCGGGGTTGAGCCGGAGCGTGATCGCCCCGACGGTCAGGTGGACCGCGCCGCAGTCACACATCTCGACGAGCGCGAACTCGCCGCTGGCGAGCAACCGGCGATCACAGGAGCGCGTGTGCATGCGTTACTTGAAATCTATTTTCAAACTCGGATCAAGCAGAACTCGATCATTTTTGATTTTCGTTTTCATATTTGGCGAGACGGATCGCGTTCCATTCCGCGACCGTGCGTCGCCTCACCGGTCCGGCGTCGCCAGCACGAACGGGTGTACCGTGCGTACACATCGGGGTGATCACCGTGGCCGGACTGCGTCCGGCCCTCTCGCTGGAGCCTTCGTCGTGAGACATTCCAGAGCCTTCCGAGGCATCGCGTTCGTCCTGTCCGTGGCCGTGGTCACGGGCTCGTGTGGTAGCGGCACGAAGAAGACCGGGGGGCCCGTCGGGGGCGGGGGCGGCGGCGGGCAGGCGCTGGTGCAGACCGGGGACGCGCCGCCGGGGCTGGAGCTGCGGCTGTCGAACGGCAAGACGAACGCGCCGGCGGTGGACCGGAGTCAGCTCGCGCCGGCGAGCGACCTGTCCGACGCGGACGCGCAGGCGCTGCTGGGGCGGCTGCCGGCGATCGCGGCGCAGCCCGACGATCAGAAGGACTTCGCGCTGCGCAAGAAGTCGCAGCCGCCGCCGCGGACGGGCAAGACGATCAAGGGCAGCTTCCCGCCGCCGCCGAGCCAAGGTGGGACGGCGGCGCCGCCGACGACGAACGATCAGGGCAAGGAGCTGACGGTGCTGCGGTGGGCGCCCGAGGGCGAGGTGCCGCTGGCGCCGCAGCTGCAGGTGACGTTCAGCCAGGCGATGGTGGCGGTGACGTCGCAGGACGACGCGGCGAAGGTGGTGCCGGTGAAGCTGACGCCGCAGCCGCCGGGGCAGT
>WYBA01000422.1 GCA_011526095.1 Myxococcales bacterium | reverse complement strand
CGCCGACCGCGCCGCCGCCGTCTGCCGCGCCGCCGCCGACCGCGCCGGCGTCGACGTCGGTGCCCGGGCCGCCGCCGACGCGGCCGGTGCCCGGCAGCGGCTTCTTCTGCGTCGGGTCCTCGGTCACCGCGCACGCGTCGTCGAGCACGACGACCACGGGGCGCGCGTCGACCGCGACGCCGCCGCTGGCCTTGACCGTCACCTTGCACGCGCCGCCGCTCTGCGTCGCGGTCACGCCGGCCTTGCCGCCCGACTCGGGCGCGCCGACGACGACGTGGTACGTGCCGGCGCCGCGCGGCGCCTCGTAGCCGATCTCCTTGGCGCCGGGCTTCGCCGCGACCACGACCGCGCGCCGACCGTCGCGCTCGAGCACGACGCCGTCGACGCCGGCGATCGGCGTGACCGTCGGCGCGGCCTTGGCCGGCGCCGCGAGGTCGATCACGTGCAGCGCCGACATCTCCGGGCCGTCGACGATCAGGCGGTACTCGTCGACGTCGAACCGCGGGATGTCGCAGTTGCCGCGCGTCGTCGACGCGCCGAAGCAGTCGCCCTTCTTCTTGGACCGCGCCTCGGGCTTGCCGCTGGTCGACGTCACGCGCCGCACGGTGACCTGCGTGCCGCCGACCTTGCCGGTCGCGACGTCGCCGCTGAGCGCCAGCTTGCCGTCGACGTTGAACCGCAGGAACAGCTCGCGGCCCTTCTCGCCCGAGCGCGCGCGGTCGACCACGACGACCGCCGCGTCGTCGCCGCCGCCGTAGGGCACGAGCACGACGTCGCGCACCGCCTCGGGGACGTCGCTCGGGCGATGCTGGAACTTGTACTGGTCGGCGTAGTCGCAGCGCGCCGCGATGATCCCGGACTCGGTCTGGCGCGCCCACACGTAGCGCGTCTTCTCGCTCCAGTACGCCTGCCCCGGCTTGTAGTCGTCGGGCAGGTGCGCGGACTCGACGGTCGGCGCGTTGCTCGACAGGCTCGACAGCGAGCCGTACGGCGACGGGTCGACGATCGCGTCGTCGCGGCCGCGCGACACGACGAAGTTGCCGGCGTTGGCCGGCATGTGGTCGACGTCGACGGTCTTGGTGCACTGCATGACCATCCACACGCCGTCGGGGCCCCACTCGCTGCGCGCGTAGAACGTGCCGATGCCGCGCGCCAGGAACGTCGTCGGCCAGGTGTCGCGCGGCACCGGCTTGCGCTCGACCGCGCGCGCCTCGGCGAGCGCCTCGTACAGCGGCCAGTCCTTGGGCCGCAGCCCGAGCTCGATCAGCTCGTCCTTGGCCCACGCCCACACGTCCGGGCCGGCTTCGCCGATCAGCGGCGCGGCGAACGACAGGTACGGCGGGGCGAGGTTGGCCGAGTCGATCTGGGTGTCGCCGCCGACGAAGAACTCGTCGCCGGGCGACAGGCCGTGGATGTTGCGGATCGCGAGCGCCTCGAGCCAGCGGTCCATGCCCTCGACGGCGACGCCGTGCGGCGCCAGCGCGCGCGCGGTGATCGCGTACTCGGCGACGGACAGCGGGCCGTACTGCCAGCCCTCGCCCCAGTCGCCGCCGTCGAGCACGCCGCCGGGCGCGAGCGCCGTGGCCATGTCGCCGTTCCACAGATCGTCGACGACGTGGCCCCACAGCCGCGTCCCGGCGCGCCCGGCGTCGCCGGCCTGCGCGAGCGCGATGAACGTCGCGCCGATCAGGTAGCCGGCCTGGTAGTTGTTGCCGGGGTTGCGCGCGCGGTAGCCGTTGTCCTTGTACCAGTCGGTCCACGACGCGAACCGCTGGCGCGCGCGCGCCTTGAGCTCGTCGGTCATCTGCGGGTGGTCGTGGAGCCAGTCGTAGGCGAGCGCGGTGTACGGGCCCATCGCGCGCATCGCGAACCCGGAGTCGCGCCACGCCGCCTTGTCGCCGCCCTTGCCGTCGCCGACGTTGTCGAGATCGTCGATCATCGCGGTGAAGTAGCGGAGGACGGTCTTGGCGTGGCCGTCCTTGCCGGTCGCGACCCAGGCGACGAGGCACTGCTGGAGGTAGCGCGCCCAGTCCAGACCCATGTAGAGGTCGCGCTTGTACTGGTTCGGGTTGGCGGTGAGCTCGTCGCACGCCGTGATCGCGGCGGCGACCGCCGAGCCCTTCTGCTTGGCGGCCTTCTTCCACGCGGCGCGCAGATCGTCGTCGAGCAGGATCCGCGGGTGCGGGCCCGTCGGCTCCTTCTGGGCGTGTGCGACGGTGGGCGCGAGCGCCGCGGCGGCGAGGGCGGCGGCGACGGCGACGGCGACGTGGAGCGGGGCGCGGGCCATGGCGGCAACGATAGCGCAGACGGAGACGGAGACGGAGACGGAGACGGAGGCGGAGGCGGAGACGGAGGCGGAGACGGAGGCGGAGGCGGACGTGGACGCGGACGTGGACGTGGACGCGGACGCGGACGCGGAGGCGGAGGCGGAGGCGGAGACGGAGACCGAGACGGAGACGGAGGCGGAGACGGAGACGGAGACGGAGGCGGAGGCGGAGACGGAGACGGAGACGGAGGCGGAGGCGGAGGCGGAGGCGGAGGCGGAGACGGAGATGGAAGCGGAAAAGGATGATGATGATGATGAGGATGAGGAGCAGCAGCAGGAGGTTCCGCTCATCCTGAGCAGGGCCGAGCGCCAGCGAGGCCCGTGTCGAAGGATGGTGACAGTCCTGGCTCGCCGCGGCGCACCCACCGACGAGGTCCGCGGCGCGCTGGACTTCGCGGTTTCCGTCGGCGACCTCGCGGCCGCCGCGTGCGCGGGGCGCTGGCGTGCGGCGACCGCGTGTAGCGGCTGCTGTCGCCGATGGTGCGGTAACGGCGTGGCGTGCGCGTGCTGGTTGCGAGCCAGGACTGTCAGCGTCCTTCGACACGGGCCTCGCTGGCGCTCGGCCCTGCTCAGGACGAGCGGGGACTTTCAGACGGAGACGGAGACGGCAACGATAGCGCAGACGGAGACGGAGACGGAGACGGAGACGGAGACGGAGACGGAGGCGGAGGCGGAGGCGGAGGCGGAGACGGAGACGGAGACGGAGACGGAGACGGAGACGGAGACGGAGACGGAGGCGGCCTCACGCCTCCGAGGCGCGCAGCGCGGCGCGCGCGTCCGCGAGCAGCGCGTCGTGCGCGGCCGCGGCAGCGAGCCAGTCGCGCGCGAGCGCGGCCACGAGCGCAGGATCGCGCGCCTCGGCGATCACGAGCAGATCCTGCTCCTCGGCGCGGTGGTGGTGATCCGCGAGGTGCAGCGCCGGCGCCAGCGCGTCGAGCACGCCGAGCGCGTGGCGCCGCCAGCCGGCGCGTGGCGCCGCAAGGCCCGCGACGGCGTCGAGCACGCGATCGAGCCCGGCGAGCAGCTTGGCGTGCTGCCCGGTGTACAGCTCCGCCGGCCACCTCGACCCGCCCGCGAGCAGCGGCACCAGGTGCGCCTCCTCGTCGCTCGCGTGCCGCTCGGTCAGCGCCCGGTGCGCCGCCAGCACCGCCGCGGCGCGCGCGCCGTCGCCGACCAGCACGAGCTCGCGGAACACCCCGACCTGCTCGTCGAGCGCGTGGTGGACGGCGATCAGCGCGGACATCGCGCGGACCGTAGCACCGGCCTGGCATGGCACCTCGGTCGTGGCTGCGACCTGTTGACGCCGGATGCGCCCCACGCCACGGTCGCCGCGTGCTCCCCCTGCTCGCCGCCCTCGCCGCGGTGAACCTGCTCACCTGGGCGGCGTTCCGCGTCGACAAGGCGCGCGCGGCGCGCGGCGCGCGGCGGATCCGCGAGCGCACGCTGCTGGCGCTGGCGGCGGCGGGCGGCGCGGGCGGGGCGCTGGCGGCGATGTACCTGCACCGCCGGCGTCACAAGACCGCCAAGCGCGGGTTCGCGCTCGTCGTGTGGCTGGCCGCCGCCGCGCACGCCGGCGCCGCGGCGTGGTGGATCCTCACCCGCGCCTGACCCGGCGCGCGCTACGCTGCCTCCACGATGCGCGAGACGACCCCGAGCCGCACCGCCGCGTGGGTGGCCGCGTGCCGCAGCTACGGCGCGGCGCTGCCCGACGAGGCGCGCCTGATCGACGATCCGTACGGCCTGCCGTTCGCGACCGGCAGCGGCATGCCCGGCGTCGCCCCGCCCGCCGCCGCGGTGCGCCTGCCGACGCCGCTGCGGTCGTGGGTGCTGTACATGCAGGTCCGCACCCGCGTCCTCGACGACGTGCTGCTCGACTTCGTCGCCGGCGGCGGCCGCCAGGTCGTCCTGCTCGGCGCCGGATACGACGCGCGCGCGCTGCGGTTCGCCGGCGAGCTCGTCGGCGCGCGCGTGTTCGAGGTCGACCACCCGGCGACACAGGGCCACAAGCGCCGCGTCCTCGCCCGCCGGCGCCTCGACGATCGCGCCGCGGCGGTCCGGTTCGTCACCTGGGACTTCGAGGCCCGCCCGATGCACGAGCTCGCCGGCGCGCTCGCCGCCGCCGGCCACGACGCCGCCGCGCCGACGCTCACGATCTGGGAGGGCGTCACGATGTACCTCACCGAGGACGCGATCGACGCCTCGGTCCGCGCGGTCCGCGGGTGGAGCTCGCCGCGCAGCCAGCTCGCGATCACCTACGTCACGCGCGACGCGATCGAGCGGCCGAGCCTGCCGGTGCGCGCGACGCGCGTCTTGCTGCGCGGCGCCGGCGAGCCGTGGCGGTTCGGCTGGGATCCGGGCGCGCTGCCCGGCTGGCTCGCCTCGCGCGGGTTCGACCTCCACCGCGACGCGACGATCGCCGCCGAGGCGGCGCGCCTGCTCCCCGCGCGCTACGCCCGCGGGGTCGGCACGCTCGGCCAGCGCTACGCGCTCGCCCAGATGACCGAGTCGATCGCCGTCGCGGGCGCGTAGCCGGCCCCCGTCCGTCGGGCGCCCGGGCCGTGCGGCTGCTAGCCTGCCGGCCTTGATCGAGATCGTCGACATCGCCGCGGAGCCCGTCGCCACGCTCCGCTACCTCAACGCCGCGCGCGGCGGCGGGACCGAGGTGCGCCTGCTGCCGGTCCAGCGGGGCGTCGCGCGCGGCCTGCCCGACGGGCTCGACGCGCTGATCGCGACCAGCGACCTGCAGGGCATCGTGCCCGACCCGCGGACGCGCGAGGCGACGCTGCTCGGCGTGGCGGTCGCCGAGCTGCTCGAGGAGCTCGCGTTCGACGACGTCCTGCCGCCGGCGGCGCGCAGCGGCGTCGTGCTCGCCGGGGACCTCTA
Organism: Myxococcales bacterium; assembly: GCA_011526095.1. GTDB lineage: Bacteria > Myxococcota_A > Polyangia > Haliangiales > Haliangiaceae > WYBA01. Next base: position 13,211 of record WYBA01000422.1, on the reverse strand, counting down.
CAGCGTGCCCGAGGCCAACAAGCGCGGCGGCCACGGCGGCGTCGAGGACGTGTGGGCGGCGTTCGCCGGGCCGTTCGCGTGGGTCGTCGGCGTCGCCGGCAACCACGACGACGTGGCGCGCGTCGTCACCGACGATCGCGTCGCGGTGCTCGACACCGCGGCCGTCACGCGCGACGGGCTGCGGCTCGGCGGCGTCGGCCTGATCGCCGGCAACCCGGCGAAGCTCGGCCGCCGCGCCGAGGACGACCAGCTCGATCGGATCGAGCTCGTCGCCGTGTCCGGCGTCGACGTGCTCGTGCTGCACGAGGGGCCGCGCGGCGACGACGCCCAGCCCGGTCACCCGCTGATCCGCCGCGTCGTCGAGGAGCACGCGGTGCCGCTGACGATCTGCGGCCACGTCCACTGGGACGAGGCGCTGGCGCGTCACGCCCGCGGCCACGTGCTCAACGTCGATACCCGCGTCGTCGTGCTCACCCGCGGGTGAGCCGCGCCCGCGCCGCGTCGCTCCCGGGCGAGAGCTCCCCGGGGGACGCCCCCGCCGCCGAGCGTTCCGCTACACTCGCCGGCTCCCGGCATGTCCGTCGCCGCTCGCGCCATCCACCACCTGCTGCGCTCCACCTCCGCCTGCACGGGCGAGGCCTTCTTCCGGGCGCTCGTCCGCAGCATGGCCGAGGCGCTCGACGTGCGGCACGCGTTCCTCGGGGAGCTGACGGCCGATGGCCGCGTCGAGGTCCGCGCGATCTGGACGCGCGAGCACAGCGCGCCGGACGACGACGCGACGGCGGAGGGCGCGTACGGCGAGCCGTTCTCGTACGCCCTGGCCGGGACCCCGTGCGCCGAGGTCGTGGCGTCCGCGTGCTGCGAGTTCCCGCGCGGCGTCCAGGCCTTGTTCCCCGACGACCACCTGCTGGTCGAGATGGACATCCACGCCTACTTCGGCGTGCCGGTGCACGGCGCGCACGGCACGACGCGCGGCCTGCTGGTGGCGCTCGACGATCGCCCGCGCGAGTCGCTCCCCGAGCTCGAGTCGATCCTCGGGATGTTCGCCGCGCGCGCCGCCGCCGAGCTCGAGCGGCTCGACGCCGAGCGCGAGCTGCGCGCGTCCGAGGAGCGCTACCGGATGATCGTCTCGACCTGCGCCGAGGGCGTGTGGACGATCGACGCCGCCGGGATCACGACGTACGCCAACCCGCAGATGTCGAGCATGCTGGGGTACGCGCCCGGGGAGATGGTGGGCCGGCCGGTGTTCGACTTCATGGACGAGGCCGGCCGGCGGCGCACGCTCGACAACATCGAGCGCCGGCGCGCCGGCATCCGCGAGCGCCACGACTTCGAGCTGCGCCACCGCGATGGCCACGCGGTCCAGACCTGGATGGCGACCAGTCCGATCACGGACCCCTCCGGCGGCTACGCCGGCGCGCTCGCGATGGTCACGGACGTCACCGACCAGCACGCGCTCGAGGCGCGCGTGCGCGAGGCGGAGCGGCTGGAGAGCCTCGGGCTGCTCGCCGGCGGCATCGCGCACGACTTCAACAACCTGCTCGTCGGCGTGCTCGGCCAGACCGAGCTGGGGCTGCGCAAGGCGACGCCCGGCGACCCGCTGCACGGCCTGCTGCTGGGGATCCGCGAGGCGGCCGAGCACGCCGCCGACCTCACCCGCCAGCTGCTTGCCTACGCCGGCAAGTCGGTCGAGTCGCCGCGGCCGGTGTCGCTCCACCGGACGGTGACGGAGATCGCCGGGCTGTGCCGCGCGTCCGCGCCCGCCGGCGTCGCGATCTCGCTCGACCTCGATCCGTCGCCGATCTCGGTCGTCACCGCGCCGGGCGCGCTGACGCAGGTGGTCCTCAACCTCGTCACCAACGCGGTCCAGGCGCTCGGCGACCGCGGCGGTACCGTCGCCGTGACGACGCGGCGGATCGAGCTCGGCCCCGACGCCGTCGTCGGCGCGTCCGGCCAGGCGCTCGCCGCCGGCGCGTACGTCGCGCTCGCCGTCCGGGACGACGGCCGCGGCATGGACGCGGCGACGTGCGCGCGCGTGTTCGAGCCGTTCTTCACGACCAAGCGCGCGGGCAGCGGGCTCGGGCTCGCGGCGGTCCACGGGATCGTCCGTAGCTGCGGCGGGGCGATCCACGTCGACAGCGCGCCGGGGCGGGGCACGACGTTCACCGTGCACCTGCCGATCTCGGCCAGCGTACCCGCGATCGCCGACGCGCCCGCCGACGCGCCCGCCGCCGGGCCGCGCGGTCGGATCCTGCTCGCCGACGACGAGGCGAGCGTGCGCCGGATCGTCCAGCAGACGCTCGAGCACCTCGGGTTCGAGGTCGAGGCCGTCGACGACGGCCGCGCCGCGATCGACCGGTTCGCGGCGACGCCGACGCGCTACGCCGCGGTGCTGATGGACGTGACGATGCCGGGGCTCGGCGGCGTCGACGCGACGCACCGGATCCACGAGCTCGTCCCGGACGTGCCGGTGGTGCTGATGTCGGGGTTCTCCACCGACGCGATCCCCTCGGACCTGCGCCACGTGACGTTCCTGTCCAAGCCGTTCCGCGTCGACGCGCTCGTCGAGGCGCTCACGCGCGCGCTGTCATAGCGGCCATGCGCCGCTCACGCGTCGTCGTCGCCCGCCGCCGTCATCACCGGCGCGATCCGCCCGGCGAGCGCCGCGCGCGGCGCGCGCCACCGCTCGGCCCGCCGCGCCCGCCTACGGGATAACCCGCGCATGCGCGTGCCGCTCGCCGCGCTGCGCCGCCGCCCCGCGGCGCGCCGCCGACGTCGAGGTGTACGAGCGGGTGGCGGCGGCCATGCCGTCGAGCCGCGGTAGTCACCGCGACGTGGCTGCTGGTATCGTCGGAGATCGATGTCGAGCATGACAACCGAGAGACGCCGTCTTGGAGACCTCAAGCCCGATCCGGAGATGTGGGCCGCGCTCGACGACGGCGCGCTGCTCACCCGGATCCTCGACGACTTCTACACCACGGTGTTCGCCGATCCGCGGCTCGCGCACTTCTTCGAGGGCCGCACCAAGGACTGGGTCGCGCAGAAGCAGTACAGCTTCCTGTGCCAGATCTTCTCCGGCGCGCCGGTGTACTTCGGGGATCGCCCGCGCAACGCGCACCACTGGATGGTGATCGACGACGCGCTGTTCGATCACCGCGAGGCGATCATGGAGGCGTGCCTGCGGCGCCACGGCCTGCCCGAGCACCTCGTCCAGCGGTGGATGTCGGTCGAGGAGATCTTCCGCAAGCAGATCGTCAAGGCCGCGCCGGTGCCGCGCAAGGTCAACGGCGCGGCGCTGCCGCTCGAAGGCTACGATCGGATCGTCCTCGACTCGGGCACGCTGTGCGACGGCTGCGGCGCCGAGGTGGGCACCGGCGCGACGTTGACGTTCCACGTCCGCACCGGCAAGGGCTACTGCGCGACGTGCATGCCCGCGCCGGACGCGCGATGATCGACGCGTGAGCCGGTACGTCACGTTCGACCTCGGGCTGTCGCTCGGCGAGGTGTCCGGGGTGAGCCGCGTGCGTGGCGCGCTCCGTCCCCGGGGCGACGCGTTCTGGTGGCAGGTCGAGGTGATCGACGACGACGTCCACGTCCACGGCCTGGTCGGCCGAGAGCTCGCCTACCTCGGGCGCGCGCGCTGGGACGGCGCCGAGCTCGTCGATCGCCTGAGCGAGACGGCGGACTTCCCCAACGCGCACCAGTGGGGCCTGGTGCGCGACGGCGTCGCGCTCGTCCTCGGCCAGGAGGAGGTCCACGGCACGGTGCGGCTGTCGGCGCGTCGGCCGCGCGCCGCGCGCCAGCGCCGCGTCATGATCGCCGCGGGCGTCGCGGCGCCGACGCTCGTCGTCCTGGGGGTGGCGGTGCTCGTGCTGCGCGGGTCGTCGTCGTCGCCCGTGCCGAGCGCGCGCCCGGCCCCCGCGCCGCAGGCGACGTCCGCGCGCGCCGAGGCCGCGCCGGCGCCCCCGCTGGTGCCCGCGCCGACGCCCACGCCGGTGCCCGCCTCGCCGCCGCTCGACGAGCAGATCGTCGCAGCGGCGAGCGTCGACGACGCGATCGCGCTGGCCGCCCCCACCCTGGGCGACGGCGCTGACAGCCGCGGCGCCTGGCTGCTCGCGCGTCACGCCGCGGCGCGGATGACGTGGAGCGACGTCGCGCGCGCGGCGCCCGAGACGTCGTTCGGCCTGGTGCTCAAGGACTCGGCGCGCGAGCGCGGCCGCCGGATGTGCGCCACCGGCGTCCTGCGCGACATCGAGCGCCGCGACGTCGACGGCCGCGCGGTGTACGTCGGCTCGATGGCGACGGCCGAGGGCGACGTCGCGCGGTTCATCGCCGTCGGCGACACCGGGGCGCTGGTGCGGCGCAGCACCGGGACGCTGTGCGGCGTGGTCACCGGGAAGGACGGCGACGCGGCGGTGCTGGTCGGGATGTTCGACCTGCCCGAGAACCGCGCGCCGGCGGTCGAGCGGCCCTGATCGGTGTGGTCGGCGCGGCCGGCGGCGCCGCGTCGCCGCCGCCGACCACCGCGACGATCGTCGCGAGCGCGCGCTTGACGTCGAACCCGCGCGGGTCGACCACCGCCTGCATCACGCAGCCCTCGATCAGCGCGACGATCAGCCCCGCCAGGTCGGCGCCGGTGACGCCGGGCATCCGCCCCGGCTCCTCGGCGATCGCGGCCGTGGCGAGCGGCAGCATGGCGTCGCGGTAGCGCTGGAGCGCGCGCTGGATCCGGCCGCGGATCGACTGGTTCACCGGCGCCGGGCCGATCCCGGCGACCCAGTAGTCGAAGAACAGCTCGAGCCGCGTCCGCCGCCCGGGCAGCAGCTCGAGCTCGCGCGCCACCAGCGCGAGCAGGCGCGCGCGCGCCGTCGGCAGCGCCAGGATCTCCGGCGTCGCCTCGCCGACGATCGTCTCGGCGAGCAGGCGGTCGAGCAGCGCGACCAGCAGCGCGTCGCGGCTCTCGAAGTGGAACAGCACCAGGCCGGGAGACAGCCCGGCCTCGGCGGCGACCTGACGGATCGTCAGGCCCTCGAGCCGCGTCCGGGTCGCGACCTCGAACGCCGCGGCGAGGAGCTGGTCACGGCGGTCCTTCTCGGGGAGGCGGCGTCGGCGCACGGCCGCATCGTGATCGATATTGACCCGATGTTCAATACGGTGCTATTGAACACGCGGTCAACAAGACACGGAGCACCCATGGCCTCGACGATCCTGTTCACTGGCTTCCCGGGCTTCCTCGGCCGCGAGCTCTTGCCCCGCGTGCTGGCGCGCGACCCCGCCGCGCGCGCGGTGTGCCTGGTCCAGGGCAAGTTCATGGCGGTCGCGCGCGACGCCGCCGCGGCGATCGAGCGCGCGTACCCGGCCGTCGCCGGCCGGATCGACCTCGTCCCGGGCGACATCGGCGACGACGACCTCGGCCTCGACGACGCCGCCGGGCTGGCGCGCGACGTGCGCGAGATCTACCACCTCGCCGCGATCTACGACCTGTCGGTCCCGCGCGCGCTCGCCGAGCGCGTCAACGTCGACGGCACGCGCAACGTGCTCGAGCTGGCGACGCGGTGCGGGCGCCTCGACCGCGTGCACTACGTCTCGACCTGCTACGTCAGCGGCCGCTACACCGGGATCTTCGAGGAGGAGGACCTCGACAAGGGCCAGACCTTCAACAACTTCTACGAGGAGACCAAGTTCGAGGCGGAGGTGCTGGTGCGCGAGCGGATGCTCACCGGCCTGCCCGCGACGATCTACCGCCCGTCGATCGTCGTCGGCGACAGCCGCACCGGGGCGACCCAGAAGCTCGACGGGCCGTACTACATCCTGCGCTGGTTGCTGCGCCAGCCGCGGGTCGCGCTGCTGCCGGTGATCGGCGATCCGAGCCGGTTCCGCCTCAACGTCGTGCCGTGCGACTTCGTCGTCGACGCGATCGCACACCTGTCCGGTCGCCCGGACACCGTCGGCCGCACGTTCGCGCTCGCCGACCACGATCCGCCGACGTGCGAGGAGGCGCTCGAGGCGATGGCGAAGGCCGCCGGGCGCCGGGTGATCCGCGTGCGGCTGCCGGTGCGCCTCGCCAAGGCGCTGATCGACCACGTGCCGGGCGTGTACCGGCTGCTCCAGATCCCGTCGAGCCTGGTCGACTACATGGCCCACCCGACGCACTACCACAACCGCGCGACCCTCGAGGCGCTCGCGCCCGCGCGGCTCGCCGCGCCGCGGTTCGCCGACTACGCGCCGCACATGGCGAGCTTCGTCCGGGGCAACCTCGCGCTCGGCTCGGCCGCGATGGCCTGATCGCGGGTCACGCCACGGCGCCGACGGCGCGCAGCGCGTCGAGCAGCTGGGCCCACCGGTCCTCGAGGTCGCCGGTGATGCCGATCGACATCCGCACCAGCCCCGGCCCGATCCCGGCGGCGGCGAGCGCGTCGTCGGACAGCTCGCTCGAGGTCGAGCTCGCGGACGCGGACATCAGCGTCTCGGCGTAGCCGAGGCTGACCGCGAGGAACCCGAACCGGTGGTGGTTCTGGAGCAGATCCATGAACCGGTAGGCGCGGTCGCGGTCGCCGAGGTCGAGCGTGAGCAGGCCGCCGAAGCCCTGGCCCGGGTTGAGCTGGCGCTTCATCACGGCGTGCTGCGGGTGGCGCGGCAGGCCGGGGTAGGTGACGCGCGCGCCGATCTCGTCGAGCCGGGTCGCGAGCACGAGCGCGCGCCGCGAGTGCTCGGCGATGCGCAGCGCGAGGTGCGGCAGGCGCATCGACACCTCGAACGCGGCGCGCGGGTCCATCGTCGGGCCGAGCAGCATCAGCGCGCCGGTGTGCAGGTCCATCAGCCGGCCGATGAAGTCGGCGCGGCCGAGGATCGCGCCGGCGACGAGGTCGGACGCGCCGTTGATGAACTTGGTGAGGCTGTGGACGACGACGTCGGCGCCGTGGATCGCCGGCGTGATCATCACCGGGCAGAACGTGTTGTCGACGACGAGCGCGGCGCCGTGGCGGTGGGCGATCGCCGCGAGCGCGGCGAGGTCCGCGACCTCGAGCGTCGGGTTGGACAGCGTCTCGGTGAACAGCACCCGGGTGCGCGGCGTGAACGCGGCCTCGACCGCGGCGAGGTCGGTGATCGATGCGTAGGTCGTGGTCACGCCGGCCTTGGCCGGCAGGAAGTCGGTGAACAGCGCGTGGCTGCCGCCGTAGATCGCGCGCGACGCGACGACGTGGTCGCCGTGGTCGCACAGCTGCATGATCGCCGCGGAGATCGCCGCCATGCCGCTGGCGCAGCAGTACCCGCTCTCGGTCCCCTCCAGCGCCGCGAGCTCGCGGCCGAGGTGGTAGACGGTCGGGTTGAAGTGCCGGGCGTAGAGGTAGCAGCCGTCGCGGTCGGCGGTGCGCCGCCCGGCGAACAGCTCGGGCATCGTCGACGCCGCCATCACCGTGAACGTCGTCGACGCCTCGATGCTGAGGTTGACGCCGCCGTGCTCGCCGAAGGTGTGCTTGGAGGCCGCCAGGGAGCGGACCGGATCGAATGTGTCGCGCGCCATGGAGATCCGTATACGATGCGGCGGATGGCGAGACACTCGAATAGAATGCGGATCGAGACCGCCGCGCGCGCGCTCGACCGCATCGATCGCGCGCTGATCGCGGCGGTGCAGGAGGATGTTCGGCGGTCGAACAAGGAGCTCGCGGCGCGGATCGGGCTGTCGCCGTCGGCGTGCCTCGAGCGGATGCGCCGCCTGCGCGCCGCCGGCGTGATCCGCGGCGCGTGGGCGGAGATCGACCCGCGCGCGCTCGGCATCCAGCTCGAGGCGATGATCGCGGTCCAGCTGCGCCAGCACGCGCGCGCCGGGGTCGAGGCGTTCCGCGCCCACGTCCTGGCGCTGCGCGAGGTCGTCGCGGTCCACCACGTCGCCGGCCGCGCCGACTTCCTCGTCCAGGTCGCGGTGCGCGACGCCGGCCACCTGCGCGACCTCGCGCTCGACGCGTTCACCTCGCGCCCGGAGGTCGCGCGGATCGAGACCTCGATCATCTACCAGTCGACGTGGAGCCCGCGGCTGCCCGACTTCCTCGATCCGCCGGGCGGACCGGCCGCGGCGTCGGGCGGGGGCGAGCGCCTCAAGGCGCCAGCGCCTCGGCGCGCGCCTCGGCGCGCTCCCACACCCGGACGTAGGCCTCGGCCGAGCGGAACAGCGGGGCCAGCGCCTCGTCCGTGACGCCGTCCCGGCGCGCGTCCTCGATCAGCTCGGGCAACAGGCCGATGTGGATCATGCCCTCGGTGTTGAAGTCGACCGTCCGCGAGCCGAGGTGGGGCTCGGTGAACGTGACGTCGCCGGCGTACGAGGTGAACGGGTAGGTGACCGGGTTGGCCTGCGGGGTCGAGCACGGCGAGTCCGGGCCGAACCGCGGGCGCGGGCCGCCGGCGAAGCCGTTGAGGTCGAACGCGAAGCCCTCGGCCGGGTAGCCGCCGTTGGCCTCGATCTCGGCGATCCGCGCGGCGAGGCCGTCGCCCATCGCCCCCGGGCGATCGGGCGCGCTGCACCGGCCCAGGCCCGTCGCCGACAGCCCACCGAGCTGGTAGATGAGGCCGCGGTTGGAGCTGCCGTGGGTGCCGACCGCGGGGTAGTCGTGCTCGACGAGCAGCTCGTAGGCCCGCTCGTACGAGCGGCGCGGCAGGTGATCGACCTCGACGATCATCCCGCGCTGCATCAGTTCGAGGATCAGCGTCTCGCCCAGCGGCGTGAGCCCGGCGTTCTGGCAGTGGTCGCCCTCGAGCGCGGGCTCCTGCAGCGTCGAGATGTACGGGCTCATCGTCGCGATCGGCCGGTCGGCGAACCCGCTCATGTCGTGCGGCGGCGGGGCGTCGTAGACGTCGCGCGGCGCGTTGAGGCCGCCGAACTGGACCGAGCCGTGGTCGAACACCGCCGGGACGTCGGGGCAGTCGGTGACGAAGTTCGAGTCGTGGCCGGTGCAGATGAAGCTGCCGATCTGGCCGACGCGGCGGTCGCCGTCGCCGGCGCCGAACGCGTTGTCGAACTTGTGCACCGGGAACACCGCGCGGATCCCGCGGTCGTAGTAGTCGTCGAGCTTGGCGCGGACGCTGGCCTCGTCGCACGCGGGGATGCCGTCGCGCGGCGTGAGGAAGCAGTCGAACAGGTTCGACGTCTCGATCCCCAGGATCACGGCGAGCTTGCCGGCCTCGATCACCGCGCGCGCCTCGTCGGGCGTGCGCACGACGCGGTACCAGCCGCGGCCGGGGCCGCCCCACTGCGCGTCGATGTAGCGCTCCATCGCGTAGTTCTCCGCGATGATCCGGTCGACCGCGACCATGTCGTTGCACGCGTAGCGGACCTCCTGCGCGCCGAGCCCGGTGACGAGCTCGCACAGCACCGAGTTCGTCGTCGCGTGCGACACGACCAGCCGCAGCCCGCCGCGCCACGCGCGCTCGAGCCAGCGGTAGTACTGGGTCTGGTGGGTCGAGCTGTTCCACGTGTTCGGCCAGTCGGTGAACGTCGGGTAGCCGTCGGTGAAGTGGACGAACTCGGGCGCGGCGCCGGCGAGGAACACCGTGATCAGCGCGTCGGTGTCGAGCTCGCCCAGGCCGGTGAACGCGTAGCCGACGATGTCGCGCCGGCCCTCGTCGCCGTGGAACAGCTCGCAGCTGCCGAGCGCGTGCTCGACGCCGAGCCGGTGGTACGGCGCGCCGTGGAAGATGCCGCCGCCACCGAACCCGAAGTTGCTGAAGATGTGGGAGTGGGCGTCGACCACGCCGTAGAGGTCGCCGTCCGGCCACGTCCGCGGCTCGACCTCACCCTCGGCGTCGATCGACAGCTCGGGGAACTCGGCGCAGCCCTCGGCCGGGTAGAACGCCACGACCGCGGCGTCGGCGTCGGAGGCGTCGTCGGTGAGGCCGGTCGTCGTCAGGTAGCGGCCGGTCGCGCGGTGGCGGAGCTGGAACCGGTCCGGGTCGTGGGCGCTGACCTCGACCTCCCACTCGGCGGGCGAGACGTAGCCGTCGTCGATCCGCGTGATGTCGGACTCCAGCGACGACGTCCGGGCCAGCCGGTCCTCGTCGATCACGACGTAGTGGCGGTCGGCGTCGTAGAGCAGGTAGGTGCCGAGGTCGGAGGCGCGCAGGTGGAGCCGCGCGCCCTCGGCCTCGGACGTCGCCGAGAACGCGTACGCGGCGCCGTCGCCGGACGCCTCGAGCCACCGCGTGTTGGTGCTGCCCGGTGGCGTCGCGTCCAGCGTGTAGCAGCGGCTCGCGAACCCGTACACGCCGTCGCTGGTCGGCGGCGGCGGGCGCTCGACGTGCGGCTCGCCGCACGCGAGCAGCCCGAGGGTGGACAACGTGAAGATCGTGGCGAGCGCCCCCGCGCGGTGGCCGAACGGCATGTGCGGCGACGCTAGCAGAGCCCGGGCCGGCCTCGCGACCGCGATCGTCCACGCCTGCGAGCCGAAATGAGGATCCGGCGCGCGCCGGGCGGCCCACGATGACGGGACGAACGGAGGTCCGCGATGGCTCTCGGTCCCAGCGTGTCTGCACTGTGCGCCGTGCTCGCAACCGCCGCCGCCGCGTGCGCCCCCGAGTTCGTCGATCGCGGCGGCCCGGGCCCCGGCTCCGACGACGGGGGAGGGTCGGACGGACCTGGCCCGGACGGACCTGGTCCGGACGGACCTGGTCCGGACGGACCCGGCCCGGACGGAGCCGACGACGACGACCTCATCTGGCGGCTCGCCAACCTCACCAACTTCACCTCGTACCCCGAGCCCGGCAGCGAGGAGTGCGAGGAGTTCAACGGCTGCACCTGGGCCGGCCACTTCGCGTTCGTCGACGGCCAGCAGTCCGAGGCGTGGGTGATGTCGCACAACATCGCCGCGGTCCACTCTGACGACGGCGACGAGTTCGCGCTGCGCACGCTGCGCGTGCGCGACGAGGACCGGACGATCGACGTCGTCGTCTACGACGTCTGCTCCGACGCCGACTGCGACGGGTGCTGCACCCGCAACGCCAGCGAGACCGGCTTCCTGATCGACCTCGAGCTCTACACGGCCGAGCGCTTCGGCACGTGGCACGGCGTGGTCGAGTGGGCGTGCCTCGACTGCGACGACTCCTGAGGCGGCGGGAGTGGTCGGAGGTGGCGCCCGGCCCCGGGCTCCTCACCCCGCACGGGTGTAGGATGCGCGCGTGGCGCTCGACACCGTGAAGGTGCCTGCCGGCATGGAGCCGCTGTTCCGCACCGCCGAGGAGCTGGTCTCGACCTTCTTCCGCGACCGGCGCGACGCGCCGGAGCGCGGCACGATCGAGATCCGCGGCGAGCGCTACATCCTGGTGCGCGCCGCGTCGCTGTCGGTCGAGTTCTTCTCGCTCGTGCACGATCTCTACGGCGCGGGGCGCGAGGTCGAGGCCGACACGTTCGCGCGCAACATCCTGTTCGACCTCGCCCACGCGATCGGCAAGTCGGACGCGGCGGACTTCCACGCCCGGATGCAGCTCGTGGACCCGATCGCCAGGCTGTCGGCGGGCCCCGTGCACTTCGCCCACACCGGCTGGGCGTTCGTCGACATCCACCCGGAGTCGACCCCGACGCCCGACGACGGCTTCATGCTCGTCTACGATCACCCGTACTCGTTCGAGTCCGACGCGTGGGTCCGCGCCGATCGCCGCCGCGACTCGCCGGCGTGCGTGATGAACGCCGGCTACTCGTCCGGGTGGTGCGAGGAGAGCTTCGGGATGGAGCTCGTCGCCAGCGAGATCCTGTGCCGGGCGCGCGGCGACGACCACTGCCGGTTCGTGATGGCGAGGCCGTGCCGGATCGAGGCCACGATCGCCCGCTACGTCGCCGCCCGTCCCGAGCTCGCGGCGCGCGTCGGTCGGTTCGAGATCCCGGACTTCTTCGCGCGCAAGCGCGCCGAGGAGGAGCTGCGGCGCAGCCACGCCGAGCTGGAGCGGCGGGTCGAGGCGCGCACCGCGGAGCTGCGCGCCTCGGAGCTCAAGCTGCGCCAGGCCCACAAGCTCGAGGCGGTCGGGCGGCTCGCCGGCGGCATCGCGCACGACTTCAACAACCTGATGAGCGTGGTCCTCGCGCGCGGCGGCCTGATGCTGCGGCGGCTCCGCCCCGACGACCCGACGCGGCGCGAGATCGATCAGATCCTCGAGGCGGCGGGGCGCGCGGCGGCGCTCACCCAGCAGCTCTTGACGTTCAGCCGCGCGCACGTGCTGATGCGCGAGCCGGTCGATCTGGTCGAGCTGGTGCACGGCATGTCGCGTACGCTGCTGCCGCTGATCGGCGACCACATCACGCTCGCGGTCGAGGCCGCGGTCGACGTCGCGGTGGTCGAGGCCGACCGCAGCCAGATGGAGCAGGTGGTCGCCAACCTCGTCGTCAACGCCCGCGACGCGCTGCCCGACGGCGGCCGGATCGAGGTCCGGCTCGACCGGACCGAGCTCGCCGCGGCGCGCGTGGTGACGACCGGCGAGCTGCCCGCGGGCGCCTACGTGACGATCACGGTCAGCGACGACGGCGTCGGCATGGACGAGGCCACGCTCGCCAACATCTTCGACCCGTTCTTCACGACCAAGGCGAGCGGGCTCGGCACGGGGCTCGGCCTGGCGACGGTGTGTGGCGTCGTCCAGCAGACCGGCGGCGAGATCGAGGTCGTGAGCGCGCTCGGGCGCGGCACGCGGTTCGTCCTGTACCTGCCGCGCACCGACGCCGAGCCGCTGGCCGAGCCGGTGCGCGAGGCCGAGGCGCTGCCCGTCGGTGACGAGACGGTGTTGCTCGTCGAGGATCAGCCCGAGCTGCGCGACACGCTGGTCGAGCTGCTGGCGTCCCTCGGCTACCGGATCCTGCCGGCGGCCGACGCCGAGGCGGCGCTCGCCGCCGTCGACGCGCACGCGGGGCCGATCGCCGCGGTCGTCACCGACGTCGTGCTGCCGGGGATCAACGGTCGCGAGCTGGCGACGCGCCTGGTCGCGCGTCGCCCCGGCCTCGCCGTGCTGTTCATGTCCGGCTACGCCCCCGACGAGGAGCTCCGCAACGCCGCCGCGGCCCGCGAGGTCGCGTTCCTCCAGAAGCCGTTCCAGCTCGAGGAGCTGGCGCTCGAGCTGCGCGCGCTGCTCGACGCGCGTCGCGGCTGAGGCGTGGGGCGCCTCGCGCGCCGAGTCCTCCGACCGACACGTAGTGATCGCGTCGGAGGACGTCTGGGCGGGGTGGGTCCCGACGAGCTCTG
>WYBA01000421.1 GCA_011526095.1 Myxococcales bacterium | reverse complement strand
GAACCGCGCGGGTTCTGTGACAACCCCCGTGTCAGCCACGTCATCCATGCATGGGTTGGCGCAGAACCCGCGCGCCACGGGGGTGAACCACCACCGGAGCGACCCCATGGCCGAGGCGCGCGTGGGCTCCGTCACCCGTGTCAGCCACGCGCACGCGGCGCGCGGCGCAGCGGACTGTCAGCGTCCTTCGACACGGGCCTCGCTGGCGCTCGGCCCTGCTCAGGACGAGCGGGGGCTCCAAGACGGCGACGGCGACGGAGACGGAGGCAGAGACGGAGGCAGAGACGGAGACGGAGGCGGAGACGGAGGCGGAGACGGAGGCGGAGACGGAGACGGGGACGGAGACGGAGACGGAGGCGGAGACGGAGACGGGGACGGAGACGGGGACGGAGACGGAGACGGGGACGGACACGGGGGCGTCGTCCCGGCGGTGTGGGCGTGGCCCTACGGCGCGCGCCGCGGGCGCGTGCCGGCACGTGTGATTCCGCGAGCGTGCAGTTCGGCGCGCGGGTTGCTCATGGGTGCGGGCATGAACCGACGAGAGCTGCTGTCCCGGATCCCGCTGTTCCTGATGGCCATCCCGGTCGCCTCGTCCGCCCTCGGCGGGTGCGCGAGCGAGGAACCGTACCCGCCGCGACCGCCCGGCGGCGGCGGTGGCGGCGGCGGCGGTGACACCGAGGCCGATCCCGACGCCGGCGCCGAGACGTCCTTCCTGGTCCAGAACCAGGACAGCTCGGGGCACCCGCACAGCTTCGAGATGAGCTGCGCCAGCCTCGACGGCCGCCAGTACACGTACACGGCGGGCGGCGCGCACACCCACATGGTGACGCTGACGGACGAGGACATCGACGACATCCTCTCCGGCCGCACGGTCACGATCGAGACGACCGGCGGCCACCCGCACACCTGGGTGATCGCCATGCCCGCGTCGCTGTGCCCCTGAGGCGATGCGACGCGGGGGCTGGTCGGCGTGGCGAGTCGTGACGACGCTGGCGGCATGGGCCGGCGCCGGTACATCCCGTCCGGGCTCGCCGCGTTCGTCGCGGCCGTCGCGGCGTGCGGCGGAGGCGCAGGGACGCCGGACGCCGACGTGCCGGATGCGCACGCGGCGCCGGACGCGGCCGCGCCGGCGGCCGTCCGGTTGCTCGCGTTCAACGACTTCCACGGCGCGCTCACCCCGCCGACGCAGTCGCCGGGGCTCGGCGGCGCCGCGCACCTCGCGGCGACGATCGACGCGCTGCGGACCGACCACACGCTGGTGGTCTCCGCCGGCGACCTGATCGGCGGCAGCCCCCTGGAGTCCGCGCTGTTCCACGACGAGCCGACGATCGACGTGATGAACGCGATCGGCCTCGACTACACGGCCGTCGGCAACCACGAGCTCGACGAGGGCGCCGCGGAGCTGTTGCGGATGCAGCACGGCGGGTGTCACCCGGTCGACGGATGCAGCCCGATCGGGACGTTCGGCGGGGCGGACTTCCCGTTCCTCGCCGCCAACACCGAGATCGAGGCGACCGGCGCGCCGATCTTGCCCGGGTACGCGCTGCGCGAGATCGACGGCGTCACCGTGGCCATCGTCGGGATGACGCTGGAGGCGACGCGGGGCGAGACCCTGTCGGAGGCCATCCCGGAGCTGACGTTCGGCGACGAGGTCGAGACGATGACCACGCTGGCGCCGCAGCTCGAGGCCGAGGGCGCGGACGTGATCGTGCTGCTGCTCCACGAGGGCGCCACGCAGGCGGGGGGCGCGGACGCCTGCGTGAACCTGGTCGGGCCGCTCGTCGGGATCGCGGAGGGGCTCGCGGGCGTGGTGCCCGTGATCGTCAGCGGCCACAGCCACGCGGCGTTCGTGTGCGATGTCGACGGGGTCACCGTCACCGCCGCCGGTGCTCGGGGGATCTTTGTCACGTCGATCGACCTGGTGATCGATCGCGCGGGCGGGGGCGTCGTCGATGTCGTCGCGGACAACCACGAGGTGACCGACGCTGCGTCCGATGCGGAGGTCGCCGCGGTCGTCGCCGCCTACGACGAGGTGGTCGCGCCGGTGCGGGACGCGGTGATCGGGACGATCACCGCCGACATCCCGAGCGCGTCGTCCGTGGCTGGTGAGTCCCCGGCCGGCAGCGTGGTCGCCGACGCGATGCTGGCCGCGACGGCCGCACCCGCGGTCGCGGCGGCGGACCTGGCGCTGATGAACCGGGGCGGGATCCGCGCGTCGTTCCTCCACGCTCGCGGTGGCGCGGAGACGGCCGACGGGCAGGTCACCTACGGCGAGGCGTTCGCGGTCCAGCCGTTCGGCAACCAGGTGCGCACGGTCACGCTGGCCGGCGCCGATCTCGTCGCGGCGCTCGATCAGTGGAGCGCGAGCGGGCCGCTGCAGGTCGCGGGGATGACCTACACGTGGCACGCCAGCGCGGCGCCGGGCGCGCGGGTGACCGCGGCCGACGTGCTCGTCGGCGGCGTGGCGGTCGATCCGGAGGCGAGCTACCGCGTCACCGTGAACTCGATCGTCGGCGACCCGTGGAACACGCCGGTCATGGCGAACGCGACGGAGCCGGTGGCCGCCGGCGTCGATCTCGCGCTGCTCGAGGCGTACTTCGCCGCGGCGTCGCCGGTCGGCCCGCCGCCCGCCGGCCGGATCACCCGCGCGCCGTGAGCCGCGTCAGGGCGTGGCCGCGTGCAGCGCGGTCCACAGCGCGCGCGCCGACAGCTGCGGCGGGCCCGCGGCGGCGGCCTCGGCGGCGTGGACGAGCGCGACGATCCGGGCGTTGAGCGGGGCGCGCGCGCCGACCTTGTCCGCCAGCCGGACGATCTCGCCGTTGAGGAAGTCGACCTCGGTGGGGCGGCGGCGCTCGAGGTCCTCCCACATCGAGGAGCGCGCCTCGGGATCGACCTTCATCTGGGCACGGGTGACGACGCGGACGACCGGCGTCGGCATCCGCATGACGTGGGGCATCAAGCCGATCGGCACGCCGCGCAGCCGCGCCGGCTTGATCCCGGCCGCCTTCAGCACGGCGATCGCCTCGGCGACGACGGCGGCGATGACGCGGCGATACCCGGGCGACAGCAGCAGCTCGCGCGTCGGCGCGCCGGACAGCGCGCTGACCGCGTTGTTGAGGTTGACCAGCAGCTTGGTCCACTGATCCGGCGCGAGATCGGCGTGGGTGGTGACGTGCAGCCCCGCGGCGACGAGCGCGTCGACGAGCGCGCGGGCGTGGGGGTGATCGCCGGGCGCCTCGAGCATCAGCGGGCCGTTCATCGTGCGATGGAACAGGTTGCCGCGCGACACGACGTTGTAGCTGACGATGCCGGCCAGGACCCGGCGCCCCGGCAGGTGCGCGCGCAGCGTGGGGGCGTTGCTCAGCCCGTTCTGCAGGCTGGCGACGGCGGCGTCCCGCGGCAGCACCGCGGCGAGCCCGCGCGCGACCTCCTCGGTCTGGGCGCTCTTGACGCAGATCAGCGCGGCGTCGTGACCGGCGGCGGCGGACAGCTCGGTCGCGACGACGGCCTTGTCGGCGCGGACCTCGCGGCCGTCGACGTCGCGGACGACCATGCCGCCGGCGAGCTCGTCGCGGACGCGGGGGCGGCCGATCAGCGTGACCTGAGCGCCCGAGGCGAGCAGGCGCCCGCCGACGAAGCCGCCGATCGCGCCGACGCCGATGGCCGCGATCCTCACGCGCGCCGCGCCTTCGCGGAGGGCTTCGCCTTCGACTTCTTCAGGGGAGCGGGCTTCGCCTTGGAGGCGGGCTTCGCCTGGGCCTTCGACCTGGGAGCGGGCTTCGCCTTCGATCTCGCGCTGGGCTTCGACCTTGCCGTCGCGGCGGGCTTCGCCGTGGTCCCGGCCGCGGCCTTGGCGTACCGCGGCTCGTAGAGCTGCACGGTGACGCCGCCGGGCATCTCGAAGTACGTGACCCAGCCGTAGCCGTGGTCCTCGGGCTCGCCCCGGAACTCGACGCCGCGCCCGCGCAGCTCCGCCACGGTGCCGTGGATGTCGTCGCAGTAGAACGACACGTCGTGTGTCCCGGGGCGCGCGCCGTCGGCGGTGTCGACCGGGTGGACCCCGACGTCGCCCTCGGGCAGGTCGAAGATCAGCCAGCCGCCGCCGACGTCGGTGAACGGCAGCCGCAGCTTGTCGCGCATGAACGCGCGCATCTGCTCCGGCGCCGACGAGTAGAACAGCCCGTGCAACCCGCGGATCATCGTCGTCGTTCCTCCTGCTCCGGGCGTACCACGGTCGCGACCGGGCGTACCATCGCCGCCCATGGACATGCTGCGCACCCCCGAGCCCCGGTTCGCCTCGCTGCCCGACTTCCCGTGGGCCCCGCGGTATGTCGACGTCCCCGCCGGCGACGGCACGGCGCGGACGCTGCGCATGGCCGTGATCGACGAGGGGCCGCGCGACGCGCCGGTCGTGCTGATGCTGCACGGCGAGCCGTCGTGGTCGTTCCTGTACCGCCACGTGATCCGCGGGGTGACGGCGGCGGGGCTGCGCGCGGTGGCGCCGGATCTCGTCGGGTTCGGGCGCTCGGACAAGCCCGCCGCGCGGACCGACTACACCTACCAGCGCCACATGGACTGGCTGCGCGCGTGCCTCGACGCGCTCGCGCTGCCGCCGGTGACCCTGCTGTGCCAGGACTGGGGCGGGCTGCTCGGGCTTCGGCTGGTCGGCGAGGAGCCGGCGCGGTTCGCCGGGGTGGTCGCGGCCAACACGTTCCTGCCCACCGGCGATGTCCGGCCGCCGGACGCGTTCTTCGCGTGGCGGCAGTTCTCGCAGACGGTGCCGGAGCTGCCGGTCGGGCTGATCGTGGCCAAGGGCTGCGCGCGGCCGATGGCGCCCGAGGTGATCGCCGCCTACGACGCGCCGTTCCCCGACGAGACGTACAAGGCGGGCGCGCGCCAGTTCCCGGCGCTGGTGCCCGCCGCGCCGGACGATCCGGCGAGCGAGGCCAACCGCCGGGCGTGGGCGGGGCTCGCCGCGTTCGCGCGGCCGGTGGTCACGGCGTTCGGCGACAGCGATCCGATCACGCGCGGCGGCGACCGCGCGCTGCAGGAGCGGATCGCCGGGGCGGCGGGGCAGCCGCACACCACCCTGGCGCGCGCCGGGCACTTCCTGCAGGAGGACGTGGGGCCGGAGCTGGCGGCGGTGGTGGTGGAGCTGGTGCGGCGTTACTGAAGCGTGCGCGCGAGCACGAGCGCGGCGGAGAGCAGCAAGAGGCCGGCGACGAGGCGGCGGAACGTGCGCTCGGAGGCGAGGCCGTGGACGTGCTCGCCGAGGACGAGCCCGACGAGCAGGGCCGGGACGAGCATCGCCGAGCCGAGCAGGGTGTCGCCGTCGAGATCGCCGCGGACGACCAGGCGGGTCGCGACCAGCAGGTTGAGCGAGAGCCACAGCACGGCGAGCGTCGCGCGCATCGCCGCCTTGGTCGGCATCAGGCGGGCGAGCGCGGCGACGGCGAGCGGGCCGCCGGTGGCGAACAGCCCGTGGGCGACGCCCGCGCCGACGAGCAGCGCGCGCTCGGGCCAGCGCGGGGCGGCGGTGCGTGGGGGCGAGGCAGGACTGTCAGCATCCTTCGACACGGGCCTCGCTGGCGCTCGGCCCTGCTCAGGATGAGCGGAGCTTGCTGGAGACGGAGACGGAGACGGAGGCGGAGGCGGGCGGAGCTGGCGGTACAGCTCCCACGCGGCGACGCCGACGACGAGCAGCGCGAACGCCAGGCGCGCGCGGTCGGCGACGATCACCCAGGCCAGCGCGGTGCCGACGACGAGGCCGGCGCCGACCGACGGCAGGATCCGGCGCGCCAGCATCGCGCGCTCGATCGCGGCGCGGCCGCGCACCGCCAGCGTCACCGACAGCAGCATGTTGACCGGCAGGAACCACGCCAGCAGCGCCTCGATCGAGAACCACCGCGCGCCGAGCGCGAGCGCCAGGATCGTCCCGCCGAACCCGGCGACCGCCTCGACGAAGCAGCCGGCACCGAGCACCGCGGACAGGATCACCAGCTCGTCGGTCGACAGCGGCACGCGCTACCAGGCCACGCCGTCGTAGTCGTCGGCGGCGAACGGCAGGCTCAGCCGTGGCGCGCGCGGGTGCGCCTCGGCGTAGGGCGAGACGCGGCGCTCGAACCGCGTCGGGTAGTAGTTGCTGTGCCAGATCGCGTGGAGCGCGCGCGCCTCGAGCGTCGGCATCGCGTCGAGCCGGGCGCGCAGCGCCGGGTCGCGGCACGCCGCCACCTGCGCGGCGACCCGCTCGGGGTCGAATACGCTCGGCGGCGCCTCGGCGTCGCGCGGCCCGGCGTGCGGCGCCGGATCGTTGCCGCCGAGCCACAGCGGGACCTCGCCGTCCTCGGTCCGCCCGAACGGGTCGACCGGGACGCCGTCGAGCCAGACGTTGAAGTGCAGGTGCGGCGGGTCCATGCCGAGCGCGCTGACGAAGTTGAGGCCCGAGGCGCCGGACAGCGCGAACGGCTCGCCGCGCGCGACGACGTCGCCGGGGCGCACGAGCGCGCGCGCCAGGTGCGCCGCCGAGGTGCACAGCCCGTCGCCGTGGTCGAGCATCACCTTGAGGCCGCCGCGGTGGTACTCGCTGACCACGAGCACGACCCGCCCCGGCGCCGGCGCGCACACCGCCGTCCCCGGCGGCGTCGCGAAGTCGGTGCCGTTGTGCGAGTCGTAGGTCAGCGTCCCGCCGCGGAAGTCGCGGACCTGCGTCTTGCGCACGCTCCAGCCGTCGGCCTCGGGCGTCGGCGTGCGGTTGAACAGGTTGTAGAGCGGCACGCGGCGGCCGGCGGGGCGGCGGCCGCGCCACACCTCCCACGCCAGCCGCGGCTCGAGGATCCGCAGGCTGGTGTGGTCGAACCGGCTCTTCGGCGTGTAGGCGTCGCCGCGCAGCGCGAACCGGGCCTCGCGCAGGCGCTGGCGCAGCGGCGACAGGCCCAGGATCTCGAGCATCGACAGCGCGGCCACGTCTCATCGTATCCTCTCGGTCGTGCCACGCGCAGTCCGGGGGGCCACGCCGGCGATCGTTCGATCGTCGGCCCTGTCGATCATCTGCTTCGCTCTGGCCGCCCCGGGGGTGGCGGACGCCGGCGGCTTCGGCGTCCCCGAGCTCGGCGCGCGCCGCACCGGGATGGCGGCGACGATCGGCCGCCCCGACGAGCCGAGCGCGGTGTTCCACAACCCGGCCGGGCTGACGCTCGGCCACGGCTGGCGCGCCTACGTGTCGCTGGGCCTGGCCAAGCTGTCGACCGAGTTCCAGCTCCGGCCGTGGGTCGACAGCGAGCTGTACCTCGACGATCCCGTCGACGGCGACGGCTACTACCCGGCGGCGCGGCCGACCCGCGCCGCGGCCGTGCTGCCGATGATCGTCGTCACCAAGGAGCTCGTGCCCGATCGCTGGTTCGCCGCCGCCGCGCTCTACGTGCCCAACGCCACCGGCGCGAAGTTCGAGGACGACGCGGTCACCCGCTACCACCTGATCGACGGCTACATCGTCGCCCCGCTGTTCGAGCTGTCCGCCGCCTACCGCGCCTCGGAGGTGTGGTCGTTCGGCGCGAGCGCCGGGATCATGAACGTCCGGCTCCACGGCTTCCGCAACCTCTACCCGGTGCTGATGGGCGCGGACCTGTCGAACCTGTTCGGCTCCAACGCGACGCTGACGATCGACGGCAGCGACTGGGTGCCGGGCTGGCGGCTCGGCGTGCTCGCCCAGCCGCTCGGCGGCCGGCTGTCGCTCGGCGCCTCGGTCACCGGCCGGATCGATCTGCAGCTGCGCGGCCCGATCGAGATCGTCTACGGCGACGACGCGGCCGATCCGGGCAACGTGCTCGCGGGCACCGCGACGACCGAGCTGCTGCTGCCGTGGACGTTCCACGCCGGCGCCAACTACGACGTCACGCGCCAGCTCGAGGTCGGCGCCGAGCTCCGCTACTACCTCTACCGCCAGTACGACCGCCAGCGCACCGAGATCGAGGACATCTTCCTGATCACCGAGCTGGTCACCGAGAAGAACTACCGCGACAGCTACCAGCTCTCCGGCGGCGTCCGCGTCCACGATCTCGCCGTCGCCCCCGCGCTCGAGCTGATGCTCGGTGGCCACTGGGACCGCACGCCGGCGCCGCCGCAGACGGTGACGCTCGATCAGCCGACGTTCTCCCACGCCGGGCTCCACACCGGGCTGCGCTACACCCACGGCCGCCACCGGTTCGGCGCGACCTACGTCCACTACTGGTACGACATCCCGACGATCGAGGGCAGCGTCACCGAGCCGGCGTCCAACGTCCGCGGCGACGGCGTCAACGACATCGTCTCGGTGTCGATGGAGACCTCGCTGTGACCGCACCCAGCCCCGCGCCCGATCGCGTCCGCATCCCCGCCACCGGCCGGCCCGCCGACGAGCTGCTCGCCGAGCTGGCGGCGATGAGCGCCGCCGACGCCGACTACAAGCGCGGCCGCGTGTTCTCGCTCGTCTACCACGCCGGCGACGACCACGCGCGGCTGCTCGAGCGCGCTCACTCGATGTACGCCAGCGCCAACCTGCTCAACCCGGTCGCGTTCCAGAGCCTGCGCCGGATGGAGGCGGAGGTGACGCAGATGGCCGCGGGCCTGCTGCACGGGCCGCCGTCGACGGTCGGCGCGGTGACCTCGGGCGGCACCGAGTCGATCCTGGTCGCGGTCGCGGCCTACCGCGATCGCGCGCGGCGCCGGCTCGGCGCGCGGCTGCGCCGGCCGGAGCTGGTCGCGGCGCGCACGGTGCACCCGGCGTTCGACAAGGCGGCGCACTACTTCGGCGTGCGCGTCCGCAAGGTCGACGTCGACGACGATCAGCGGCTCGACGTCGGCGCGCTCGAGCGCGCGATCTCGGGCGCGACGATCGCGGTCGTGGCGTCGGCGCCGCAGTACCCGCACGGCGTGATCGATCCGGTCGCCGAGGTCGGCGAGGTCGCGGCGCGCCACGGCGTGCCCCTGCACGTCGACGCGTGCGTCGGCGGGTTCGTGCTGCCGTGGATCGAGCGGCTGGGGCGCGCGCTGCCGCCGTGGGACTTCCGCGTCCCGGCGGTGACGTCGATGTCGGCCGACCTCCACAAGTACGGCTACGCCGGCAAGGGCGCGTCGATGCTGCTGTGGCGGTCGATGGACGACATGCGCCACCAGTTCTTCGTCGCGACCGACTTCCCCGG
>WYBA01000420.1 GCA_011526095.1 Myxococcales bacterium | reverse complement strand
GGAGACGGAGACGGAGACGGAGACGGAGACGGAGACGGAGACGGAGACGGAGACGGAGACGGAGACGGAGACGGAGACGGAGACGGAGACGGAGACGGAGACGGAGACGGAGACGGCGGCGGAGACGGATGCGGAGGCGGAGACGGGCTTCGACGCAGTCCTCGCAGTCGCTCGGTCTCCGCGCCTGACGACCCGCCGCAGTTCCGCTCATCCTGAGCCCGGCCGAGCGCCAGCGAGGCCGGAGTCGAAGGATGGTGACAGTCATGGCTCGCTCCGTCGCATCACTGACTGTCAACACCCTTCGACACGCGCCTCGCTGGCGCTCGGCGCTGCTCAGGGTGAGCGGACCTTGGTGGGGCGTCCGGAGGCGTTCTGCGGCGACGTTGGCGACCCCGCTGGCGGTCAGTCCACGCTCAGGATGGGCGGGGAGACGGACGCGGAGACGCACGCGGAGACAGAGACGGAGCCGGAGGCGGAGGCGGAGGCGGAGACGGAGATGGAGACGGACAACGCGCACACCGTCTGGTGGGTCCTGCGGCGCACCGCGCTCGTCGGCCTCGGCGCCGGCGTCGTCGGCGGCGTCCCGCTCGCCGCGCTCTACGGCTCCGACCGCGTGACGCCGTGGACGGTGCCGCTCTCGGTCCACGCGTTCGGCGCGTTCATCGGCACCGGCGTCGGCGCGGTGTGGGCGCTCGCCGGCGGCGAGGCGCGCGCGGGCGCGCCGGGCGCGCCGGCGCCGTGGACGCTCGACCTCGGCGCGAGCTGGGTCGCGGACCCGCTGCTCGCGCCCGCCGCGTTCCTCCACGTCGCCGCCACGGTCCACCGCGGGCGCCTGCGCGTCTCGCCGTCCGCTCGCGTCGCCGTCGACGACGCCGAGCAGCGCGGCGCGCTCGACCTCGGCTGGCGGCTGCGCGGCGCGCCGGCCGGCCGCGGCGTCGTCGCCGACGGCAGCCGGCTCGAGGCGCGCGCCGCGCTCGCGGGCGCGCGCTCGGTCGACGCCGGCTTCACCACGGTCACCGCGGAGGCGGCCGTGCGCGGGCGCCTCGACGCCGCGCGCCTGCACCGTCGGCTGCGTGGCCTGTTCGCCGAGGGCGAGGTCGGCTACGGCGTCGAGACCGTCCGGTACGCGGACGGCGCGACCGACGTGACGGACGTCCTGCTCGCGCGGTTCGCGATCGGCGCCTACCTCGGGTGCGGGCGCGGCGAGCTGTCCGGCTACTACGACCACCGCCGCGACGACCTCGCCGGCGGGATCGTCGTCGGGCGCGCCTCGGGCTTCCTCGGCAGCCTCGGCGTCGCCGGCAGCTACGACCTCACCGCCCGGTGGGGCGTGGTCGGCGAGGTCCAGTTCGGCGCCGCGTACGTGTCGACGCTCGCCGTGCGGTGGAGGGCGCCATGACCTCGCCCCGCGCGCTCGCGCTGCTCGCGTTGCTCGGCGCCGGCGCCGCCTGCCAGCGCCCGGCCGAGGACCGCGCGCTCACCGAGCTCGAGGTCGGCGTCGCCTCGGCGGGCGGCCTCACCGTCGAGGTGGCCGGCGGCCTCGCCGCGGTGCGCGCGCTCGACCCCGCGGCGCGCCGGCTCGAGCTGTGGGCGCAGGCGCCGGACCTGCGCTGGACGCTCACCGTCGAGCCCGCCGCCGCCGGCGAGTGGACCGTGGTCGTCGCCAACGCGCTCCCCGACGCCGTCACCACCGCGCCCGCGGACGTCGCCGTCACCGCGCTCGCCACCGCGCGCCCGACGATCCACGAGCTGCGGCTGACCCTGCCCGCCGGCGCCCACGCGCTGCGCCTCGCGCCGCCCGACGCCGACGACCCGACGCCGTACCGCGTCGCCGCGATGGCCGACATCCAGACCGCGCTGCCCACCGTCGACGAGGTGTTCGCGCGGATCTCCGCCGAGCCCGACGTCCGGTTCGTCGTGTCGATGGGCGATCTCACCGAGCGCGCGCGCGACGACGAGTACGCGCTGTTCGAGCAGCAGCTCGTGACGCTCGACGTGCCGTACTACACGACGCTCGGCAACCACGAGCTGTGGGAGCCGGCCGACGCCTACTTCGCGCGCTACGGCCGCGCCAGCTTCCAGTTCACGTTCAAGGACGTCGCGTTCACGTTCGCCGACTCCGGCGACGGCGGGATCGATCCGATCGTCCACGGCTGGATCGACCAGTGGCTCGCGGCCGCGCGCGATCGCCTCCACCTGTTCCTCACCCACTTCCCGCCGATCGACCCCGCCGGCTCTCGCGCCGGCGCGTTCCGCAGCCGCCGCGAGGCGCACCATCTGCTCCAGCGCCTCGCCGACGGCGGCGTCGACCTCACCCTCTACGGCCACGTCCACAGCTACGTGTCGTTCGCGAACGCCGGCATCGAGGCCTACATCTCCGGCGGCGGCGGCGCCACGCCCGAGCAGTGGGACGGCATCGGCCGCCACTTCCTCGTCGTCGAGCTCGACCCCGCCGCCGGCGCGATCGGCGGCGTCGAGCTGGTGCGGGTGGACTGACGCGGCGCCGTGGTCATGGCGCGACGTCGCACGGACAGTAGAGCGTCGGCCAGTTGCCGGCCTTGTGAGCCACTCGCTCGATGATCGGCGACACTGGGCACTCCACGCCGAGGTCTCGATCGGTGCGCACCCAGTAGCAGGGCAGCGGCGTGTCGACCGCCGGCCGGTTCGGCTCCGCCATCTCGCAGCGCGGGATCAGCGGCCGCGACATGTCCTGGCTGTCGAACGCGACGCAGTCGAGCTGGAGCCCGGGCAGCACGGGGTCGACGTCGTCTGGGATCTCCTCGAAGCACGAGATGACGTCCAGCGGCCCCAGGCTGGCGTTGAAGCTCACGGCGTCGGCCCATGCACCGCGCTCGATGGTCGTTCGGGCCGCGCGATTCGGGAAGCTGTCGAGCAGCGCGAACAGCCGAGGCGCTTCCTGTGGGCCGATCAGCGCGATCGCGATGAGCGCGTCGTCGGGGCGGGCGGTGCGTAAGGCGTCCACGTAGTCCTCGACCGGCCCGGGCGAGGCGTCGTCGTCGTCGGAGATGATCAGGATCGCGAGCAATGCGTCGGGACGGAGGAAGGCCGCGGCGTCCGGGGTGGCGGGGTCGAGCGCCTCGCGCATGCGCTCCAGCAACAATGGCGCGCTGGCGCCGTCGGCGGGCATGGTCGCCGAGCAGCGCAGCGCGTCCCCGAGCGACCCGGCGTAGTTACGGACGCGGCAGTCGTCCGCGCCGGCGTCGCACTGGAACCACGGACGCTGCACGTCGTCGAGGAATGCGCCGCCGACGCCGCACGCCATCAGGCGCTCCGACGCGAACGCACCGCTCGCGTCGACGACCGCGACGCGCAGGGAGGGCAACCCGCCCTCTCCGCGCGCGAGCACCTCGGCGAAGCGAGGCCAGTACTCGCTCCACTCCGTGGCGTAGCGGAGCATCGACGGCGCATCCGAGACGACGACCACGAGATCGATCGGACGGATCGGCATGCTCGGCTCTAGGAAGCTCAGCGAGGTGCACGAGATCCGTCCATCGCCTGGGACGGGTTCGGTGGGCTGCTGCGCGAGGTCGCAGGTGGCGAGCGTCGCGACGAGCAGTGCCCCGGCCGCGGCTCGCGACACGCGGTTCGCGCGCCTGGTCACGGCTCGCACCCGCAGCGCAGTGGCGGCAGCGAGGGCCCGAAGCGCTCGCGCTCGACGAGCGCGATCTGGGCGCAGCCGTACTCGGCTGGATCGACCTCGCGGATCCAGTAGCAGGGCAGCGGCGTGTCGGGGGCGGGACGGTCGGCGGTCGACATCGTGCAACGCGGTAGCAGCGGCCCGAGGCCGAGCTGGTCGTCGGTGGCGACGCAGTCGGCCTGGATGCCGGGCGCGTCAGGGTCGAGGTCGGGCTGTGCGATCGGGAGGCACAGGTTGGCGATGCGGTCGGCCCAGGATCCAAGCGACGCGACCACGCCGGCCCAGGTGTCGCTCTCGACGTCGACTAGCTCGGCGCGGTTGGGGAACGCGTCGCGCACCGCGCGCAGCCGAGGGGCTTCGAGCGGCGCGACGAGCGCGACGTACACGGTGGCGCGGGTCGCACCGAGCGCCCGTAGCTCGTCGATGTAGCGCTCGACCGGTCCGGGCGACGCGTCGTCGTCGGCCGTGATGATCACGACGACGAGCGCGGCCTGCGGGCGCAGGAACGCGGCGGCGCCGCCTTCGAGCGCGGCCACCGCCCGGGCGAGGACGGGCGCCGGTCGATCGCCATCGGCGGCGCGCTGCGCGAGGCACGCGAGCGCGTCGGCCCACGGGCTCGCGTAGTTCCGGTCGTGACAGGCCTCGCCGACATCCACGTCGCACCAGAACCACGGCACGCGGACATCGCGCAGCCACGGATCGGGGCCGATCCCGCAGCGCTCGGCCGGGGCAGCGCCGTCGGGTACGGCGACGTGCACGCTCGGCATCCCGCCCTCGAGCGTCTCGAGCACGTGCCCCAACGTGCGGAGCCGAGTGTGGAGGACGTCGGCGTGGCGGAGCATCGATGGCGCCTCGGACACGACGAACAGCAGATCGACCTCGCGGGTCGTGAGCGTCGGTGCCGCCGTCGACCACGTCTCGCACGCCGCTTCGGGCGGCAGAGGCTCCGCGGGCTGCTGCGCGAGGTCGCACGCGGGCATCGCCAGCGCCAGCGCAGGGACGGCGAGGGCGGCGAGTCGAGCGGACACGTCCTGGTGTCTGGCTGCAAGGCCGGGGCCGGTCGGGCCCGTATGGTTGCGGGCAGATCGGCGCGCGAGGGTGCCAACGCGGTTGGCGTTCGCCAGCGCGGTTGGCTCCGCGCGGAGTTCGAGCTCAGCGCAGCCGCATGCGAACGATCACCGGATAGTGGTCGGACGCGTCGATCGCCTTGTCGTCAACCTTGGTCCCGAACACCTGCTCAGGTGCGACGGCCAGCACGTAGTCGATGCGCCCGGGTGGGGCCCACTCGTTGCCCACGAAGGTAGGAGTGCGGTGGTCTCGCCCTCCTTCCATCGGATCCGCGAGTCCGCCCTCGATCAGGTGACGGAGGACCGGTCCGTCCTCGAATTCGTCGAACAAGTTGAGGTCGCCAGCGACGATGGTCGGGACGGGCTCTCGACTCCGGATGTCTTCGAGAACGGCGTCGGCGTACTGAGTCTGCCGCGAGACGTCGCACGCATCATCCGGACTCCTGATGGTGACGCACCAGTGCGTCGAGTACACCTGCACGACGACGCCCGACGCGAGGTTCTCGAACATGCCACGTCGCGCATGGCGCTTGCCCCAGCCGTCATCGTTCTCGCCGAGGACGATGTCGTCCTGCTCCAGCAGTGCCCAGCGCGCAGCGTCATAAAGAATCGAGATGCCGACTTCCGGGTCGTTGGCGAGCTCGAACCGCGAGTCGAGCCTTGCGAGCAGTTGCTCGCAGTCGACGCACTCCTGGAGCGCGGCGAAGTCCGGAATCGCCCGCGTGAGCGCGGCCGCGATGTTCCCGCCAATGACCTCATCGCGAATCGCGTCCGACCCGTGGACGTTGTACGTCATCGCGGTGAGTGTCACTGGCTTCGCTGTGTCGAGGTTGTCACCGCACCCCCCCCCACACACACAGGGACACGCCGCACACGCCGAGCACCCGTGATAGCCGCCTTCGCACGGCCTCATCGTGACATGCAAGCTGTCGCGCGTGATCGAGAAGTCGCGGTCGCCGGCCGTGGGCGAGGCGCCGCCTGGTGCGCAGGCGGCTCACCGCGGCGACGCCAGCCAGCGCGCGATCGCCTCGGCGCGAGCCGCGTAGCTCGGGCCGAGGGCGGCGAGCTGGGCGCGCGCGGCCTCGGCGAGGGTGCGGGCGCGCGCGCGGTCGCGGCCCTGGGCCCACAGCGCGCGGGCGAGGGTGAAGCGGAGGTCGGCCTGGCTGTCGGGGCGTGAGCCCTGGCGCTCGACGATCGCGAGGGCGTCGGTGGCGTAGGTGATCGCTCGGTCCCACGCGCCGGCGTCGAGCGCGAGCCCGGCGGCGAGGCCGAGCGCGATCTGGGTCTCGTCGCCGTCGCCGGTGGCCGTGCGGAAGCCGGCGATCGCGGCGTCGAGCTCGCGGAGCGCGGCGTCGGGCGAGCCGGTGGCGGCGAGGGCGCGGCCGCGCTGGGCCCGGGCGCGCAGCGCGAGGAACGCATCGGCGCCGGAGCGCGCGGTGTGGATCTCGATCGCGCGATCGAGCAGCGGGAACGCCTCGGCGGCGCGGCCGGTCTCGATCCGCATCCGCCCGACGCGCGCGAGGCACTCGGCGGTGTCGGGGTGATCCTCGCCCATCACGGCGCGGCTGATCGCGAGCGCCCGCTCGTACAGCGTCGTCGCCTGGTCGAAGCGGCCGAGCTGGGAGTGCGCGTCGCCGGCGGTCCACGCCGCCCACGCGACGAGCCGGTGGCCGTCGCCGTACGCGGCCGCGAGCGCGCGCAGGCTGCGGTCGAGCTCGGCGATCGCGTCGTCGACCCGGCCGTTGACGCGCATCGCCTCGGCGAGCTGGATCCGGCGCTCGGCGACCATCGGGTGGGCCTCGCCGACCGTGGCGACGGCCAGGTCGACGGCCTGGGTGGCGTGGGTGAGCGAGGCGTCGTGGTCGCCCGAGAGAAGGTCGACGTAGGACAGGTAGTCGAGCGCGAACGCCTCGGCGTGGGGACGGCCCTGACGGCGCGCGGCCTCGGCGGCGCGCGTGAACGCGGCGCGCGCCGCGGGGAAGTCGCCGAGCGCGGCGTGGACCTTGCCCAGCGTGGCGTCGAGCTCGGCGAGCTCGACCGCGGCGCCGACGGCGGCGAGCTCGCTGCCGAGCAGCGGGGCGAGCGCGAGCGCGGCGTCGTGGCGCGCCTGCGCGGTGAGCACCTCGAGCACGCCGAGCCGCGCGCCGCGGCTGGCGGCGGCGTCGCGCGCGCGGTCGGCGGCGCGCAACGACTCGTCGAACGCGCGCGCGGCGGCGTCGAGGTCGCCGCGGCGCAGGGCGAGGCGCGCGCAGCGCCGCGACCTCGGCGGTGAGCGGGTCGTAGGCGAGGTCGGCGGCGTCGCGCTCGAGCGACGGCAGCGCGGCCTCGGCGTCGGCGACGCGGGCGGCGGCGAGCGCGCCGCGGGAGGCGTCGAGGCGTCGGCGCGCGTCGGCGACGCGGGCGGCGGCGGCGGGTGGGGGCTCGAGCGCGCCTACCATGCGCCAGGGGCCGCGCAGGAATCGGTGCACGAGCACGACCGCCACCACGACGAGCGACGCCGTCAGCCCCAGCCACACGCCCGGGGCTCCCCAGCCGAGCGGGAACGCGAACACGTACGCCAGCGGCAGCCCGAGCCCCCAGTGCGAGAGCAGGTTCGTCCACATCGACACCTGCGTGTCCGCCGCCCCGCGCAGACACCCGGCCGCCACCGCCTGCAGGCCATCCGAGATCTGGAAGAGCCCGGCGAGCCGGACCAGCCAGATCCCCGCGACGAGCACGGCCGGGTCGTCGTTGAAGATCCCGATCAAGGGCACCGGGAACGCGCAGAAGACCAGCGTCGACGCCGTCATGAACACCGCGCCCAGGCCGAGCGCCACGTGGCCGGCGCGGGCCGCGGCCTCCGGCTGCCCCGCGCCGATCAACTGCGCGACGCGCGCGCTCGCCGCGACGCCCACGCCGAGGGGCACCATGAACGTCGTCGACGCCAACG
>WYBA01000419.1 GCA_011526095.1 Myxococcales bacterium | reverse complement strand
TCGCGTCGGAGGACGTCTGGGCGGGGTGGGTCCCGACGAGCTCTGCTCGTCGGGCGGGGCGGCGAGCCCCGTGTGATCGAGGCGACGTGCCGTGCCGGAGCAGAATGCGACGGTCACGGCACTAGAGCGCGCACCGGGCCGCGTCACTCGGCGCGCGACGTGAGCCGGAGCGCGGTGATGGCCTGGTCGAGGCGCACGGTGTGGCCGTCCCCGCCGGGGCGCGCCGCGCCCGCGGGGCGGTCGTCGCGCTCGAGCAGGTCGGGCTGCGAGACGGTGTCCCACGCCAGCGCGCCGCGCCGCAGGGTGATCGTCCGCGCGGCCGCGCCGGGGCGCTCGAGGTGGAGGACGAGCCCGCCGCCGCGGCTCGCCGGCTTGAGCGCCGTGGCGACCACGCCGTCGCCGTCGAGGTGCAGCAGGGCGCCGGTGGCGGGCAGCTCGCCGGGGTGTCGGGTCGTCGCGAACACGCGCAGCGGGCGGGCGTGCGCGTGCGCCGCCGCCAGCTCGACCGCGCCGCCGCCGGCGGGGTCGTGGCGGCCGAGCGCGAGGTCGATCGTCACGACGCCGTCGGCGGTGCCGGCGGGTCCGACGTTGTCGCACGGCTGCTCCGAGGTCGCGTTGCGCAGCACGACCGCGTCGAGCGCGCCGTCGGCGGTCGCGTGGACGGCCGTGGCGTGTCCGAGCAGCAGCGCGACCTCGCCGCGCGCCACCCACGTGCTCGCCGGCCACAGCGACGGCGCGTAGAGGTGGACCGGCGGGCGGGTCACGGTGCCGCCCGCCGCGCCCATGGTCAGCGCCCCGGGCTCGCCTGGCGCGACCGGCCGGACGCGCGTCGAGATCATCCGGTCGCGGCCGGCCGCGCCGACGACGCGGACGCGCAGGCGCGCGGCGCCCGCCTCGGCGATCAGCTCGACGTCGAGCGGGCGACCGTCGACGGTCGCCCGGCCGCGCAGGATCGCGCGCGCCGGGCCGGGCTCCGCGACCTCGAGCGTGTCGAGCCGCGCGACCGCGAGCTCGGTGAGCGCGGCGTCGGCGCAGTCGGGGCGCTCGGGGCCGATTCGGTACAGCCCGCCCGGGTCGCGGTGCACGATCCACTCGAGCGACGGGCCGGCGAGCAGCTCGACGCCGTCGACCGCCAGCGACGTCAGCGCCCAGCCGCGCGCGTCACGGGTCAGCGCCGCGTCGACTGCGCCCGCCGTCAGCCGCGCGACGTCGCCGTCGACGCGCGCGGTCGCGCCGTCGACGAACGTGGGCGTCGCGCGCGGCGCGGGCGCGAGCGTGAACGTCCGCCAGCCGAGCGCCGGCACGCCGGCGGCGACGAACGCGACCGTGCCGTCGGCGAGCCGCTGGGTGGGCAGCGCCCGGCCGTCGGGATCGCGCGCCACGACCGGGCCGTCGACCGCGGTCGCGACCTCGACCACGCCGGTGCGGGCGGCCGGCCCCGGCCCGGGGTTGACCACCACGAACGCGGCGTCGGCGCCGGCCGCGCGCGTGTCGACCCGCCGCGCGAGCGTCGCGCCGGCGTCGCGCCACGCCGCCTCGGCGTCCCGCGCGGCCGCGACCAGCCGCGGGAGCTGCTCGTCGGCGACGACGTTGTCGGCGGCCGTGCCGGTGATCCAGTCGTGGTGGTTGGCGAGCGCGACCGCGGTCCACGCGTCGGCGAGGCGCGCGTCGCCCGGCGCCGTCAGCGCCAGGAACGGCTCGACGCCGGCGAGCCCCTCGGCGGCGGCGCGCGCGGCGCGCTTGACCTCGGGGCGCGACGCGAAGAACCCGGTCCACACCGGGACGATGTCGCGCTCGAGCACCGGCAGCGCGTCGCGGTGGAACCCGACGAGCCGCGCGTAGTCGTCGAACGTCGCCGTCGTCACCCAGATCCCGGTGTCGGCGTAGCGCGCGTCGTTCCACCACCGCGCGTAGGTCGTCAGCGCGGGGCGCGGCGCCTGGAAGTCGCAGCCGACCGGGACGAACAGGTACGGCGTCCGCTGGTACGGCGCGAGCTCGGCGACGTACTCGGCGATCCGGCCGGTGACGAACGCCGGATCGTCGTCGTGCGCGACGCCGAGCCGCTGCCCTCCGACGACGTAGCCGTCGAGGTCGATCGTGTCGCCCTGGCAGTACTCGCGCACCGGCAGGTAGTGAGCGAGCACCTCGCCGCCACCGGGGCCGCGCCACACGAAGTCGTTCGCGCCGAGCGCGCGCAGCGCCGCGGCGGTGGTGGTCGCCGCGCCGGGGACGTCCGGAGCGATCGGTGCGAGCCCGTCGACGACGACCTCGTAGGTGTGGCGCGCGCCGTCGGCGCGGCCGAACCCGACCGCCTCGAACCCGGCGGCGGCGAGCAGGTCCGGCACCGTCGGCGAGTGGCCGAACGAGTCGGGCAGCCACGCGGCGCGCGGGCGCGCGCCCAGGCGCGCCTCGGCGACGAGCGAGCCCAGCAGGTAGTCGCGGATCAGCGGCTCGGTCGTCGGCAGCAGCGTGTCCGGCGTCGTCAGCCCGCCGCCGACGACGCGCAGCCGGCCGGACGCGGCGTGCGGCCGCCACCGCGCGTCGCCGTGGCGGCCGAGGTGGGCGTCGAGGTACGCCATCTCGGCGACCGCGTACGCGGCGTCGTCGTCGGCGTCGAGCAGGTCGACGGCGTCGGCGAGCACGCCCTCGACCGCCTGCGCGTAGTACTCGTCGAACGTCACGCGCCAGTCGATGTCGAGGTGGCTGGTCTGGCCGAGCACCAGCACCTGCGCCGCGTCCTCGGGCACGCCGAGCGCGCGCCGCAGCTCGGCCTCGGACAGGTCGGGGTCGAGCCGCGACGGCGCGGGCGCGGCCGGCGGCTCGGGCTGGCACGCGGCGAGCGCGGCGGCCGTCGCGCACGCGCGGGCAACGGCGAGGTGCGGGGGCATGATCGTCAGTGGCGGCGCGCGGCGCCGGGTCGCAGCGAGCGCGTCCAACCCCGCGACCGCGCACTGCGTTGTCGCGGAGTTGGACGCGAAGTTCGCGACGTGGGCCGCCGCCGCGCGACCTACGGACACGATGGTGACGCTCCCAGCCCCACCGGCGCGATCGCGCCGCCCCACGCGCGCGCGGCTCCACCTGCCGGCCGCCGCCGCGCTCGCCGCGGCCGGCTGCGCCGCGGGGCTCGGCGAGCCCGGCGACGGCGGTCACGACGGCGGGGCCGGCTCCGGGGCGCCCGACGCCGTCCGCGGC
>WYBA01000418.1 GCA_011526095.1 Myxococcales bacterium | reverse complement strand
GAGCGCGGCGCGCGCCGCCGCGACCAGCGCCGGCACCCGCGTCGCCGCGACGCGCGCGGCGTACGCCCCCGGCGCCGCGAGCGCCTCGGCGCGCCCGTGGGCCTGCGTCGCCGCGTCGCCGCCCGCGTCGACGTCGAGCTCGTCGAGCACCGCGAGCAGCTCGGCCGCCGCGGGGCGCGCCGCGGGATCCGCGGCGAGGCAGCGCGTGACGATCGCGGCGAGCCGCGGATCGACGCGGCGATCGGCGCGGTCGAGCGGCGGGAACGCGCCGACCAGCGCCGCGGCGGCCTCCTCGCTGGCGCGCGCGCGGGCGAACGGCCGCTGCCCGCACGTCCACTCGTAGAGCATCACGCCGAGCGCCCACACGTCGGCGCTGGCGTCGACGCGGTGGCCCTCGAGCTGCTCCGGCGCCATGTAGCCGACCGACCCGACCGCGGTGCCGGTCTCGGTGTGGCGGGTCATGCCCTCGCGCCACGCCAGGCCGAGATCGATCACGGTGACCTCGCCGGCGGCGTCGATCATCACGTTCTCGGGCTTGAGGTCGCGATGGACGTAGCCGGCGGCGTGGAGCGCCGCGGCGGCCGCGGCGACCGGGCGGGCGAGCGCGATCGCCGCGTCCGGTCCGAGGGCCGCGCCGCGGACGGCGTCGCGCAGCGTCGCGCCGTCGATCACCGGGACGACCAGGTACGGCCCGAGCTCGTCGTCGACGCCGTGGTCGAGCAACCGGATCAGGTGCGGGTGGGCGAGCCGGCCGAGCGCCGCGACCTCGCGGGCGAACCGCGCCCGCGCCGCGTCGTCGAGGTCGATCGCCGGGCCGAGGATCTTCACCGCGACCTCGCCGTCGGGGCCGGTCGCGCGCCACACCTGCCCGCTGCCACCCTCGCCGAGGCGGTGGTGGAACCGGTAGGGGCCGACCTGGAGGGCGACGGAGCGGTCCATGCGAGGCGCGCGTCACGATAGCATCCGCCTGGTGGACCGCTCGGTCGTGATCTTCGTCGCCCTGGGCGCTGTCGCGTGCGGCAAGGACGAGGCGCACGCGCCGGCCGCGGCGGCTGTCCGCGCGCCGGACGCCGCGGCCCCTGCGCCACGCGCGGTCGACGCTGCCGCGGCGCCTGCTGCGATCGACGCGGGCGGCGGCGGCCGCATCACGCTGTCGATCACGCCGGACACGCCGCGCGGCCCGGGGCTCGCCGCGCGGTGCAGCCTCGACGGTGATCCGCTCGCCTCCGACTGCAGCCTCGAGCGCGGGATGGTCGCGGTGACGCCGGACGACCGGGTCTACGTCGTCGACACCGCTGGCGTGCGCCGCTACACCGCCGCGACGCCGGCGCCCGACGCGTGCGCGCTCACGCTCGATCGCGGCTTCGCCGATGGCGGCGTGCTCGCGATCCCGCCGATGTCGCCGCCGCCGCAGAAGCTCGAAGGTGGCCCGGTGTACATGCGCTCGGGCGGCCCGTCGTGGTCGGTCGTGGTCGCGCCCTCGGGCGCGGTCTACGCCCACGACTACCTGCTCGGCCTCCACCGGATCGATCGCGGCAAGGTCGAACCGGCGTGTCCGGGACTGCAGGGCATCTCGGCGGTCGTGTTCGCCGGTAAGGACGCGTACGTGCTGCGCGGCGGCGAGGTCGAGGCGCTGACGATCGGCAAGCGGTGCAGGACGCGGCCGGTCGCGCTCGACCCGGCGCCGGGCCGCGGCCTGTACGTCGTCGACGGCGCGCTCGCCGGCGAGGCCGACGATCGGGTGGCGCTGTACGGCAAGGACCGCGCGGCGCGCGCGCTGCTCGGCGACGACGACGCGTTCGCCCCGGGTGGGTTCTGCTCGGCGCTCGCGGTGTTCGCGTGCGGCGGCGCGGCGTGCGTGCTCGACCACAACTGCAAGAAGGTGCCGCGCTACGCCGCGGACGGCGCGCTCGTCCGCACCTACGCGTTCGACGAGCTGTTCACCGACGCGCCGTACGTCGCGTCGACGGCGGTGACCGCGGCCGACGGCGCGGTGTGGATCGGCGCGAGCCACAAGGACGGCAGCGTGTGCGAGGGCGCGGTCTACCGGCTCGCGCCCGGCGTCTGGGACGCGGCGCCGGACGCGGCGCCGGACGCGGCGCCGGACGCGGCGCCGGACGCGGCGCCCGTCACCAGCCCGTGAGCTCGCGCAGCTTCGCCTCGAGCGCCGCCGCCATGAGCTGCTGCGTCGTCGCGCTCGGGTGGTAGTCGCACCCGTAGCCGTCCGCGGCCTGCTGCTCCGCGAGCTCGAGGTAGGCGACGCGCGGGCCGGCCGCCGCGACGACGCTTTGCAGGTAGCTGCCGGCGCGCGTGCGGTGCATCGCACCCTCTGGAAAGCCGTCGCCCAGCATCGGCGACAGCGCGACGACGATCCACGCCTCCGGCCGCCGCGCGCGCACGGTCGCGACCAGCTCGGTCATCGCGTCGACGAACGGCTGGCCCGGGTCGCCGACGGAGAAGTCGTTGGTGCCGAGGTTGATCACGACCGCGTCGACCGCGTCGTCGAAGCCCCACGTCGGTGTCGCGGCGTCGGCGAACACGCGGTCGTAGAGCGCCGGCATCGGGTCGGTCGTGTCGCCGCCGTAGTTGCGGTGGGCGCCCTTGCCGGAGAACGCGATCGCGACGTGATCGGCGCCGAGCGCGGCGGCGGCGAGCGCGCCCCACGCGTGGGTCTCGGCCTCGGTGTCGGCGGAGAACGGGCAGGTGGCGGAGCCGCCCAGCACGCCGTAGCCGCACGTGATCGAGTCGCCGATCAGCTCGATCCGCCGCGTCCGCGACGTCGTCGCCACCAGCGTGGCGCCGGGGAAGCCGCGGAACGTCGTCGCGCCGAAGAAGCTCTCGGTGCGCCGCGCGATCACCAGATCGTGCGCGCCATCGGCCAGCCCGGACGCCAGCTCGATCGTCCGCGCGCCGCCGCCGGGGACGAGCACCGGCTGGAGCGCGCCGTCGAGCCACACGTCGAACTGGTTGTCGCCGGCGTCCTCGAGCGCGATCGAGATCTCGGTGCCGGTGAACCGGGTCCGGATCGTCGAGCCGGGCCAGGCGAACCGGACGTCGCCGGGCGGCGTCCCGTCGAACCGGCCGATCAGGTGGACCTCGGCCGGCGGCCCGACGTCGGCGTCCGGCGCGGCCCCGCCGTCGCCACCTTCGTCACGGGCGTCCGGGGTGGCGCCGCCGCCGTCGCAGGCGGCCGCGGCGAGCGCGAGCGAGAGCAGCGGGCCGAGGCGCGGCATCGCGCGATGGTACTGCTACCCTGCGCCCGTGCGTACCGCGCTGATCACCGGAGGCAACCGCGGGCTCGGGCTCGAGACCGGGCGCCAGCTGCTCGCGCGCGGCTGGCGCGTCGTGCTGGCGTGTCGCGATCTCGACGCGGGGCGGGCCGCGGCGACGTCGCTCGGCGCCGGCGCCTCGGCGCGCGAGCTCGACGTCGCGCGCGCGGTCAGCGCGACCGCGCTCGCCGCGGCGCTCGCGCGCGACGGCGTCACGCTGGATGCGCTCGTCAACAACGCCGCGGTGTCCCTCGACGGGTTCGACGCGCGGGTCGCCGAGCGCACGATCACGACCAACCTGTTCGGCCCGGTGTGGGTGACGCGCGCGCTCGCGCCGCGGGTGCGCGACGGCGGCGCGGTCGTGATGGTGTCGAGCGGGATGGGCGAGCTGTCGGTGCTGCGCGCGCCGGCCCGCGCGCGCGTCGCGGAGCCGTCGCTCGACGTCGCCGCGGTCGAGGCGCTCGCCTACGACTTCGTCGCCGGCGTCGGCGGCGGCCGCCACGGCAAGGACGGCTGGCCCAACAACGCCTACTCGGTGTCCAAGGCGCTGCTCAATGCCGCGACGCGCGCGTTCGCGGCGGAGCTCGGCCCACGGCTGACGGTCAACGCGGTGTGCCCGGGCTGGGTGCGGACGGCGCTCGGCGGGCGCAACGCGCCGCGCGACGTCGGCGAGGGCGCCGCGTCGATCGTCGCGACGGTGGAGGCCAGCGTCGCGCCGCGCGCGGCGTCGGGCGGGTTCTACCGCGACGGCAAGGCGATCCCGTGGTGACCCCGGCGGACGGCGCGCGCCGCCACGCGCCCGCGGCCGAGCGCAACGCGGGGCCGATCCTCGAGGTGCTGCGCGAGGTCTTGCCCGTGACCGGCGACGTCCTCGAGATCGCCAGCGGCTCGGGCCAGCACGCCGTCGCGTTCGCGGGCGCGCTGCCCGGCGTCACCTGGCAGCCGACCGACGGCGATCCCGACGCGCTCGCGAGCATCGCGGCGTGGCGCGACGTGGCCGCGCTGCCCAACCTGCGGGCGCCGCTGCCGCTCGACGTCACCGCGCCGTGGCCGGTGACACGCGCCGACGCGATCGTCTGCATCAACATGATCCACATCTCGCCGTGGGCGGCGACGCTGGCGCTGCTCGATGGCGCGGCGCGCGCGCTCGCGTCCGGCGCGCCGCTCGTCACCTACGGCCCGTACCGGTTCGCCGGCGTCACGACGGCGCCGTCGAATGACGCGTTCGACGCGTCGCTGCGGGCGCGCGATCCGGCGTGGGGCGTGCGCGACGTGCGCGACCTCGCCGGCGAGGCGGCGGCGCGCGGCCTGCTGCTGGCGCGGATCGTCGCGCGGCCGGCGAACAACCACGTGCTCGTGTTCGTGCGCGGCTGATTTGCGCGCGGCGAGGCGCTGCCCGATGATGCGCCCCATGAAGCTCTCCGCGCTCCTGTCCTCGCTCGCGCTCGGCGGCCTCGTCGCCGCGTGCGTCGTCAAGTCCTCGGACCCCGGCACGCCCGGCGGCGGCGGCGGCGGCGACGTCACCGTCCGCGATCACCGCACCGGCAACCCGCAGCCCGAGGGCGTGGTGGAGATCGTCGACGAGAACGGCACCCCGTTCCAGATCTCGCAGGGCGCGCCGGGCGAGCCCGGCGTCGTCGGCTGCGCCGACGGCCAGCGCGAGGCGCTCGTCGACGCCGCGATCTTCCCCGGCGTCGCCGGCTGCATCGGCGAGTGGACCGGCGTGATGAGCATGCGCGCCGCCGCGACCGGCGCGGCGTGCGGCGACGACCTCGGCCCGTGCGGCGCGCCGGCCGACGCGTGCGCGCCGGGCTGGCACCTGTGCGGCGTCGACGGCGGCCTCGCCGAGATCGACGCGATCGGCGGCGAGTCGTGCGCGTCCGCCGGCGGCGGCCGGTTCGTCGCCGCCGCCTCGCACTGCGCGACGCAGTCCGGCTGCGAGTACGCCGACCCGGCAACCGGCCGCTACGAGTGCTTCGAGTCCGGCTGGTGCTCCGAGCCGATCTGCTGCGGCGACGACTGCCAGTTCGGCAGCTGCCCCGGCGGCGTGTGGCCCGAGCAGACCAAGATCGCGATCGGCACCGACCAGGGCTGCGGCGCGATCGGCTCGTCGCGCGCGCGCGGCGTGCTCTGCTGCCGGGACTGACGGCGCGGCGCGCGGCTACGGCGCGCGCCAGCTCAGCGTGCGCGAGTCGGCGAAGCTCTTCACCGGCCAGTCGCGGTAGACGACGTCGCCGAAGCGCACCGTGGCGAGGACCTCGCCGGCGGGGACGTTGAAGCCCCAGGCGTGGCCGTTCATCGTGGTCTGCGTCGCCGACGCGTCGGTGAACGTCGGGTCCCAGTACGCGACCGTCACGCCCGGCGCGTCGAACGTCACCGTCGCGCCCTCGACGCGCTTGCCGGCGCAGTCGGTGACGATCACCGCGACGATGCCGGCGGTCGGGTCGAGCGTGACGCCGGCGTGGCCGGCGAGCTCCTCGCGCCACGCCGGCGACAGGATCGGCAGGAACACGTTGCTCTCGTCGCGCCACAGCGGGCGGCTCGGGTAGAGGTACGACGTCACGTGGCCGTCGCGCGACATCCGGCCGTAGCTGCGCACGGCCTGGTTGTGGGTCGCGATCTCGAACGTCGCGGTGCCGTCCGCCTTGGACGCGCCGGCCGCGAGCACCTCGTCGCCCTCGGTCGCGATCAGCGCGACGTCCACGTCGGACAGCAGGCTGCCGGAGTACGAGTCGTTGATCAGCGCGCCGACCACGACGGGATCAGCGGCCTTCTGAGGCAGCTCCTGGCCGTGGCAGGAGAAGTCGTAGGTCTTGCCGGCGGGCTCGGTGGGCTCGTCGACCGGCTCGGTGATCGTGTCCGGGGCGTCCGTGTCGACCGGGCCGCGGGCGTCGTCGCCCACGCAGCCGACCAGCGTCACCGCCAGCACCGCCGCCCGTGCACCCCCCGCGGCAGTCCGTCCCAGCTTCGCCAGCATGCCGTGCATAAGAAGTAAGCTACACAACCCTCGTTTCCGAGATCCAGATCCAAGTTTGCGAAATCTTTGGTGCCAATGTACGCCGATCGGTGACGCCGGGACCCCGGTGTGCCCGTCCGGATCCGGATGTCACCCACCCGGACCGCAGCTCGCACCACGACGGTTCGCGGGGTTACGCGCCTGGCCGCATCACCGCCTCCGGCGCCGTTGTAGGCAATCCGCGGCACGCCGCGCGAGCCGGGATCGCGAACGCCGCGCGAGGCTATGCTCGCGCGGTGGGGACGCGCGAACCGGACGAGGATCCGTTCGCCGGCACGCTCGCGCCCGGTGACACGCCGGCGCAGGGTGCGGCCGCGGATCCGCTCGCGGTCACGGTGGCCGGCTCGGGGGAGCCGGCGGCGGCGACGACCGGGCCGGCGCACGTCCTCGGACCGGGGACCCGCCTGGGCCGCTACGTCGTGCAGCACGAGCTCGGCGCCGGCGGCATGGGCGTCGTCTACGCCGCGCACGATCCCGATCTCGATCGCCCGGTCGCGATCAAGGTGCTGCGCGCCGAGCTCAACGTCGCGCGCGGCCGGCTGGTGCGCGAGGGGCAGGCGATCGCGCGGCTGCGCCACCCGAACCTGATCACGGTCCACGACATCGGCGTCCACGATCACGAGCTGTTCATCGCGATGGAGCTGGTGCGCGGCGGCACGCTCGGCGCGTGGATGCGCGCCGGCGAGCACGGCCGCCGGCCGTGGCGCGAGGTGCTCGAGCGGCTGATCCCGGCGGGGCGCGGCCTCGCCGCCGCGCACGCGGCCGGGCTCGTCCACCGCGACTTCAAGCCGGAGAACGTGCTGCTCGGCGAGGACGGTCGCGTCGTCGTCACCGACTTCGGCCTGGCCCAGCTCGGCGACGGCGGGGACACGCCGGTCGTCGCCGAGGGCTCGTCGCAGAGCTGGCCGGCGGCCTCCGCCGGCGAGCTGACGCGCACCGGCGCGGTGCTCGGCACGCCCGCGTACATGTCGCCGGAGCAGTTCCGCGGCGAGCGCCCCGACGCGCGGTCGGATCAGTTCAGCTTCTGCGTGTCGCTGTTCGAGGCGCTGTTCGGCGCGCGCCCGTTCGAGCCGCAGGGCGGCGCGGCGCCGTCGGTGACCGCGCTCGCGTCGGCGGTGTCGAGCGGCCGGATCGAGCGGCGCGCCGACGTGCGCGACGTACCGCGGTGGCTGCGGCGCGCGCTCGCGCGCGGGCTGCAGGCCGACCCCGCGGCGCGCTGGCCGTCGATGGACGCGCTGCTCGCGGCGCTGCGGCCGCCGCGCCGCGCGCGCCTCGCGGTCGCGGTCGCGCTCGCCGCCGGCGCGGTCGTCGCCGCGAGCCTCGCGCTC
>WYBA01000417.1 GCA_011526095.1 Myxococcales bacterium | reverse complement strand
GCGGCGCGAGCGGCCGGCGCGGGTCCTGCTGGGCGTAGCGCGCGAGCGACCACGACGCGCCGGTGAGCGCGTCGGGCGGCTCCATCGCGGGCGCGCGCCCGGCGACGCCGTCGGGGTCGCCGTGGCAGCCGGCGCACCGCGCGCCGTAGCGCGCGGTCCCCGCCGCGGCGGACACGCCCTGCGTGAGCACCTGGCCGGGCAGGCCGTAGAACCAGCGATCGTGGATCGCGCCGGTCGCGACGCCGTCGGCGTCGAGCGCCTGGAGCCGGAACGCGACGCCGGCCGGGACCTCGACCTGGAAGCTGCCGTCGGCGGCGAGCGGCAGCTCGCCGAGGATCCGCGCCGGGCCGTGCGGCCCGAGCCCGACGGTCGAGGCGCCGTCGACGCCGAACAGGGTCTCGTCGGGCGGGACCGCGGCGCGCTGCGCGCGCGTCACCGGCAGGTGCTCGACGAGGCGGACCGCGGCGAGGTCGTCGCGCGGGCGCTTGACGCCGACCGGCGCCGGCGCGACGAGCAGCGCGTCGATCATCGGCAGGCCCTGGTGGCGGAACACGGCGGTCGAGGCGGTCGCGGGCGGCGGCGCCGCGTCGTCGTCGCGCACCGGCGCGCGCAGCGCGACCGGCTCGGGATCGGTGAGCGCGACGCCGGGCTCGTCGAGCAGCACGACGGCGCGCGCGACGGTCGGGCCGCCGCCGTCGGGCCGCTCGGCCAGCTCGAGCAGCTCGAGCCGCGGCGCGAAGCGCGCGGCCGGATCCGCGGGATCGAACGGCGCGGGCTGGTGCGCGACGAGGAGCCGCCCGTCGGGCAGCGGCGCCGGGTCGCGGTAGGCGCCGTCGCCGGGCAGGACCACGCGCGGCGGCAGGTAGCGCTCGACCGCGGCGGGCCCGGCGACGCCGGGCGGCAGCTCGGGGCCGAGGTCGCGATCGACGATCGCGAGCGCGCCGGCCGACCACGGCGCCGGCAGCTCGCCGACGACGGCGACGAGCCGGCCGTCGGGCAGCTCGCGCGCGTCGTGGAACAGCGTCTGCGGCTGGGTGACGCCGGCGTGGGCGTGGTACTCGCTGCGCAGGCTCGGCGGGAAGCGGAACGCGTGGGCGCGGGCGCGCCCGGGGACGCCGTCGCGCAGCGCGGTGAACGCGACCGAGCCGCCGGTGTCGCCGACCTCCCCGACGTCGAGGAACGTCGGCTTGCGCTCGACGTGGGGCGTGTACGTCCACCTCGTCACCGCGCCGGTCGCGGGCGCCACGCTGTAGAGTTCGGCGTCGAGCACCGCGCCGCGCTCGGCGAGCGCGCCGGCGCGGGTCGACGCGAACCACACCGCGCCATCGGGGCCCCACGTCGGATCGCGATCGGTCGCGACGCCGCCGCCGGGCAGCGCGCCGCCCTCGTCGGTGAGCGGGCGCGCCGCGCCGGTGGCGAGCTCGAGCAACCACAGCCGGTGGCCGCGATCGGCGGAGGTGCGCATCGCGAACACGACGCGCGCGCCGTCGCGCGACACCGCGGGGTCGCGGACGTCGGCGGGCCCGTCGGGGTGCAGCGCGGCGGTCAGGTTGGTGAGCGTCGCCGGCGCGAGCGCGGCGTCGGCGACCGTGGCGAGCCACAGGTCGGTGCCCGGCGTGAAGTCGTCGAGGTCGAGCGCCGCGCGCGGCGCGACCGGGCCGCGCACGAACACGAAGCCCGTGATCGGTGGCGCGCCGGGCGGCGTGCAGCCGGCGCCGGTGCGCGCGCGGCGCTCGGCGCAGATCCACGCGACGATCTCGGGCACGCGCCCGCCGGCGCCGGACAGCAGCACCGTG
Organism: Myxococcales bacterium; assembly: GCA_011526095.1. Taxonomy (GTDB): domain Bacteria; phylum Myxococcota_A; class Polyangia; order Haliangiales; family Haliangiaceae; genus WYBA01. Next base: position 11,666 of record WYBA01000417.1, on the reverse strand, counting down.
CTCGCCGCCTCGTGCGCGATGCCCGGCCCGGGCGGCTGCGCCTTGCGAAGCAGGCGCGACTGCCACGGATCGCCGTCGAGCGCGACCTGGGCGAGCGAGGCGGCGTGGTTGGCGCGCGTCGCGGCGATCGGGAACCGCCCGCCGACGCCGCCGTCGAGCCGGTACGGCGTCGCGCCGGCGGTGACGCCGTGGCAGTGCGCGGTCATGCAACCCGCGGCGGCGAGCGCGGGCTGCACGGTGTCGGCGAACTGCCGCTCGAGCGCGGTCAGGGGCGCGGGATCCTCGCCGCCGTCGGGCTCGACCTCGATCCAGCCGCGGATCGCCTGGTACGCCGGATCGTCGGGACCGCGCAGGACGGAGCCGCCGTGGTGGGGCAGCCCGTCGGGGTGCGCGCCGCCGAGCGCCTTGCGCAGCAGCGTGCTGTACGCGGGCGCCTCGACGGCGTCGATCGCGCGGCGCGCGGCGGCGTACGCGGCGTCGCGGTCGGCGATCCGCCCCGCGGCGTCGAGCGGCAGGTTCAGCCGCGTCGCGTCGATGACCTCGCCGCGCGCGGCGGCGTCGGGGGCGACGCCGTGGCACGCGGTCGCCGCGCAGCGGCGCTCGAGCACGGGCACGACCTCGGCGTCGAACACCTCGCGCGGCGTCGGCGCGTCGGCGCACGCGGCGATCGCGACGAGCGAGATCATCACGGCGCGCGCGCCTCGCGCCGGCGTCCGTGTTCGGTTGTCGAAACGACACATCACCGGTGGGTGAGTGTCCGCCGCGGCGCGCGGTCGTCGCGTGCGACATCTGGCCACGCGAGCGGTGACAACCTGGCCGCTCAGGCCAGACAATCGCGTCGTGTCGCTGGCGCTCCGTCCGAGCTGGTCCGTCGAGATCGCGCAGCCGAGCCGCGCGGTGATCGAGCGCCTCGCGGCGCAGCTGTCGGCGAGCGGGCTGACGTTCAAGCGCTCGCGCATCCCCGGCGGCGGCGACGCCGGCCTGCGCGACACCGACTTCTTCCTGCTGTCGGCGCCGGCCGCCGAGCAGCGCGTGTGGTCGCCGTGGCTGTCGATCGACGTCGCGCCGCGCGGCGACGGCACCCACGTCCACGCGAGGTTCAGCCCGCACCCGTCGGTGTGGACCGGGTTCGCGTTCGGCTACCTCACGCTCGGCGTCGTGTTCCTCGTCGCGCTCGTGATCGCGGCGTCGGGCACGCTGGTGCCGGGCGCGGGCCAGGGCTGGGCGCTGTGGCTCGCCGGCGGCGTCGCGCTCGCGATCGCCGGGATGTGGGGCGCGGCCCAGCTCGGCCAGCGCCTCGGCGCGGCGCAGATGGAGGCGCTGCGCGGCGCGCTCGATCGCGCGCTGGCGGCGTGCGAGGCGCCGGCTGCGGCCGCGGCGCTCAGTACGGGATCTGCGCCTCGGGCGTGATCAGCGCGAGGAACGCGTCGAGCGACTGCAGCCCGAGGTCGGCGTCCTTGCCGGTGCCGTGCTTGCGCGGCGACACGCCCTGGGCCTCGACCTCCTTGTCGCCGACGACCAGCGCGTAGGGGATCTTGGCGAGCTGGGCGTCGCGGATCTGCGCGCCGAGCTTGCCGCGCGAACGATCGATGTCGACGCGCAGCCCCGCGGCGAGCAGCCGGCGCTGGACCTCCTCGGCCCACGGCACGTGGCGGTCGTGGACCGGCAGCACGCGCACCTGTTCGGGCGCGAGCCACACCGGGAAGTTGCCGGCGTAGTGCTCGATCAGGATGCCGATGAACCGCTCGAACGAGCCGTAGATCGCGCGGTGGATCACGACCGGCCGGTGCTCGCCGTTGTCCGACCCGATGTAGCCGAGCTCGAACCGCTCCGGCGCGACGTAGTCGAGCTGGATCGTGCCGAGCTGCCACTTGCGGCCGATGCTGTCGGCGACGTCGAAGTCGATCTTCGGCCCGTAGAACGCGCCGTCGCCCGGCTTGAGCTCGTACGGCAGGCCGGTCTCCTCGAGCGCGGCCTTGAGCGCGGCCTCGGCGCGATCCCACAGCGCGTCGTCGCCGATCTTCTTCTCGGGCCGGGTCGCGAACTTCGCCGTGAACTCCAGCCCGAACGCGCCGTAGACCTTCGCGATCATGCCGGTGAGGATCTTCACCTCCTCGGTGATCTGCGACTCCATCAGGTAGATGTGCGCGTCGTCCTGCTGGAACTGGCGGACGCGGGTGAGCCCCGACAGCACGCCCGTCGCCTCGTTGCGATGCAGCACGTCCTGGGTGTGCAGGCGCAGCGGCAGCTCGCGGTACGACCGCCGCTTCATCTCGTAGTAGAGGTGGTGCGACGGGCAGTTCATCGGCTTGAGCGAGAACGACGCGCGATCCTCGACGGGCAGGCTCTCGTCCGCCTCGGGGTCGAGGATCAGGAACATGTTCTCGCGGTACTTGCCCCAGTGGCCGCTCTTCTCCCACAGCATCTTGTTGAACAGGAGCGGCGTCTTGATCTCCTGGTAGCCGTTCGACAGGCACAGCCGGCGCATCGCGCCCTGCAGGATCGTGAAGATCATCGTGCCGTTCGCGGTCCAGAACACCGCGCCGGGCGCGGCGGGGTGGAACGCGAACAGGTCGAGCTCCTTGCCGAGCTTGCGGTGGTCGCGCTTGCGCGCCTCCTCCTGCTGGTGGACCCAGGCGTCGAGCTCCTTCTGGGTGAAGAACGCGGTGCCGTAGATCCGCTGGAGCTGGGCGTTGCGGTGATCGCCGCGCCAGTACGCGCCGGCGACGGTCAGCAGCTTGATCACGCCGACGCGCCCGGTCGACGGGCCGTGCGGGCCGAGGCAGAAGTCGGTCCAGCCGCCGTGCGAGTACAGCGTCAGCGTGGTCGCGCCGCGCGCGAAGATGTCCTCGACGATCTCGAGCTTGAACTTCTCGCCGAGGCGGCCGAACAGCGCGAGCGCCTCGTCCTTGCTGACCTCGGTGCGGACGAACGCGTGGTCCGCCTTGATCTCCTCGTTGGCGGCGCGCTCGATCACCTCGAGGTCCTCGGGGGTGAACGGCTTGTCGCGCGCGAAGTCGTAGTAGAAGCCGTCCTCGGTGGTCGGCCCGATCGTCACCTGGGTGCCGGGGAACAGCCGCTGGACGACGCTCGCGACGATGTGCGCGGCGTCGTGGCGGACGAGGTCGAGGCCCTCGGGGTCCTTGGTCGTGAAGATCGCGAGCGCCCCCGAGCGGTCCAGCGTGCGCGACAGGTCGACGTCGGCGCCGTCGAACCGGGCGAACAGCGCGGCCTTGGCCAGGCCGGGGCCGATCTGGGTGCGGACGAAGTCGGCGATCGTCGTCCCGGCCGGCACGGTCTTGGTGGCGCCATTGGGGAGGGTGATCGTGACGTCGGGGGGGCTCATGGGCGGCGAAGGATACCCAAAGAGCGCCGTTCAGGCGCGCCGCGAGGGGCCGGCAAATCAGAACGCGCCAGCGACGGCGAGCCCGGGCGCGAGCCCGTCGGCGGCGCGGACCGCGGTCGGGACGACGGCGGCTCGGGCGGCGGCGCGGCGGTTGGCGCGGCGGGCGGCGCGCGGGGCGTCGACGAGGTCGTAGGTGATCGCCCCGGCGACGAGGCCGGCGCCGAGGACGTGGCCGAGGCCGATCCCGTCGTCGCAGCTGCTCGAGCTGCCGACGCAGTCGGTGTCGGACATCGACGCGGCGAGGAAGATCACGGCGCCGCCGACCCGCGTCAACGTCGCCAGCGTCGCGTGCCTGCGCTCCCCGGCGTAGAGGTGGCCCGCCGACGGGCCGACCGCGAGCAGCACGACGCCGCCGGCGAGCGCGCCGCCGGCGATGTCGGACATCGCGCCGCGCTCCAGGCGGTCGAGCGCGAGCGCGCCGCCGGCGACGAGCGCGGCGCCGGTGAGGGTGGCGCCCCACGCCCACGCGGTGGCCGCGCCGGGGCGTCGTGGCCCGGCGCTGGCGTCGGGCGTCGGCGCGGCGGCCGGTGAGGCGGCGTCGTCGGCGCGCGCGGGGTGCGAGGAGGCGAGGCAGGCGAGGACAATGAGGACGGCGAGCGAGGTACGCACGGCGCGGGCGGGTTGCACGCGCGATGCCGGCGGGGAGTCGGGCGCGGCGCGCGCTGCGTGGGCGTGCGGTGTCGAGGCTCCGACGGCCGCCGGTGAACGCTCGCGCCCGGCGTCGAGGTCCCGACGGTCGGCGATCAGAACGTGCCGGCGAATGCCATGCCGGGCGCGAGCCCGTCGGCGGCGCGGACGGCGGTCGGGACGACGACGGCGCGGGCGGCGGCGCGGCGGTTGGCGCGGCGCGCGGCGCGCGGGGCGTCGACGAGGTCGTAGACGGTCGTCCCCGCGACGAGCGCCACGCCGGCGGCGGCGATCAGCCAGCCGGTGTCGTTGCCCTCTTCCTCGGGGCAGCTGTCGGCGGGGCCGAAGCAGAGGTCGATCGGATCGGCCATGAACACGCCCGTCACCATCATCACGCCGCCGGCGGCGCGGGCCGCGGTGGACAGCACCGCGTGCCCGGTCTCTCCGGCGTAGATGTGGCCGGCCGACGGGCCGATCGTGCCGAGGACCAGTCCCGTGGACATCGCGGCGCCGGCGGCGTCCTCGTCGTGGTCGACGAGCGCGCCGCCGGCGAGGAACAGGCCGGCGCCCGCGAGGGTCGTGCCCACCGCCCACGCGGTGGCGGTGGCGGGACTCTTCGGGCCGTGGTCGTCGTCGGTGATCGCGGTGGCGGGCGCGTCGTCGGCGAGGGCGGGGCGGGCGGTGGCGACGGTCGTGAGGAGGGCGGCGGTGAGGAGGAGGCAGGTGCGCATGCCCCGGGACAGTGCACCCGTGGTGCCAATGGTTGGACCAATTTTCAGAAGGTGAATTGATAGGTTGGGCGGACGTCAGGGACCTGACGCGCCAACGGTTGGCGACACCGTGAACGGACGGAGCCACTCACCCCCTGCCAGCCTCCGCGGCCGGCGAGGTCTGGCACGAGGAAGTCAGCGCGCCTCGACGACGATCGTGAGCTGCACCTGGTTGCCGTCGAGCAGCGCGAACGTCGGCTGGTAGCGGCCGGGCAGGTCGCCGGCGCGGAACTCGACGACGAGCAGGCCGGGGTTGGGCTGGCCGCCGGCCATGCGGTGGCCGGCGTCGCGCACGACCTCGCCCGATAGCAGCGGGCGACCAGCGGCGTCGAGCGGCGAGGTCGCGGCCTGGCCGGTGGCGCCCGCCGGCGCCGCGCCGATGATGCCGCCGACGACGCGATCGACCGCCGGATCGAGCGCGTGGTCGCCGTTGGTGTCCTGGACGAGCAGCCCGCCGGTGTACTGCGGGAACCGCGCGAGGTCGCGCGGCGCGACGCCGACGCCGTCGAGCGGCGCGCCGCCCGCGCCCCACAGCAGCAGGCCGAGGCGGAGCGGCGCGGTCTGGCCGGGCGCGAGCCGCTGGAAGTTCGCGTTCGTCCCCGGCGGCAGGTGGAAGTTGGTCGGGGCGAGGCGCGCGGCGGGCGCGGCGGCCGCGACCTCGAACGTGCCGGTCCACGCCGCGCGCGCCGCGCCGGCGGCGTCGCGGTGCTCGATCGTGACCGGGTAGGCGCCGGCGGCCGGGTTGACGAAGGTCTTGCCGCGCAGGTGGATCGCCTTGATGCCCGGCGCGTCGGCGGCGTCGCCGCCGACAGCGTTGATCGCGGTGATCGCGAGCGCGTGGGCGGCGTCGTCGTACGCGACGGCGTAGCGCCCGGGCAGCTTGATCGCGCCCTGCGGCCAGCCGCGGGTGAGCACGAGGTTGGCGTCGGTGTCGGCGCTGATCGCGACGGCGGCGTCGCGCGCGAGCGCGGCGGGCAGCGCGACGTGGAGCGCCTCGCCCGGCTGCAGCGCGATGCCGGGCGTCGCCGGGTCGGCGTCGGGCACGAGCACGAGCACGACGTCGGTCGCGCGCCCGGCGACGTGGCCGTCGAACGAGATCGGCGCCGGCGCGACGCCGAGCGGCGCGGGCGTCGGCGCGGTCGCCGTCGTCGCGGTCTCCGTCGTCGTGGTCGTCGTCGCGGCGGGCGGGGTCGCGGCGCGCGGGCAGGCGCACGCCGCCCCGAGCGCGGCGAGGGCGGCGGCGAGCGCGGCGAGGCAGAGCGATCGGTTCATCGGGCGATCTAACCCGCGCGGCGCCCCGCGCGCTACAGCGTCGGGTTGCCGACGACGTTGCCGCAGTACGCGCTGCGGCCGCAGGTCGTGCCGACCGAGGTGTACCAGGCCGTCATCCGCGTGCCGTAGCGGCGGTTGTCGGCGTGGACGTGCGCGCCGTACGACTGCCCGGTCGAGCTCACCAGGCCGAGCGCGCAGCGGTCGCACGTCTTGGAGCCCGACGAGCCGTTGGCGCCGATGTGGAGCTGGCGGAACTGCCAGCCGTTGCTCCCCGACACGACGACGTAGTTGCCGGCGCCGCCGTTGCACGAGGTCGCGCTGCACGACTGGCCGCAGCCGCCGTAGTAGCGGTAGTAGCGGCTGCCGACGAGCATGCCGCGGTGGTTCCACGAGTTGCAGGTGCCGTTGCTCATGTCGAGCGCGCCGTGGTAGCTGCCCGAGCACGAGTAGTACGTGGTGCTGCCGACGCGCGCGCGGGTGTCGCAGATCGGGCCGCGCGCGGTGGCCGCGATCGCGGCGGGGGAGGCGAACGCGACCAGCGCGATCAGGATCAGGCTTGCGAGCTTCATCGATCTCTCCTTGAGGTCAGGGGGTGTCGGGGGTGTCGTGCTGCGCCGCGCGCGCCGCGCGGCGCAGCTTCTCTCGCAGGATCAGGTGCCACTCCTGCAGCTCGAGCCCGAGCACGTCGAGCCACAGGTCGAGCTCGGGATCGAGCGCGGGGGCGACGCCGCGCAGCGCGCGCAGGGTCGGGATCGCGCTGGCCTGGCCGAGCCGCGCCAGCGCCCGCAGGATCGCGGCGCGGACGGTGGCGTCGTCGTCGCGGTGGTACCGCGCGACCAGCGCGCGCGCCGTGGCGCCGTCGCCGGGCGGGGCGCTGCCGAGCGCGAGCGCGGCGCCGGCGCGGCGCGCGGGATCGTCGGCGGCGAGCGCGGCCGTGACCGCGGCGACGGCGTCGGGCGTGGCGGTGTCGAGCGGGATCTCGGCGAGCACGCGCGCCGCGACCTGGCCGTCGGTGGCCGCGGTCGCGACCTCGACCGCCGCCGCGGTGAGCCGCGCGTCGCGCCCGCCGTAGACGTCGCGGTTCTCGGCGATCAGGTTGTCCGCGACCGCGGCGCGGACCTCCGGCACCGGGTCCTGGACCAGCAGCGCGTAGTCGACCCCGCCGCCGAGCGCGGCCATCGCCTCGACCGAGCCGGTCGCGCGCAGCGCGCGCACCGCCGCGGCGCGCAGCGCGGGATCGCCGTCGAGCGCGGCGCGATCGAGCAGCGGCTGGAGCAGCCCGGGATCCTCGGCGTGGCTGGCGCGGGTGGCGAGCGCGCGGCCGAGCACCTCGAGCAGCGCCGGGTCGCGCTCGGACGCGACCGCGTCGAGCAGGTCGGCCTCGGGCAGGGTCAGCGCGGCCTCTTGCAGGAGCGCGGCGAGGTAGCGGCGGTAGGCGTCCGAGCCGTCGGCGAGGCCGGCGCGCGCGGCGTCGAGCATCGCCGGCAGCGCGCACAGCGCGGGCGCGGCGGCGCGGTCGTCGAGGTCGGCGACGTCGGGCGGCAGGTCGGCGACGTCGGGCGGCAGGTCGGCGGCGACGTCGCCGCGCGCCGGCGCGGCGGCGAGGAGCAAGGTGGCGAGCAGGGCGGGGCGGAGCATCACGAGTCTCCCGGGTGTTCGTCGGCGCCGCACGCGTGGTGCTCGGCCTTGTCGGACCACACGCGCTCGAAGTCGTGGACGCCGGTGGCGTAGATCCGACGGAAGTCGGCGACGTCGGCGGCGAACCGCGGATCGACGCGGGCGAGGTCGTCGAGCAGCGGCAGCGCGCGCGCGCCCGCGGCGCGCACCGCGAACCGCACGATCGCCCACCGCACGCACAGCTCGGGCTCGCGCGGGAACGCGGCGCGGAACACGGTCAGCACCCGGTCGGGCGCCTCGGTGAGGCCGAGCTGGAACGCGGCCATCTCGCGGACCTCGCGCTCGGGCGCGTCGGTGAGGAGCTGGGCGAGGTCGTCGATGTAGCCCTCGCCGAGCACCGGGTCGACGTACGCCGGCATCTCGAGCGCGAGCACGCGCACCGCGTGATCGGTGGTGGTGCGGCTGACGTCGAGCAGCGTGTCCCAGTACGGCGCGTAGGCGCCGGTGCGCGCGTGGTCGTTCGCCATCACGCGGCCGAGCGTGCGCGTCGCGGTCCACGCCGCGCCCTCGGCGGCCGGGTCGAGCGCGACGGCGTGGAGCCGCGCGATCGCCTCGGGTGGCAGCGATCGCTGGGTGTCGAGCGCGGTCAGTGCCGCGGCGCGCCGCCCCTCGTCGAGCGTGGGGTCGGCGCCGACGCCGAGCAACCGCCGCGACACCGCGGGCGCGTGGACCGCCTCGGTGCGGGCGAGCGCGCCGAGCACCAGCTCGAGCTCGCGGCCGGTCGCCGCGTCCGCCCAGTCGAGCAGCGCGAGCGCCCGCGCCGCGTCGGCGCCGACGAGCTCGACCAGCCGATCGGCGACGTAGCTGGCGAGCAGCTCGTCGCCGCTGGCGAGCGCGCGCGCCAGCGCGGCGCGCAAGCCGTCGAGCGTCGCGGCGCGATCGAGCGCGAGCAGGCCGTCCCAGCAGTGCACGCCCGGGAGCTGCTCGTGCGCCGGATCCGGCGTGACCGCGAGCGCCGCGACCGGGGCGGCGCCGGGCGCGGTGACGTCGCGCGCCGTCGCGGGCGTGGCCCGCGGGGCGGGCGCGCCGCCGTCGTCGAGCGCGCGCGCGGCGAGCCACGCGGCGATCGCGACGAGCGCGGCGGCGGTGACGAGACGAGGGAGGCGGCGCATCGTGGTCCTCGCTTGGCGCGCCGGGCTCAGTTGGCCGAGCAGCCGTTGTTCGCCTTGCGCAGGATCGCGCCGATCTGGTCGTAGAGCGCGTTGCCCGGGCACGCGGTCCCGCCGTACTGGCGGTGGCCCTTGATGTTGCTGCGCGCCAGGCTGATCCCGTACGCCTCGTGCAGCCGGCGCAGCAGGCGCGCGGCGCTGCACATCTGCGTGCCGGTCACGGGCGTCGAGGTGTGCGTGCCCATGAACGACACGCCGATGTTGCCGGTGTTGGCGTTCGACACGTGGGCGCCGACCGTCGTCGGGCCGCGCGCGCGCCACACCCGGCCGTCGCGCGAGATCAGGTAGTTGTAGCCGATGTCGCACCAGCCCCGGCTGTTCATGTGGAACGCCTGGATCTGGCGCAGGCGCGCCTGCGGCGACATCGAGTCGTTCGTCGGCGTGACGGTGTGGTGGATCGTGGCGCGCACCGGGTTCATCGAGCCGGAGGCGCAGCGCGGCGCGCGCGCGCCCCAGTCGGCGCGCGAGTACACCCGCAGCGTCCCGATCGGCGTCGACTGGTCGTCGTAGAAGATCGCGGTCGGCGCCTCGCCGTCGTCCGACGCGGGCGCGAGGTCGGGATCGAGCGCGGGCGGGATGTCGGCGAGCGGCTCGATCACCAGGAACGTCGGCGCCGGCTTGCCCGCGGCGACGCGCAGCTGCAGCCACCGCGCGCTCGGGTCGTCGAGCGTCGAGCCGACGCCGCCGACGTCGAGCGCGTCGACGTGGCCGGCGAACGCGACCCCCTCGGCGGACACGACGGTCGGCGCGGTCCAGTCCGACCACGCCTGGCCGTCGACGCTGGTGCGCAGCTCGAGCGCGCCCGCCTCGGGCGCGTCCCACAAGAGGCCGGCACGGCGGAAGCCGTCGTCGAACGCCAGCGGATCGCTGTCGCCGCCGGCGAGCAGCGCGTCGAGCTCGGCGCCCTCGAACCGCAGGCTCGCGGGCGCGTGGTCGTCGTGGTCCTCGAGCGGCGTCGCCGCGTCGTCGCACGCGGCGGCGAGCAGCACGGACAGCGCGCAGGCGAGCTTGATCGTGGTGTGGTCCCTCATGCTGCGCTTGTCGCCGATCGCCCGCGATCACCGCAGTGACCGTCCACGACAAACGACTGACCGGACACGCCAGCGGTGCTCGTGTCGTGGCCGTCGCATGCTGCTCCGGCACGCCACGTCGCCTCGATCACACGGGGCTCGCCGCCCCGCCCGACGAGCAGAGCTCGTCGGGGCCCACCCCGCCCAGAGGCCCTCCGACGCGATCACGACGCGTCGGTCGGAGGACCTACGCTGCGGTGGCGCGGCGCTGGGCCTCGGCCGGCGTCATCCCGGTCCACCGCTTGAACGCGCGGAAGAACGCGCTCGCCTCCGAGAACCCGAGGAGGAACGACACCTCGGCGATCGACAGCTGGTCGTCGAGGTAGCCGAGCGCGAGCTCGCGGCGCAGCTCGTCGCGCACCGCGACGAACGTCGTGCCCTCGTCCTTGAGCCGGCGCTGCAGGCTGCGCGGCGTGACGCCGAGGTGCGCCGCGACGTGCTCGGCGTCGGCGCGCCCGGTGCGGAGCAGCGCGCACAGCGCGTCGCGCACCTGGGCGGATACCGGCGCGTGGCCGGCGAGCGCGGCGCGGCGCGCCAGCAGCTCGTCGGCGTGACGGACCAGCACCGGCAGCAGCGTCGGGTCCGCCGTGACGAGCGGCGCGGCGAGCGAGCCGCGCGTCATCACCAGGCGCGTGCGCGGCGCGTCGAACGTCACCGGCGCGCCGAAGAACCGCGCGTAGGCCGCGGGGTCGGGGTCGGGGCGGTGCGCGAGCTCGACCCGCGCCGGCCGGAACTCGCCGGCGAGGATCCGGGCGTGGGCGACGACGACCGCGAAGCACGCCTCGCGCGGGATCGGGCCGTCGACGAGCAGCTCGAGGCACACCAGCTCGGGATCGTCCTCGTCGTCGACCAGCGCCGCATGGATCACCTCGTCGAGGATGTGGAGGTAACGCACGCCGAGCTCGAGCGCCTCGCCGATCGTCGCCGCGCTGCGCACGACGTACTCGACGACGCCGAACGCGCCGGGCGGCGTCGCGGCCGACAGCTCGAGCGCGAGCAGCGGGTTGCCCGACAGCTCGATCGCGAGGTCCCACGCGCGGCGCAGCTGCGCCGGCGCGATCCGCGCGTCGGGATCCGCGAGCAGGTCCGGCGTCAGGCCGGTCGCCGCGTACAGCGCGTCGAGCGCGCCGGGGGGACCGCACCCCAGTGCAAACGCCAGGGGGCGGACGAGCAGCGCACTCACGGTTGCACCGGCGATCGCCGGTCGGACCGCGCGGGGCGCAACGTCGAGATCGAGCGGAGGGGGAAGACTCCGGGCCAGCACGTCGGTGGCGAGAAGCACGCGGTGTGCCTGTAGCGCTGCGCGCCACACCGCGTGCACCCGGTGTCGTGCAGCCCACGGCCGCTGGCGCCGCCGATCGGGTGAGCGTCAGTCGACGGGCGGGATCTCGACGATGGCCAGCGGCGTCGTCGACTGTCAGCGTCCTCAGGATCCAACAGATCTCGCATTCCTCGTCGAGACCCAAGATCCGTGCGTCCTGAGCGGCCCGAGCGAAAGCGAGGGCCCGTCGAAGGACCAGCCTGCCGTGTTCGTGAACCGGAAGGCTGGCCCTTCGACTCGTGGGGGGGGGGGGGGGGGGCCCCCCCCCCCGCGGGGGGGGCCGGGGGGGGGGGGAAAATGTTGGGGGGGGGCCCGGAGGGGTGAAAAACAAGGGCCGGGGGAGGGGCGGGGCGC
>WYBA01000416.1 GCA_011526095.1 Myxococcales bacterium | reverse complement strand
GTGCCGTGACCGTCGCATTCTGCTCCGGCACGGCACGTCGCCTCGATCACACGGGGCTCGCCGCCCCGCCCGACGAGCAGAGCTCGTCGGGACCCACCCCGCCCAGACGTCCTCCGACGCGATCACCACGTGTCGGTCGGAGGACTAGTCGCTGCCGCGCTTGACGATCAGGAACTCGACGCGGCGGTTCTTGGCCTTGGCCGCCGCCGTGTTCTTGCGCTCGAGCGGCTGCGACTCGCCGTAGCCCTGGGAGGTCAGGCGATCCTCGGCGATCCCCTTGTCGACCAGGTACTTCTTCACCGCCGCGGCGCGGCGGTCGGACAGGTCGAGGTTGTAGGCGTCGCTGCCGTCGCTGTCGGTGTGACCCTGGATCTCGATCAGCGCGATGTCCGGGTTGCCCTCGAGCGTCGCGGCGACGGCGTCGAGGATCGGGAACGACTCGCCCTTGATCACGGCCTTGTCGTACTCGAAGAAGATCTTGTCGAGGATCTCGATCTTGGTGTCGGTCACGACGACGCGGCCGCGATCCGGGCACCCGTCGTCGTCCTCGTAGCCGTTGTAGTTCTCGGGGTCGTTGACGCACTGGTCGTCGACGTCGAGGATCTTGTCCTTGTCGTTGTCCGGATCGGGGCAGCCGTCCTCGTCCTCGAAGTCGTCGCGGTCCTCGGGGTCCATCGGGCACAGGTCGTCGACGTCGAGGATGCCGTCCTGGTCGTTGTCCGGGTCCGGGCAGCCGTCCTCGTCCTCGAACTCGTCGAAGTCCTCGGGGTCGTCCGGGCACTGGTCGACGTCGTCGAGCAGGCCGTCGCCGTCGCGATCGTTCTTGTTGCCCTCGGGGCAGCCGTCCTCGTCTTCGAAGTTGTCCTTGTCCTCGGGGTTGTTGGGGCAGGCGTCGTCGACGTCGAGGATGCCGTCGCGGTCGTTGTCCGGCTCGGGGCAGCCGTCCGCGTCCTGGAAGTCGTCGAAGTCCTCGGGGTCGTTCGGGCAGTCGTCGGCGTCGTCCTTGTAGCCGTCGCCGTCGCGGTCGCCGATGTTCGGCTCGAAGATGATGCCGATGAACGCGCGCGTCGTCGGGCTGCCGCCCTTGCCGCTGAGCCCGGCGCCGCCGCCGAGGCTGAGGAACGAGTTGCGCGCGAGGTAGACCTTGATGCCGCCGATCGCCTCGAGCGGGAAGTAGTTCTCGCCGCCGAGCGGGACCGCGCCGAGCACCTCGCCGATCACGTCGAACTTCTGCGGCGACAGCGCCCACGCGATGCCGACGCCGAACGGGATCTCGGCCGAGCCGGTGTCGATCGTCTGGCCGGTCGCGGGCGAGCCCATCTCCTCCGGATCGCCGTTGTCGGTGTACGCGGTCTCGCCGGTGCGCAGCCGGACGCCGGCGTTGACGCCGAACCGCAGGTTGCGCTCCTTGCCGAACTCCTTGTCGAACACGCCGAGGATCTGCGGCGACAGGCCGTCGTCGGCGAGGAACCGATCCTTCTGCGAGCCCGTCGGCAGCAGCGCCGAGACGATCAGGCCGAGGCCGACCTTCGGGCCGCGGCTGGTCTTGAGGAACCGCGTCTTGAGGTGGACGCCGATGTTGCCCAGCCCCTGGCCCGACAGCTCGAAGTTCTCGTCGTCGTTCGGCGTCGGCGTGCCGTTGTCGAAGTCGGGGTTGCGGTCACCGTTCATGATCGCGAACGGCAGCGACACCGCGAGCTCGAGCTCGGCCGGGCCGAGCTTGAGCCCGAACGCGCCGTGCAGCGTCGGCGTGACGACGTTCTTGATGACGAACGTGTCGGTGCCGTCCTCGAACGCGAGCAGCTCGCGACCCCAGTTGGTCACGATGCCGAACGACGCCTCCTTGTGGCCGAGGACCTGGGAGGCGTTGACCGTCAGGTACCCGCGCGAGTCGAGCGAGAACCGGAACGGGTTGATGTCGACGTTGCCGGCCTCGTCCTCGGCGTGCGCGGCCGGCGCGCTGCCGACGAGCGCGACCGCTCCGAGGACCGACGAGACGAGCGCTGGGATCAGGGACGTACGCAGGTGCATTTCGCCTCCCGAAGGTGGGTGCGGGCAGACTTCCACCCACCAAGGTGTGCGTTCGGGTGTAGCCCACAACGGACCGACGGGTCAACGAAACCTCCAGCATTCCTGAGGGTTCCGCCCGGAGTCAGGGTGAGCGAAGCTGTGGCACCTGTCAGTGTCACCGCCCCCGGCCCGGGTTACCTCGGCGCCGGAGCACCTGCCCCCGACCACGGCGACGCCGTGGGTGTCCAGAAGGACCGCATGAAGCCCATCGCCCTGCTCGCCTCGTTCGTCGCCGCCGCCTGCGTCGCCCCGGGCGCGAGCGTCGCCCCTCGCGCGAACGAGCCCGTCGGCCCCTCCACGGGACCGAGCCCGTCGGGCGCGCCTCCCGCGGGCGCCGCGCACGTCAGCGCGGGCGCCGCGGGGACGCCGATCGAGGCCGCGCCGCCGCCCGCCACCGACGACGGCGGCGCGCACCGTGACGCCGGCGGGTTCGTCGTCGCGCCGGGTGGCCGCATCACCACGCTCGGGCCGTGCGGCGCGGCGCAGGACCACTGCCTGCGCGCCGGCGGCTGGCTCAGCTCGTCGTGGACGCTCGTCGACAGCGAGCCGTCCGACGCGATCGCCGTGTTCCCGTTCGAGGGCGCCTACTGGACGTGGCAGCGCCCCGAGCAGCGCGCCGGCACCGCCTGCCGCACGATCCCGGCGACCGCCGACAACGCGCGCACCGGCGCCGCGATCGTCGTGTTCGACGGCCGCAGCTACGGCGCGCTCGGGGACCCACCGCCACACGAGGACGCGGCCCTCACCTCGGCGTGTTTGATCGGGACGATCGGCGAGGTCGACGCGACCGCCGCGACCTTCCGGTTCGCCGGCAAGAAGACCGCGATCCCGCTCGCCGCGGCGCGGATCGTCGTCGAGACGATCGCGCCGTGAGCCCGCGCGCGGCCCGCGTCAGTCGACGCTGACGTTGTTGCGCAGGCAGACCTGGCGGACCATGCCCTGGCGCTGGCCGCTCAGCTTGTTGATGTACTTCTTCGCCTTGCCCGCGTCCTTGAGGTTGCACGCGGCGATCGCGGCGGCGGTGAGCGCCTGGCCGTTGCCCGGGTCCTGCTTGAGCGCGTCCTCGGCCGAGCGCAGCGCCTTGCCGTACTGACCGGCGCGCGCCGCGGCGTTGGCGTCATCGACGAGCTGCTGCACGGTCTTGCCCGAGCTCGAGGTGTTGCCGCCGCCGTCGTCGGGCTTCTTGCCACCGTCGTCGGGCTTCTTGCCGCCGTCGGGCTTCTTGCCGCCGTCGGGCTTCTTGCCCCCGCCACCGTCACCCGGAACGACCGCGACCGTCTCGCACTTCGCGGCCTCGGCGCGCGCCGCGTCACCCGCCTCGGACCAGACCGCGTCGGCCTGCGCCGCGACCTTCTCGATGTCCTTGCACTTGCCGTCCTTGGCGAGCTTCGCCGCGCGGCTCTTCACCGCGGAGACGTACTCGTCGCGCAGCCGGTCGTGGTCGGCCCGCGCCTGCTCCTTGTACTTCGAGTCCGCGTCGAGCTCGCCGAAGATCCGCGCGACGCCCGGGTAGTCCTTGCGCTGCACGGCCTGGTTGAAGTCGTCGAACTCGAGCTGCGCCTCCTGCTCGCGCTTGGCCAGCTCGATCTTGTCCTTGCACTCCTGGTCGTCGGGCGCGATCTCGAGCACGACCTTGCACTGCTGGATCACCTCGGGCCACTTGTCGGCGTCGAGCGCGGCCTGCATCGCCAGCTTCGCCTCGCCGAGGCGCTTGCTGTCGGGCTGCTCGGCGGCCGTGCCGGCGGCAGCGCCGGCGTCCGGCATCACGACCGCGGCGCGGGTGGCGTCGGCGACCGCGACGCGCGCGGTCCCCGGATCCTCGCCGCTGGCCGCCTTGGTGCCGCCCTTGTCGTCGCCGCCGCTGGTCGCGACGACGACGCCGATGATGCCGCCGACGACGAGGAGCCCGATCAAGCCGATGATCAGGCCCTTGCCGCCGCCGGTGGGGACGTCGACCGCGACCGCGTCGCGCCCGAACAGGAAGTCCTCGCCGACGTCGACGAACCGCATCCGGACGTGGCCGAGGTCGACGATGTCGCCGCGGCGCAGCTCGACCTTGCCGTACTCCTCGCCGTTGACCCGCACGCCGTTGGACGACTGCAGGTCCATGATCGTGTAACGGCCGGTGTCGGCCTCGCGCACGACCTTGGCGTGGTTGCGGCTGATCGAGCGGTGGTTGACGACGACGTCGTTGTCGTCGGTCCGCCCGATCACGATCTGCGGCTTGTTGAGCTCGAACTCGCGACCGGCGAAGTTCGACGACAGGACGACGAGGCGGGCGTGGCCCGACGTCGGCGCCATCGGCGCGACGACCGCGGCGCGCGCGACGGGGATCCCGGGATCGGTGTCGCCCATCGCCATCGCGTGCGCGGCCGCGCCGGGCATCGACGCCCCGGCCCCCGCCGGGGCCTGGCCCGCCATCGGGATGCCGGGCATCGACGCCCCGGGCGCCTGCGGCCGGCCGTAGTTCGGGTCGATCCGCTCGACCGGCTGGGTCTTGGCGTCCTCGTAGGACGCCGCGGCCGACGGTGCGGCGCCGACCTCGGCGCCCTCCGCCTTGAGCTCGATCAGGTAGTCGCCGATCTGGACGCGGTCGCTGACCGTGAGCGCCGTGCGCGCCGAGATCCGGGTGCCGTTGACGCGGACGCCGTTGTAGCTGCCGAGGTCCTCGATCGCGACGGTGCCGTTGCTGCGCATGATCCGCGCGTGCTTGCGCGAGACGTTGCGCTCGGTCAGCCGGATGGTGTTGCCCTCCTTCCGGCCGATCGTGATCTCGTCTCGGATCAAGGGAACGACCGTCGTCTTCCCCTCGTCATCTTGGATGACCAGCTTGTACATCGGTCGATGCCGTCCCTAGGAAAGAGGGTTCAACGAGATCGAGGCAAGCGCCAGGCTTGGTGACACGACAGCGCACAGATCGAGAACCGCAAGGTCATGGCCGCGCACATCACTTCGTCCGCAGCCAGCCGCGCACGGTCTGGAGGGCCACCTGGAACTGATGATCCTCCACGAGCTCTTCACGAATTCTTGCATCGTTCTCGGCCGTCGCGCCAGCGTCGGCGTCATCGGACACCGGCTCACCCTCTCCCACCGCGCCGTCGTCGCCGGTCGCTCCCGCTCCCGCCACGATGACCTCGGCCTCGAACGAATCCACCGTGACATCCGGTGTGATTCCGCCGCCTTCGAGTGAGCGCCCCAGCGGCGTGAGGTAGCGGGCCGTGGTCAGCTTGAGGCCCGAGCCGTCGTCGAGGTCGTAGAACGTCTGGATCGAGCCCTTGCCGTACGTCGGCAGCCCCAGGATCGTGGCGCGCTTGTGGTCCTGCAACGCGCCGGCGAGGATCTCCGAGGCGGAGGCGGTGCTGGCATCGACGAGCACGGCAATCTTCGGCGCGGTCCAGGTCCCGGCGGCGTGCGCGACGTGGGTCTCG
>WYBA01000415.1 GCA_011526095.1 Myxococcales bacterium | reverse complement strand
GGGCCCGCGCGCGATCCGCTCGACCTCGTCGAGGAACTGGCGCAGCGTGAGGTAGCGGCGCGCGGCGTTGCGCTCGAGCGCCTTGCCGATCGCGGCGTCGATGTCCGCGGCGACCGCGGCGTGACGCGACGGCGGCTCGACGCCCCCGGCGAGGTGCGCCGCGAGCACGGTGGCGGCGTCGCCGACGTGGGGCGGCCGCCCGGTGAGCAGGAAGTAGAACATCGCGGCGAGCGAGTAGATGTTGCCGCGCTGATCGACGGGCTTGCCCTCGACCGCCTCGGGCGCGACGTACTCGGGGACGCCGGGCGTCTTGCCGCCGGGGACCGGGACGCAGAAGTTGATCAGCTTGAGCTCGTCGTGGGTGACGAGGATGTTCTTCGGCGACAGGTCGCGGTGGACGACGCCGACCTTCGCCGCCTCGATCAGGCCCTCGCCGATCGCGAGCACCAGCTCGCTCGCGCGCTGGGCGTCGAGCGGCCCCGACGCCGCCACCAGCTCCGACAGCGGGCGCCCACCATCGACCAGCTCGGTCGCGACGAACACGCGGTCGCCGTGACGACCGGAGGCGATCACCTGGGCGACCGTCTTGTGCTGGACGCGCTCGAGCTGCTTGAGCTCGCGCTCGATCCGCTGGGCGACCGCGGGGATGGACATCACCGCCGGATCGACCAGCTTGACCGCGACCGCCACGCCGCCCGTGGTGTCGGTCGCCCGGTGGACCGTCCCGGTGGAGCTCCCGCCGACCGCCGGGCCGAGCTGGAACCGGCCTCCGACCAGCCCGTCCCCCGACGCGGTGCTCGGGGCCGCCCCGCTGGCGCCCGCCCCGCTGGCGCCCGCGTCGGGAGCCTCGACGAGACGGCCGGCGTCAACCGGGCAGAAGTTGGCGTCGTCGAGGTAGGTCTTCCCGCACTTTGGGCAGCGCTTCATGGATCGCTTCCGGTGCCGCCGAATGTATGGACACCCCAGGGGAATTGCAACCTTGCGCCCCTCCCCGTCAGCCGGCGCCCGCCGCCGTTGACACGGCGGGCCCCAGACGATAGAGATCACGCCCTCTCAAGGAGCCTGTCGTGGCCTCGAACACCAAAGCCAGTGAACTGAAGCGCAAGCGGTCCCACAAGAACATGGGGCGCCGCCGCAAGAACCAGCTCGGCCGCAAGTCGACCAAGTCGGCCGCCGAGCTGTTCGCCGCGATGGGCGAGCCCGGCCAGCCCGCGCCGAAGGCGTGAGCTGACCGCGCCGCGTGGCGCCGATGGGCAGGCACCCGGTGAGGGGCCTGCCCTTTCGTCGTGTCCGCGATCCTGACGAGCGCCAGCCTGCGCCGACCGGCGCCGACCAGCGCCGACAGGAATGACCGGTGGTGACCGCGCGACGCGCTAGCGAATCACCGCGAGCCGCGGCGACTTCTTTGGCTTGGACAGCACGTTGGCCGCGACCTTGAGCGCGGCGCGCGTCGCGATGTCCATGAACCGCTGCGCGTTGTCCGAGTCCGGCGAGGCGATCACGACCGGCACGCCGGCGTCGCCGCCGAACCGGATCCGCGTGTCGATCGGCAGCTCGCCGAAGAACGGCGCGCCGACCTCCTGGGCCAGGCGCTTGCCGCCGCCGTGGCTGAAGATCTCGTCGTGGTGTCCGCACGCCGGACACTTGTAGTAGCTCATGTTCTCGACGAGCCCGAGGATCGGGATCTCGACCTTCTCGAACATCGCGATGCCCTTGACGACGTCGATGATCGACACCTCCTGCGGCGTCGTCACCATCACCGCGCCGGCGATCGGGATCAGCTGCGACAGCGACAGCTGGACGTCGCCGGTGCCGGGCGGCAGGTCGCACACCAGGTAGTCGAGGTCACCCCACTCCACGTCGGCGAGGAACTGCTGCAGCAGGCGGTGCACCATCGGGCCGCGCCACACGACCGCCTCGCCCTTCTCGACGAAGAACCCGACGGAGATGACCTTGATCCCGTGGTGCAGGGCCGGGACGATCTTCTGCTCCGGCGTCGTGCCCGGTGGACGCTCGGCCGGGCCGAGCATCGTCGGGATCGACGGGCCGAACACGTCGGCGTCGAGCAGTCCGACGTTGGCGCCGTGGCGCGCGAGCGCCAGCGCGAGGTTGACCGCGACCGTCGACTTGCCGACGCCGCCCTTGCCGGCGGCGACCGCGATGACGTTCTTGGGCCCCTTGAGCGTCGCCTTGTCGCTCGGCGCCGGGATGTGCGCGGTCTCGACCTCGGGCACGACCGTCACCGAGCGGGCGCCGGCGGCGCGCAGCGCCTGCTCGATCCGGCTGGCCAGCTCGCGGCGCTGGGCCTGCGGGTAGGCGTGGGTCGGGATCGCGACCTTGACCAGCACGTCGTCGCCGGACACCTCGCAGCCCTTGAAGATGCGCCAGCTGACGATGTCGTGCTCGAGCGCGGGGTCGATCACCCCGGCCAGCACCTCGCGCACCTTGGCCTCGTCGATCTTGCTGCTCATCGGATATGTCCCATGCGGGTCTTCTTGGCCTCGAGGTACTCGGCGTTCTCCTCGGTGACCTCGACCCAGTGAGGCACGTGCGCGGACACCCGCACCCCGGCCTTGTCGAGCCCGGCGATCTTGCCGGGGTTGTTGGTCATCAGACGGACCGATCGGACGCCGAGATCGCGCAGGATCCCGGCGGCGAGGTCGTAGCTGCGCAGGTCGGCGTCGAACCCGAGCTGCAGGTTGGCGTCGACGGTGTCGTGCCCCTGATCCTGGAGCGCGTAGGCGCGGATCTTGTTGCCCAGGCCGATGCCCCGCCCCTCCTGGACCAGGTAGACCAGCACGCCGCGGCCCTCGCGCGCGATGCGCTCGAGCGCGGCGTCGAGCTGGGCGCGGCAGTCGCAGCGGCGGCTGCCCATCACCTCGCCGGTGAAGCACGACGAGTGGACGCGGGTGAGGACGTCGTCGCCCGAGACGTCGCCCATGACCATCGCGACGTGCTCCTCGCGATCGCCGCCGAGGGCGCTGGCGCCGGGCCCGGACGGCTCGCCCGTCCGGTACACCACCACGCGGAACTCGGCGTGCGCGGTGGGCAGCCGGGACTCGGCGTAGCGGAGGAGCGACACGGACATCGGACGGGACTCTATGGCCACAAGGGGCGTCCACGTCAAGCGACGCGTCGCGGCGAGGCACGCTCGCATCCCCTCGACCGTCCTCGGGAAAGCTGGGAGCGGGGGGGGGACCTGCGGGATTGCGAAGCAATCCCGATCCGTACAGGAGCGCCCGACGTTCCTCGTCGGGCGCTCCGATGATCAGAGGGTGTGAATCAGAATGATTCACGCACTCTGCGGCGCGTTGACACCCACCGGGGCTGGCCCTATGGTGAGCCCCATGGCCGTCCGCGATGTCGTCGTCTGGCCGGATCCCCGGCTCCGGCAGGAGACCCAGCCGGTCGAGGCGATCGACGATCGCGTCCGCGCGCTCTACCGCGACCTGTGCGACACGATGTACGCCGAGAACGGCCTGGGCATCGCGGCGATCCAGATCGGCGATCCGACGCGGATGTTCCTGGTCGAGCCCAAGCTGGCCGGCCGGGACGAGAACGATCCGCCGGTGGCGTTCATCAACCCGGAGATCGTGTTCGCGTCCGAGGAGACCCAGCTCTCGGACGAGGGTTGCCTGTCGTTCCCGGACGTGTTCATCGAGGTCGAGCGGCCGATGCGCGCCCGCATCCGCGCGATGGGGATCGACGGCCAGATGTTCGAGGTCGAGGGCGAGGGCCTGCTCGCGCGGTGCCTGCTGCACGAGTACGACCACCTGACCGGCAAGCTCCTGGTCGACTTCGTCGGGCCGCTCAAGCGCCAGATGATCAAGCGCAAGCTGCAGAAGGCCTCGGCGCGGGCCGGCGGCGAGCTGTAGCGCGGGCGGCTCAGGTCGCAGGCCGCAGGTCGATTCGATGCCCACGTCAATCCCGCCGTCGTCCACGGACGCCGTGTTCGTCCGAGGCCTCACGTTCGAGGGCAACCACGGCTACAGCGCGGCCGAGCGCCGCTCGACCCGGCGGTTCCGCGTCAGCGTCCGGCTCGACGTCTCGCTCGCCGCGGCCTCCCGCTCCGACCGGATCTCGGACACCGTCGACTACGCCAAGGTGTCCGAGGCGGTGATCCGCATCGGCACGGGGACGACGTTCCGGCTGCTCGAGCGGCTCGCCGGCGAGATCGCGCGGGCGATCCACGAGCTGTACCCGCGGTGCGCGCTGACGATCGAGCTCGAGAAGCTGTCGCCGCCCTGCCCCGGCGTGCCCGCGGCCGCGGGCGTCGTGCTCCACGTCCCCCCGGCGTAGCCGGCGGTCGGGGGGGGGGGGGTCCCGGCGGGCTCCGCCCGACGGGCGGGGCGGCGAGCCCCGCCTGATCGACCTACTCGACCAGCTTGAGGTGCGAGCCGCGGCGCGCGCGCGGCGGCTTGTCGGGGCTGTCGCCGCCGTTGGTCGGCGGCACCGTGCCCGGGCGCGCCACGCCGCTGTGATCGGTCCCCTCGGGCGCGCGCGCGCCGTCGGTGCGCAGCTCGACCGAGGCCGGGCGCGGGCGCGGCGGCGGCACCAGCAGCACGTCCGGCACGTCCTCCGGCCACACCATGCCGCGCTGCTCGCCCTCGACGACGGCGGCGTAGACCGCGGGCCACGGCAGCGAGCAGTGGAACGGCACGCCGGCGAACGTCAGCGTGCCGGCGACGCCGTGCTCGTCGACCGCGAGGTCGACGATCGCCGGGGTCAGGCCGTAGCCGAACCGCAGGACCAGCTTGGGATCGCCGCGGAACCGCGCCGGCACGGTGACGTCGTCGCGCCGCGCGTCGACGTGGATCAGCACGGCGCCGCGCTCGAGCAGCTGCTCGATCGAGGTGCGCTTGTCGGGCGGCTGCGGCGCGTCGGCCTCGACCAGCGTGCCCGCGGGGTCGACGGTCTCGGGCTCGACGCCGGCGAGCTCGAGGAACTCGCCGCGGTCGATCAGCCCGGCGTCGAGCGCGTCGCGCAGGATCGCCGCGGGGCGCTGCCCGGCGGCCCGGGTGACGCGCTCGACGACGCGCTCGCACCGCGCGGCGTGCTTGAGCAGCGTGCCGTGGACGTCGAGCGGGCCGACCTCGCCGGCCCGCCAGGCCATCAGCGCGCGCTCGACGTCGCCGAGCGACGCGGCGACGCGGTGCTCGAGCAGCGCGGTCACCACCGCCTGGATGCGGGCGAGCCGTTCGGCGTCGCGGTCGGACATGCGGGCGTGGATACCCCTGGAACGGCCCGGGGTAAAGGGCCCATGGCAGGCGAGGCGCGATCAGGCCGGACGGTCAGCGACCGTCGCCGGCTCGACCAGATCGGCGATCAGCGCGAGGACCTTCTCCGGCGCCGGGATCGCGACGAACCGGGAGAGATCGGTAACCGCGCACACCACGCTCCCCACCGCCGCCTCGACGCGCGCCACCGCGGCGCGCTCGGCCGTGGCCGCCTCGGCCGCCCGGAACACGCGGTAGCGGAACGTGATCGACCTGCCGCCGAGGCGCGCGACCGAGACCTCGATCTCCATCGTGTCGCCGAACCGCAGCGGGTGCTTGTAGTCGGCCTCGGCCCGCACCGCCGGGAACCCGACGCGCTCGCGGTCGAGCAGGTCCACGTACGCGCGCGCGCCGAGGCGCTGGCGGAACAGCTCCTCGAACGCGAGGTGGAAGAAGTGGAAGAACCGCGGGTAGTAGACGATCCCGGCGTGGTCGACGTCGGCGAACCGCACCGGCAGCGTGAGAACGAACGGCGCCATCGCGGCGCACTGTGGCACGAAGCCCGGCCGCCGCGTCAGCGGCCGGCCAGCGCCTTCTTGCGCTCGTCGGGGTTCTCGTCGAGCCAGGCGCGGAGGCTCTCCTCGGTGATCTCGACGACGAGATCCTGGTCGGCCATCGGGGCCTGACAGCCCAGCCGCGACTCGGGGCGGACGTCGAACGCCTTGTCCATGATGTCGTTCTCCTTGTCCGCGACCTCGGGCAGGGAGTCGAGGCCCTCGTGGACCCACACGTGGCAGGTCGAGCACGCGAGGTTGCCGCCGCAGGCGTGGCCGACGCGCGCGCCGCAGTGCTCGGCGGCGTCGAGGATCGTCGTGCCGGGCTCGACGTCGACGGTGAGCGGCGCGGAGCCCTTGCCGTGGGGGTTGAGGAAGGTCAGGCGCGGCATGGTCAGGCTCCGGCGGGTCCGTGCTCGTGGGCGAGCTCGCGGTCGACGTCGTCGAGCGCGCGGCCCTTCATGGTCGCCTCGACGACGCGGTTCATCCGCTCCTGCGCGAACGGCTTCGAGGCGAGATCGAGCGCCTCGATCGCGGCGCGGATCGCGAGGTGGTCGTCGCCCGCCACCGTGCGCTCGAGCGCGGCCATCGCCGCCTCGGACGCGGCGCGGACGTCGGGCGTCAGCAGGTGCTCGCCGCCCTCGGCGGCGTCGGCGGCGAACGCCGAGCGCGTCGCGGCGAGGATCCGCTCGGCCTCGACCCGCTCGACCGCGAGGTTGCGGCGGCGCAGGTCGTCCTCGGCGTACTCGAACGAGTCGATCAGCATCTGCTCGATCTCCTCGTCGGTGAGGCCGTACGACGGCGTGACGTCGACCGACGCCTCGACGCCGGAGGTCTGCTCCTTCGCGGTGACGTGGAGGATGCCGTCGGCGTCGACCAGGAACGTGATGTCGACGCGCGCCATGCCGGCGACCATCGGCGGGATGCCGCGCAGCGTGAACTTCGCGAGCGAGCGGCAGCCGTCGACCGTCTCGCGCTCGCCCTGCAGGACGTGGATGTCGAACCCGGTCTGGTTGTCGGCGTAGGTCGTGAACGTCTGGCTCGCGCCGCACGGGATCGTCGCGTTGCGGTGGATCAGCTTCTCGACGACGCCGCCCATCGTCTCGATCCCGAGCGACAGCGGGATGACGTCGAGCAGGACGACGTCCTGGGCGCCGCCCGACAGGACCTCGGCCTGGACCGCGGCGCCGAGCGCGACGACCTGGTCGGGATCGAG
>WYBA01000414.1 GCA_011526095.1 Myxococcales bacterium | reverse complement strand
GTCGCGGGCGCCGGCGGCGCGGCGGGCTCGGCGCGCGAGCCGCACGCGGCGAGGCCCGCGATCCCGGCGAGCGCGGCGAGCCCGAGCGCGCGCGGCAGCGTCAGACGGACATCTCCAGCATGCGCTGGATCGGCTGCAGCGCGCGCACGCGCACCGCCTCCGGCACGTCGACCTGCGGCTGCAGGTCGCGCAGGCACAGGTACAGCTTGGCCAGCGTGTTGCGCCGCATGTGCGGGCAGACGTTGCACGAGCAGCTCTCGTCCTCGGGCGGCGCGGCGAGCAGCTCCTTGTCCGGCGCCTCGAGCTGCATCTTGTGGAGGATGCCGGCCTCGGTCGCGACGATGAACCGCTTCGCCGGGCTCGCCTTGGCGTAGGCGATCAGGCCCGACGTCGACGCGACGTGGTGGGCGTGGCGCAGGATCCCGGCGTGGCACTCGGGGTGGGCGATCACCAGCGCGTCGGGGTGCTTCGCCATCAGCTCGAGCAGCCGGCGCTCGCTGAACGTCTCGTGGACGATGCAGGTGCCCTGCCACAGCACCAGGTCGTCGCGCCCGGTCTGCTTGGCGACGAACGCGCCGAGGTGCTTGTCCGGCGCGAACACGACCTTCTGGTCGCCGAGCGCCTTGACGATCTTCACCGCGTTCGACGAGGTGCAGATGATGTCGGACAGCGCCTTCACCTCGGCCGAGCAGTTGATGTAGCTGACGACGGTGTGGCCCGGGTACTGCTGCAGCCACCGCTCGAACGCGGGCGCCGGGCAGCCGTCGGCGAGCGAGCACCCGGCGGCGAGGTCCGGCACGACCACGAGCTTGTCGGGGTTGAGGATCTTGGCCGTCTCGGCCATGAAGTGGACGCCGCAGAAGCAGATCACGTCGGCCTCGGTCTTCGCCGCGGCCTGCGACAGCTGCAGCGAGTCGCCGACGAAGTCGGCGAGGTCCTGGATCTCCGACTCCTGGTAGTAGTGCGCCAGGATCACCGCGTTGCGCTCGCGCTTGAGCCGGCGGATCTCGTCCTCGAGCTCGGCGTCGGTCATGCCGAGGTCGTCGGGGTCGATCCCCGGGGCGCTCACCACCGGGGTCCCCCCCGGGCTCATCACCGGCAGCTTCTTGTCCATGGCCATGTCCTACCACCTTCGATGCGCCGCGCGAACGCCGCGGCTCGGAGGAGCTCACTCGGCGAGCACGACCGGCGTCGGCACGAGCCTGGCCTGGTTGCCGTTGCCGTGCTGGCCGTAGGTGCCGTCGCCCCAGCAGTAGATCGCGTCGTCGTCGCGGACGGCGCAGACGTGCTCCCAGCCGACGGCGAGCAGGCGGAACGACATGCCGGGCAACGTCGGCTGCACCGGGATCGCGGTGACGGCGAGGTCGTCGGTGTCGGCCGCCTGGCGCGAACCGTTGCCGCCCCAGCAGCGCAGCTCGAGCTCCTCGTCGATGCCGCACGCCGAGAACGCGCCGAGGTCGACCCTCAGCCACAGGGCGCTGCCGACGCGGGCGGGGGTGTCGCGCTGGACGGCGTCGCCGAGCCCGAGCTGGTAGTGGATGTTGAGGCCCCAGCAGTAGAGCTCGCCGCCGCTCGTGCTGCCGCGGAGCCCGCAGGTCGACCCATCGAGGCTGTCCGTGTCGACGCGGAGCCAGTCGCTCGCGGTCGGCTCGACCCGCAGCGGCGTGTGCGACAGGCCCCCCGCGGGCTCGACCCCGAGGGCGCCGTAGGTGTTGGCGCCCCAGCACCACAGCTCGCCGCTCGACGTGCCCCCGCCGACGCCACAGGTGTGGCTGTTGCCGCTCGCGATGGACAGCCAGGCCGACGGGCCCGGGCTGGTCGGCATCTCGGCGGGCACGACCTGCGTCGTCGTGATCGCGTCGCCACCGCCGAGCACGCCGCCGAACGCGTCTCCCCAGCACCACCGCTGGCTGTCGGAGTCGAGCGCGCAGGTGTGGCGGCCGCCCGCGCTGACGCGCTGCCACGTCGTCCCCGGCGCGATCTGCACCGGCGCGACCACGCTCTCCGTGGAGGCGCCGTTGCCGAGCTGGCTCGCGTCGTCGTCGCCCCAGCAGTACAGCCGGCCCGCGGAGATCGCGCAGGTGTGCGACTCGCCGGCGGACACGTCGGTCCACGGCATGTCGTCGGGCTGCGGGACCTCGACCGGGATCCCGTGATCGACGCGGTCGCCGGCGCCGACCTCGCCGCTGGCGTTCGACCCCCAGCACCACAGCCGGCCGTCGGTGTTGAGCGCGCACACGTGGTCGTCGGCGCCGGTGATCGTCGCGATCGTCCCGGTGACGCCCATCACCGGCGTCGACACCCAGCGGTCGTCGATCACGCCGTCGCCACACTGCCCGCGGTCGTCGTGACCCCAGCACCACACGACGCCGCCGTCGTCGAGCACGCACGTGAACTCGAACCCGGTCTCGCCGGCGATCACCGGGCGCGGCAGCGCGAGGGTCGCCGGCTGCGGCAGGTACTCGCGATCGCCGCGGCCGAGCTGCCCCTGCCGGTTGTCCCCGACGCAGTGGAGCGCCTCGGCGTCCTGGGCGCAGGTCACGAGCCGGCCCGCGAGCGCGACCGTGAACGTGTCGCCGTCGATCGCGACCGCGGGCACCGCGGACGTGCCGGCCTCGCCGAGCTCGCCGATCATGTCGACGCCGAAGCACCGGGCCTCACCGGCCAGGGTCACGCCGCAGGTGTGGCCCAGGCCGGCCTGGAGCTGGCGCCAGGTGTGGCCGCCCTCGACCTCCACCGGCGTCGGGCTCGTCGTCGTCCCGGCGCGGCCGATCGCGCCGGTGCCCCAGCACCACGCGGTGTCGTCGGTCGCGATCGCGCAGGTGCGCGCGTCGTGGGCCGAGACGGTCTCGTAGCGCGTGGCGCCGTCGACGATCGCGGGCGCGTTCGTGCCGGTGACGCCGCCGCGCCCGAGCTCGCCCTCGTCGCCCAGCCCCCAGCACCACATCTGCCCGTCGCTGTCGACGGCGC
Organism: Myxococcales bacterium; assembly: GCA_011526095.1. GTDB lineage: Bacteria > Myxococcota_A > Polyangia > Haliangiales > Haliangiaceae > WYBA01. The sequence continues at coordinate 86,322 of WYBA01000414.1, read as the reverse complement.
ACGTGTGCAGCCCGCCGCCGTCGATCGCGGTGAAGGTCACGCCGTCGGGGACCGGGACCTCCTCGGGCTGCTGGAAGATCTGGAGGTCGGTGTCGCCGTCGACCTGGCCGCGGTCGCCCGACCCCCAGCAGTACGCCTCGCCCGACTCCTTGATCGCGCACGCGTGGTACGTGCCCGCGCCGACCGCCTTCCACGGCCCCGGCTCCGCGATCACGGCGGCGGCGCCGCGGGTGGTCAGCGTGCCGTCGCCGAGCTGGCCCAGCCCGTTGTCGCCCCAGCAGTAGACCTCGCGGTCGACCCGGCCGATCGCGCACGCGAACCGGTCTCCCACCGCGAGCGCCGAGAACGCGCCGGTCGGCAGGCCGCCGTCCGGCGCGTCGATGCCGGCGTCGCCGGCCGCGCTGCACGCGGCCGGCTGGTCGGCCGGGTGGCACCGGCCGCCCGCGCCGCACACCGCGCCGCCCGGGCACTCGGCGTCGCTGGCGCAGCTGACGCGGCACGGGTCCACCGACGGGCCGTAGCAGGCGGCCACCGCGACGGCACCGACGAGGACGAGCGCGCGCACGCGTCGAGTATAGACCGCGTGGCCCGGGCTCACGGCGGCGGGATCACCGGACGCGGCAGGCGGGTCGCGCGGTTGCCGTCGCCGAGCTGGCCGTAGCTGCCGTCGCCCCAGCAGTACACCTGCCCGCCCTCGATCGCGCAGGTGTGCTCGTAGCCGACGGCGACGTGCTCGGGCGTCGCGCCCGGCCACGGCGAGGCGCTCGGGATCGTCCCGACGTGGTCGCGGTACGGGTCGTCGGCCGTCTGGAGCGAGCGGTTCGAGCCCCAGCACAGCAGCGCGCCGGTCGCGTCGATCCCGCACGCGTTCGCCGCGCCGAGGTCGATCCGCAGCCACTGCCGCCCGACGATCTCGAACGGCGTGTCGTGAGGCGTCTGATCGCCGGTGCCGAGCTGGTAGTGGTCGTTGTTGCCCCAGCAGTACAGCGCGCCGCCGTCGCCCGCGTCGTCGCGGATGCCGCAGGTCGCGCCGACCTGGGCGTCGGTCGCGAGCTGGTACCAGTCGGTCGCGCCCCCGACCTGCTGCGGGGCCTGCTGCGTCGGCCCCGCGCCGCCCCCGAGCTGGCCGGACCCGTTCGCGCCCCAGCACCACAGCGTGTCGTCCGTGGCGATCCCGCAGCCGTAGGACATGGCGCCGTCGACGACGCGCCAGCCCGCCGGGCCGCCGTCGACCAGCTCTGGCGACGGGTGCTGGCCGTCGACGCCGCCGGCGCCGAGCTCGGCGTTGGAGTTGTTACCCCAGCACCAGCGCTCGCTGTCGGTGTCGATCGCGCAGGTGAACAGGGCGCCGCCGCCGAGCGCGGTGAACGTCGCGCCGGTCGCCGTGACCGCGACCGGCGTCATCGACGCGGGGCCGCCGCCGTTGCCGAGCTGCCCGGCCGTGTCGTCGCCCCAGCAACTCGGCGTGGTCCTCGGCGTGGCCGTGGCGCGCCGCCATGTGCACCCCTCGGACCACATCATAGAAAGGCGGAGGGCCGTGCACGGGGGCTGTCGTTGCGGCGGACCGGCAACTCGTGGAGCCACTTGTAATCCCTCGCGGCAGAGGTATCGTGCCGGTTCGCTGGGGGAGCCCCCAAGGCTGAGAGGCACGCGAGGTTGCGTGCGACCCCTTGAACCTGATCCGGGTAATGCCGGCGAAGGAAAGGCAACCATGAGCAATGACAAGGACCGGCACCTGCCGGTCACCGAGGACGCCCGGCGCCTGCCGGTCGTCGAGGACCCCATCGCCGAGCTGCCCCCGATCGACGGGCTGCCGGCCTCCGAGAAGGTCCACGTCGAGCGCGACGGCCTGCGCGTCCCGATACGCCGCATCCACCTGTCGGGCGGCGAGGCGCCGCTGGACGTCTACGACACCTCCGGCCCGGTCAACCACGACCTCCACCACGGCCTGCCCAAGCTGCGCGCCGCGTGGATCGCCGAGCGCCTCGCCCACGGCGACACCGGCAACCGCACCCAGATGCACTACGCCCGGCGCGGCATCGTCACGCCGGAGATGAAGTTCGTCGCGATCCGCGAGGGCCTCGACCCGGTCACCGGCGCCGAGCTGGTGCGCAGCGAGCTCGCGCGCGGCCGCGCGATCCTGCCCGCCAACATCAACCACCCCGAGAGCGAGCCGATGATCATCGGCAAGAAGTTCGGGGTGAAGATCAACGCCAACATCGGCAACTCGTCGGTGTCGTCGGTGATCGCCGACGAGGTCGACAAGCTGCGGTGGGCGATCAAGTGGGGCGCCGACACGGTCATGGACCTGTCGACCGGCAAGCAGATCCACGAGACCCGCGAGTGGATCGTCCGCAACTCGCCGGTGCCGATCGGCACGGTGCCGATCTACCAGTGCCTCGAGAAGGTCAAGGGCGACCCCGAGAAGCTGACGATCGACCTGTTCCTCGAGACCTTGATCGAGCAGGCCGAGCAGGGCGTCGACTACTTCACGATCCACGCCGGCGTGCGCCTCGCGTACATCCCGCTGACCGCCAGCCGGGTCACCGGCATCGTGTCGCGCGGCGGCTCGATCATGGCCAAGTGGTGCCTGGCGCACCACAAGGAGAACTTCCTCTACACCGAGTTCGAGCGCATCTGCGAGGTGATGAAGAAGTACGACGTCGCGTTCAGCCTCGGCGACGGCCTGCGCCCGGGCTCGATCGCCGACGCCAACGACCGCGCCCAGTTCGCCGAGCTCGAGACCCTCGGCGAGCTGACCGAGAAGGCGTGGAAGCACGACGTCCAGGTGATGATCGAGGGCCCCGGCCACGTGCCGATGCACAAGATCAAGGAGAACGTCGAGCTCCAGGACAAGCTGTGCCACGAGGCGCCGTTCTACACGCTCGGCCCGCTGGTCACGGACATCGCGCCCGGCTACGACCACATCACCTCCGCGATCGGCGCGGCGATGATCGGCTGGTTCGGCACGTCGATGCTCTGCTACGTCACGCCGAAGGAGCACCTCGGCCTGCCGGATCGCGACGACGTCAAGGCGGGCGTGATCGCCTACAAGATCGCCGCGCACGCCGCGGACCTCGCCAAGGGCCACCCCGGCGCGCAGCGCCGCGACGACACGCTGTCGAAGGCGCGGTTCGAGTTCCGCTGGCAGGACCAGTTCAACCTCTCGCTCGATCCGGACACCGCGCAGCAGTTCCACGACGAGACGCTGCCGGCGCCCGCGGCCAAGGGCGCGCACTTCTGCTCGATGTGCGGGCCCAAGTTCTGCTCGATGAAGATCACCCAGGACGTCCGCGAGTACGCGGCGGCCCAGGGGCTGACCGAGCAGGCGGCCGAGCAGGCGGTCGCGGCCGGGATGGAGGCCAAGGCCGCGGAATTCCGCAAGGCCGGCGACTTCTACGTGGCGCCGGAGTGACCGCCCGGGTGACCTGAGGTGACCCCGGGCGCGACCTGGGTTCACACGGCGGTTGCAACTTGTGAGCCGGCCGATATGATCGGCCGCAGGTGACGATCCAGAAGCGGAGCCTCAAGGTCGAGAAGCTCGCTCGCATCTACGATGACGAGATCGCGCCGGTCTGGGGTTCGCGCTTCGGCAAGATGCTGCTGCGCAACCTGCGCGTGCCGGAGCGCGGGCAGGTGCTCGACATCTCCTGCGGCACCGGCTGGCCGACCGTGGAGATCCTGCGGCGGATGGGCGACGGGACCCGCCTGATCGCGATCGACGCGTCCAGCGCGATGCTCGACGTCGCGCGCAAGAAGGTCCAGGCGCTCGGGCCGCTCGGCAAGAAGGGCGTGTTCTTCCGCACCGAGAGCCCGCTGCCGCGGCTGTCGTTCGCCGACGACGTCTACGACCTCGTCGTGTGCAACCTCGGGCTCGAGGAGATGCCGTCGATCGACACCGCGCTGCTCGACTTCGCGCGCGTGTGCAAGGTCGGCGGCGAGGTGCGGTGCACCCTGCCGCTCGCCGACACGTTCCAGGAGTTCTACGACATCTACCGCGAGGTGCTGGTCAAGCACGACAAGCACGAGGCGCTCGACCGCCTCGACGCGCACCTCGCGCGCTACCCGACGGTGGATCAGCTCCACGGCTGGATGAAGGCCGCGGGCCTCGCGGGCGGCGTCGAGATCGACGAGTTCTCGCTGCTGTTCAAGAGCTCGCGCGAGTTCTTCTTCGCGCCGGTGATCGAGTACGGCCCGCTGCCCGCGTGGAAGACGATCGCCGGCAACGGCCAGGAGCTGCAGGACGTGTTCTGGTACATCAAGGAGGCGATCGACGCCTACTTCGGTGGCCGCGCGTTCGAGGTGACGATCAAGGCCGGCTGCGTGATCGGCACCAAGCGCGACCCACGCGCCGAGGAGTCGGACGAGATCGTCACCGGCCGGGTCGAGTTGCTCGACGACGCGCTGGCGCCGCCGCCGCTGCCGGCGCCGCCGCGGCAGGTCGCGGCCGGCTCGGTCCGGACCAACGAGCTGGAGATCGTCGAGATCGAGGAGCTCGAGGGGCCGCACAGCCTGGGGCCGTTCGACGACGAGCCGCTCGACGCGTTCGTCGAGGGCAAGGAGCGACCGGCCCACCTGTCGCGCGGCGGCGGGCGGAGCTGGGACGCGACCGATCCCGACGACGACGGCGGCGCGTAGTGGCGCGCCGACGCGTCCCGCTCACATCGTCGAGCCGACGAAGATCCCGATCGTGAGCGCGGCGTCGAGCGGCGCCTCGGCGTCGTTGTAGATCACGCCGCCGTCGACCGGCAGCGGCTCGGCGGCCTGGTCGTCGCGCCACATCAGCGCGCCGACCGCGTAGCCGAACCGCCACGCCGACCCGGCGTAGATCGTCGAGCCGAGCTCGACCGCGCCGATCAGCCCCTCGGCGAGGTCGCCGACGCCGGCGCGCGCCGCCACCCAGATCGACGACCGCGCGCTGAGCCGGAGCAGCCCTTGCTCCTTCTGCGCGATGTCCAGCTCGACCCGGACGCCGCCGAGGACGAGCCCGCCGTCGCCGACTTGCATCAGCTGGATCTCCGGGACGACGTCGCCCTCGACCGCGTAGCCCGGGGTCGCCGGGTAGGCGGGCGGCGGCGTGTCCCACGCCAGCGACGCCCCGAGGAAGCCGAGCGCGCGCGGCTCGCCGCCGGTGTACGGGTCCGCCTCGCCGAGATCGACGAGGGCGAACCCGGCGAGGACGCCGAGCGTCGGCGTGCGGCCGCGGGCCGGCGCGGGCGCCTCGGCGGCGGCGAACGTCGGGGCGGCGGCGAGGGCGGCCGCGAGCGCGGCGGCGGCGGGGGCGAGGCGCATGCGGCGAGCATCGCATCGATCCCGGAGGGGCGCGCGGCCGCGCCGGCGTGGGCCGCGGATCATGTAGCCTCCATCACGCATGACCACCCGCGCCGACTACCTCGCCCTCGCCGAGGAGCTCGCCGAGCACGATCGCCGCTACTACGTCGACGCCGCCCCCACGATCAGCGACGTCGAGTACGACCGCCTGCTGGTGAGGCTGCGCGGGCTCGAGGCGGCGCACCCCGACTGGATCGTCGAATGGTCGCCGACGCGGCGGGTCGCCCCGGCGCCGGTGTCGTCGTTCCCCAAGGTCGTGCGCGACACCCCGATGCTGTCGCTCGACAACACCTACGACGAGGACGAGCTGCGCGCGTTCCACGACCGCGTGATCAAGGGGCTCGACGGCGAGGCGCCGGGCTACGTCGTCGAGCCGAAGATCGACGGGTTCGGGATCGAGCTGACCTACAAGGGCGGGCTGCTCGTGCTCGGCGCGACCCGCGGCGACGGCACGATCGGCGAGGACGTGACCGCGAACCTGCGCACGGTGCACGGCGTCGCGCTGCGGCTGCGCGAGCCGGTCGATCTCATCGTCCGCGGCGAGGTCTACATCACCAAGGCCGACTTCGCGGCGATCAACGCGGCGCGGGCGGCGGCGGGCGAGGAGCCGTTCAAGAACCCGCGCAACACCGCGGCCGGCTCGATCAAGCAGCTCGATCCGCGCGAGGTCGCGCGCCGCCCGATGAAGACGATCCTCTACGAGATCGTCGGCGGCGAGCGGCTGGCGAAGGGCCACCTCGACGCGCTCGCGCTGCTCCACCGGCTCGGCCTGCCGGTCAGCGAGCACAACACCCAGGCGTCCGACTGGGACGCGCTGCGCGCGGCGGTCGAGGACTGGCGCGATCGCCGCGACGCGCTGCCGTACGAGGTCGACGGCCTGGTGATCAAGGTCGACTCGTTCGACCAGCGCGCCGCGCTCGGCGTGACGTCGAAGTTCCCGCGCTGGGCGATCGCCTACAAGTTCCCGGCGCGCCAGGTGACGACGACGGTCAAGGAGCTCGAGATCAACGTCGGCCGCACCGGCGCGATCACGCCGGTGGCGATCCTCGAGCCGGTCGAGGTCTCGGGCACGACGGTGTCGCGGGTGTCGCTGCACAACTGGGATCAGGTCGCGCGGCTCGACCTCGGCGACGGCGATCGCGTGTTGATCGAGAAGGCCGGTGAGATCATCCCGCAAGTGCTGGGCGTGACCGAGCGCGCCGCGACGCCGCGGTGGACGGCGCCGGCGAGCTGCCCGTCGTGCGACAGCCCGCTCGAGCGCGAGGACGGCAAGGTCGTGCTGGTGTGCCCGAACCGGCTGGCGTGCCCGGCGCAGCGCCACGCGGCGATCGAGTTCTTCGCCGGGCGCGGCCAGATGAACATCGACGGCCTCGGCGAGAAGATCATCGCCCAGCTGCTCGAGGCCGGGATGGTGCAGGACGTGGCGGACCTGTTCGACCTGACGGCGGACGGGCTCGCCGGCCTCGAGCGGTTCGGCGAGACGTCGGCGAGGAACCTGGTCGCGGCGATCGCCCGGGCGAAGGAGGCCGCGACGTTCTCCCGGCTGCTCGCGGCGCTCGGGATCGCACACGTCGGCGGCGTCGTCGCCCGGCCGATCGCGCAGCGGTTCGGGCGGCTGTCGGCGCTCGTCGCCGCGGCGGACGCGCAGGACGGCGAGGCGTTCGTCGCGTCGCTGTGCGAGCTCGACGGCGTCGGCGAGGTGATCGCGCGCGCGGTCGATCGGTTCTGCCGGGACGAGCACGCCCGGGCGATCGTCGCCAAGCTGATCGCGCGCGACGTCGACCCGGAGGAGCCGCGCGTCGAGGTCGCGGACGGCCCGCTGACCGGCAAGACCCTGGTCGTGACCGGGACGCTGTCGCGGCCGCGCGCCGAGGTCCAGGCCGCGATCGAGGCCGCCGGCGGCAAGATCGCCGGCTCGGTGAGCAAGAAGACCCACTACCTGGTGGCCGGCGCCGATGTGGGCAAGACCAAGCTCGAGGCGGCGGCCAAGCACGGGGTCGCGGTGATCGACGAGGTCGCGCTCGCGGTGCTGATCCGGGGCGAGGCCCCGGGCGTACCATGACGGGCGCGCCGCGCCCGGAGGACTCCCGACCCATGCGCCGACCCACGCTCTTCGCCGCCCTGGCCCTCGCCTCGACGCTCGCCGCCTGCGGCGACAACGCCGACGGCGGCGGCGACGCCGCCCCCGACACGCTCTACCAGCGGCTCGGCGGCGCCGCGGGGATCCGCGGCGTCGTCGAGGACTTCGTCGCCCGGGTCTCGGCCGACCCGGCGATCAACGGCTACTTCCTCAACGCCTCGGTCGACGGCGACCGCCTGGTGACGTGCCTGGTCAAGCAGCTCGGCCACGCCACCGGCGGGCCGGAGACGTACCCGGATCCCGCCGCGGGGTGCCGGGACATGGCCGCGGCCCACGCCGGCCTCGGGATCTCGACGAACGACTTCAACGACCTCGTCACGCACCTGGTGGACGCGCTGGGGCAAGCGGGCGTCGTCACCGCCGACATCGACGCGATCACCGCGGTGCTCGCGCCGATGGCCGGCGACATCGTCGAGGACGAGGGCAACGACGCCACGGTGTACCAGCGGGTCGGGCGCAAGCCGGCGATCAGCACGGTCGTCACGAACTTCGAGACCCGCGTCGTCGCCGACCCGCGCGTCAACGGGTTCTTCGCCGGGATCACCGACATCACCCGGCTCCACGCGTGCCTGACCCGGCAGGTGTGCGCGATCGACGGGCCGTGCCGCTACGGCGAGGAGGTCGCGGCCGAGTTCGCGCCGCTGACCGGGCAGGGCCCGTGCCGCGACATGGCCGCGACCCACGCCGGGCTGCTCGACGACAACGACAGCCCGATCCTGATCGAGGACTTCAACGCGATCGCCGAGAACCTGATCACCGAGCTCGCCGCCGCCGGCGTGGCGGAGGCCGACATCGACGCGATCATCGGCGCGATCGCGCCCTTGTGCGCGCAGATCGTGGCCGGCGGCACCGGTTGCCCCCAGTGAGCCGCGCGACCGGCCGATGACGACGACGATGACGACGACGCCGGCGCTCGTGCTCGTGCTCGCGCTCGCGGCGCTGACGGCTGCGTGCGACGAGCGGTCGCCGGCGGCGCCGGCCGGCGCGGCCGCCGCCCCGAGGGGGACGGACGCGCTGCCGGTCGTCCTCGGGGTCACCCTCGGGCAGACCTCGGTCGCCGACGCGCGCGCCGCGCTCGCCGCGGCCGGGCACGCGTGCGAGGACGCCTCGCTGATGGCGCTGATGGCGAAGGCGCACGCCGCGCGCGGCGTCCGGGTCCCGGACGAGGCGCTCGCGGCCGCGCGGCGCGGCGAGCGTCCGCCCGAGGCCGCCGGCATGCCGTCGGGCCACGCCAAGTACCTCGAGGATCCGGCGCTGCAGCAGGTGCGGATCTCGTGCGAGGGCGTGCCGGTCGCGGCGCTGGGCGACGGCCGCACCGGCGTCACCGGGCGCGTGCTGCTCGTCGCCGACGCCGAGGGCGCGCCGGTGACGTTCATCGCGTTCCAGCGCACCCACCGCGCGGCCGACGCCGCGGTCGCCGACGCCCGCGCGATGTTCGCGGCGCTCGAGCGCACGCACGGCGCGCCGCGCCGCGGCGCCGAGGCGCTCCCCGCCGCCGACGAGCTGCGGCGCTACGAGCCGGTGCGCCGGCGGTGGCGCGCGGGCTCGCTGCGCGTGAACGCGACGCTCGTCGACCTCGGCGACACCGGGATCAGCGTGTCGGAGGAGTGGACCGTGCGGTACCTCGGCCCGGCCGAGGCGGCCGAGGCGGCCGAGGCGGCCGAGGCGGCCGAGGCGCCCGAGACGCCCGGCGACGAGTGACACCGACCGCGCGGCGGGGCGTCACCACGCGGCTCGGTCCGCGCCCGGGTCGAGCGCGCCCTGCAGAGCGGCGCGATCACCCCGCACCTCGGCACCGAGGTCGTCGCGATCTCGCCCGACGCGGTCACGCTCACCGACGGCGGCGCCCGGCGCGAGGTCAAGCACGACGCCGTCGTCGTCCAGATCGGCGGCACGCCGCCGTCCGAGCTGCTGCGCACGATCGGGATCGAGCTGGTCGAGAAGCGCGGCGAGCGGTAGTCACGCGCCCACCGCGGCGGCGACCGCCTCGACCACCTCGGCGATCGTCCGGCCGCCGGTGTCGACGACGTGCTGCGCGGTCGCGTACAGGCCCTCGCGCGCCGACAAGAGCGCGCGCAGCTCGGCGAACGCGTGCGGGTTCTTCGCCATCGGCCGCTGGTCGCCCTGGGCGACGACGCGCTCCCAGTGGTCCTCGGCGCGCGCGCGCAGCCACACGGTGCGCGCCCGCTCGCGCAGCAGGCCATAGTTCACCGGGTCGTTGACGATCGACCCGCCGGTCGCGAGCACCAGCGGCGCGTCGCCGCCGAGCAGCTGGCTCAGCACCTCGCGCTCGACCCGCCGGTAGTACGCCTCGCCGTGCAGCTCGAAGATCTCCCCGAGCTTGAGCCCGGCGGCCTGCTCGATCCGCTGGTCGACCTCGACGAACCGCGCGCCGAGCCGCTTGGCGAGCGCCGCGCCGACGCTGGACTTGCCCGCGCCGCGCACGCCGAGCAGCGCGACCGGCACGCCGGCGTGGCGCGCGACCGAGACGCCCGCGAGCAGCTCCGACGGCGTCGTGTCGAGCGCGGCGGCGACGTCGGCGAACCGCGCGAGCGAGATGTTGCCCTGGCCGGTCTCGAGCTGGGCGAGGAACCGCTCCGACACGCCGCTCTTGTCCGACAGCTCGCGCCGCGACAGCCCGAGCCGCTCGCGCGCCGCCCGGACGCGGGCGCCGACGGTCGACAGCAGGGAGTCGTGGGGACGCATGCAGGCACTATACTGCCGCGACATCCTGTAGCTTGCAATAAACTGCTTGCATGATCGAAGACCGCTCGGTTAGATCGCCTGGCCCTATGGACCCGATCTCGTTCGAGACCCACCCGGACCGCTACCACCACTGGCGCCTCACGGTCGACGGCCCGATCGCGACGCTCCAGATGAAGGTGGACGCGGACCACCCGCACCGCCCCGGCTACGAGCTCAAGCTCAACAGCTACGACCTGTCGGTCGACATCGAGCTGGCCGACGCGCTCCAGCGCGTCCGGTTCGAGCACCCCGAGGTCCGCACGGTCGTGTTCACGGCGGACCTCGACCGCGTGTTCTGCTCGGGCGCCAACATCTACATGCTCGGCAGCTCGACCCACTCGTTCAAGGTGAACTTCTGCAAGTTCACCAACGAGACGCGGCTGTACCTCGAGGACGCCTCCGCCCACAGCGGGCTGCGGTTCCTCGCCGCGTGCCGCGGCACCACCGCCGGCGGCGGCTACGAGCTGGCGCTGGCGTGCGACGAGATCCTGCTGGTCGACGACGGCAGCTCGGCGGTGTCGTTCCCCGAGACGCCGCTGCTCGCGGTGCTCCCCGGCACCGGCGGCCTCACCCGCCTGGTCGACAAGCGCAAGGTCCGCCGCGATCGCGCCGACGTGTTCTGCACGCTCGCCGAGGGCATCAAGGGCAAGCGCGCCAAGGACTGGGGCCTGGTCGACGACGTCGTGCCGCGCAGCAAGTGGGATCAGGTCGTCGCCGACCGCGCGCGCGCGCTCGCCGCGCAGGTCGCCGACGTGGCGCACGGCCCCGCCGTCGCGCTGCCGCCGCTGGCGCCCACCGTCGACAAGGACCGCGTCGCGTACAAGTACGTCACGCTCCAGCTCGATCCCGCGGCGCGCGTCGCGGACCTCACCGTCGCCGCGCCGGACGGCCCGCCGCCGGCGGACCTCGCGACCGCGGAGCTGTGGAGCCTGCGCGCGTTCCGCGAGCTCGACGACGCGCTGCTGCGCCTGCGCTTCGACCACCCGCAGCTCGGCGTCGTCCGCCTGCGCACCCGCGGCGACGCCGCCCACGTCCTCGCCCACGACGAGGCGCTGGCGAAGGCCACCTCCGGGTTCGCCCGCGAGGTGCACCAGCTCCAGCGCCGCGTCCTCAAGCGGCTCGACAACACCGCGCGCTCGATCTTCGCGATCGCCGACGCCCCCGACAGCTGCTTCGCCGGCGTCCTGCTCGAGACCGCGCTCGCCGCCGACCGGTTCTACATGCTGATCGACGGCGACGAGGCGATCGCGGTGCGCACCTCGGTCGCCAACGCCGGCTTCATGACGATGTCGAGCGGGCTGTCGCGGCTCCAGGCGCGGTTCTACGGCGCGCCCGAGCAGGTCAGCAAGGTGCTCGCCCGCGGCGCCGAGGGCCCGATCGCCAGCGAGGACGCCGAGCGGCTCGGCGTCGCGACGATCGCCGCCGACGACATCGACTTCGCCGACGAGCTGCGGATCGCGGTCGAGGAGCGCGCCTCGCTGTCGCCCGACGCGCTGACCGGGATGGAGGCCTCGCTGCGCTGGGTCGGCCCCGAGACGCTCGAGACCAAGATCTTCGGCCGCCTCTCCGCCTGGCAGAACTGGATCTTCACGCGCCCCAACTCGACCGGCGAGCACGGCGCGCTCACCCTCTACGGGCGCCCCGAGCGCCCGACGTTCGCCTGGACCCGGACCTGATCGAAGGAACCTCCGCCATGAGCACTGTCCTCACCGACGAGAAGATCCCCAACAACGTCCACCTCTCCAGCGACCGCCGCCTGCAGCGCGCGCTCGAGGCGTGGCAGCCGCAGTTCCTCGACTGGTGGAAGGAGATGGGGCCGGTCGGGTTCCAGCAGAAGGACGTCTACCTGCGCACCGCCGTCTCGGTCGAGGCCAACGGCTGGGCGCACTTCGACTACGTCAAGATGCCGGACTACCGCTGGGGCATCTTCCTCGAGCCCAAGCAGGAGGGCCGCGTCATCGGCTTCGGCGACTACGCCGGCCAGCCGGTGTGGGACGAGGTCCCGGGCGAGCTGCGCCAGATGCTGCGCCGGCTGATCGTCACCCAGGGCGACACCGAGCCCGCGTCCGTCGAGCAGCAGCGCGCGCTCGGCGCGACCGCGCCGTCGCTCTACGATCTGCGCAACCTGTTCCAGGTCAACGTCGAGGAGGGCCGTCACCTGTGGGCGATGGTCTACCTGCTCCACACCTACTTCGGCCGCGACGGCCGCGAGGAGGCCGAGGAGCTGCTGGCGCGCCGCTCCGGTGACCGCGATCGCCCGCGCATCCTCGGCGCGTTCAACGAGCCGACGACGCACTGGCTGTCGTTCTTCATGTTCACGATGTTCACGGACCGCGACGGCAAGTACCAGCTCGCCTCGCTCGCCGAGAGCGGCTTCGATCCGCTCGCGCGGTCGTGCCGGTTCATGCTGACCGAGGAGGCGCACCACATGTTCGTCGGCGAGACCGGCGTGCAGCGGGTGATCAAGCGCGCCTGCGAGCTGATGAAGTCCGGCGGGGGCGACGTCCGCGCGCAGGGCGGCATCGACCTGCCGACGATCCAGAAGTACCTCAACCTCTGGTACACGCTGTCGCTCGACCTGTTCGGCGGCGAGATCTCGTCGAACGCCGCCGACGCGTTCGCCTCGGGCCTCAAGGGTCGCTACAAGGAGGACCGCTACGAGGAGCACAAGGTGCTCGACCAGAGCTACCCGATGGACGTCGTCGAGGGCGGCCAGGTCGTGCGCAAGAGCGTCGCGATGCGCACCGCGCTCAACGAGGTGCTGCGCAGCGAGTACACCAGGGACTGCCAGCGCGGCGTCGATCGGTGGAACAAGACCCTCGCCGACGAGGGCGTCGACTTCCAGATGAAGCTGCCGTCGTCGCGGTTCCACCGCCACATCGGCATCTACGCCGACCACGCGTTCACCCCGGCCGGCGAGCTGATCTCGAAGGACGAGTGGGCGTCGCGTCGCGACGAGTGGCTGCCGAGCCAGGCCGACGAGGCGTACGTCGTCAGCCTGATGCAGCCGGTCTACGAGCCGGGCAAGATGGCGAGCTGGATCGCGCCGCCCGCCAAGGGCATCAACGCGCTGCCGAACGAGTTCGAGTACGTGCGGATGTAGCCCGGCCCCGGCGCCCGCGCCGGAGCGTCACGGCGCCCGCGCCGAAGACGGCGTCCGGAACGAAGAAGGGCCAGCACGTCGTGCTGGCCCTTCCTCTTCCGTCGAGCGGACTCGACAGAGCTCCGCGGATCGCTCAGCGGAGCGGCGGAATCACTCCGCGCCCTCGCACGGGTCCGCGCCCATGTCGCCACCGCCGCACGGGTCGCCCATGTCGCCGCCGTACATGTCGCCGCCGTACATGTCGCCGCCCATGTCGCCGCCGCCGGTGTCGCCACCGCCGGTGTTGTCCATCGTGCTGTCACCCTTCGACTTGCCGCCACAGGCGGCAGCGAGGGCCACCAGGCCGAACGCCAGCATCACGTTACGCAGGATCCGCATCAGTCGCTCCTTGGCTTACCAATTGGTCTTGGGGCTCCCTGGCCGCGTGCCCTGGAGACCCGGTGCTCAACGCTTGTCACTGCCGCGCCTTACACCGTGGCGCCGATCGGCGAACGGAAACGTGCGGCGGGGCCGAAATTAGCGGCACAAACCGAGCGATTGCCACGGCTTGGAGCCGGAGAATTGTCGCAGTTTGTAACGTCGACCGCGGGATCTCGCCCGCGCACGTGAGGGTTTTGCGCGGTCCTCACCGCGAGGTCACGGCGTCGCCGCGGGGGCGCCCGCATCGGTGGCCGGCGCGGCCGGCGCGACGCCGCCGACGGCGATCTGCGCCGGGCCGATCATGTCGCGGGCGGTCCGTGCGCAGGTCGCGATCTTGTCGTTGTCCTCGTTGCTCGGCCCGCCGCCCACCTTGATGAGGCACTTGGTGTCCTCGTCGAAGAACTGATGAACGTTCAGGTCCACTGCGCCCTGCTGGATCCCCTGAACGCAGGAGTACGTGCCGAGCTCGGTCGAGTCCTTGTGGTTGCGCTCCTTGCACCGCTGCTGGAACCCCTCGAGCGTCTCGATCGTCCAGCAGTAGGCGGTGATCCGGCAGAACTCCTCGCCGGGCAGCACGCCGAGCTTGTGGTTGGTCTTCTTGGCGAGCTTCTGCTGCTCCTTGGCCGTGAGCCGCTTGCCGCCGCGCAGGATCGAGCAGACGGACGCCGCGTCCGCGTCGGACTGGGTGATGTCGCGCAGCTCCATCGGGTCCTTCTCGCCGAGCGCGGTGGTGAACGCAGCCGGATCGACGAGCTGCGTGCACGGGATGCGCGCGCTGCCGGGCACCGGCGGCAGGATCTTGGGCGCGGCCTTCACCGCCGGCTTGGCCTTCTCCTCTTCCTCGGCGGCGCGGCGCGCCTGCTCGTCGGCGGCCTTGTCGTTCGCGCAGCCGGCGGCGAGCGCGATCAGCGAGGTGAACAGCAGGGTCGTGGTCGTTGCGCGCATGGCGATGCAGCCTCCTCGATCGCTCGCCCGCGCGCGACGTGCGCCGCGGGCGCGCGCACGATACCACCGGCGAAGATGACTCGCGCGTCTGCACGCTCCCGGCACACGTGTCGCTCGCGGCGACACCGCACGAGCAACTCGTTGATGGTCCGTCGCTCGGGTGTGAGCGCGGCACAGTCACTGCTCAGGTTGTCCACACCCCTGTCGTCACCGCCTACATTGTTCAATGCAATCCGGAACTTGGATCTCGTGGGGTTGTGGGCCGTCTGTGGCTGGCACGCCGGATGCTCTATGTCCGCTCCGTCGGCGGCCACACCGGACCGCTCGCACCAACGACGAGCCTCGCGGGAGGGAGCGATCCCGAGCGCAGGCGAGGAAGCTCGAACGGGGAGACGCTCTGGGGACAGAGCGACAGGCTGGAGACTGATCGACACGCTGGGGACCGACCGCGCGGGGCACACGTAGCGCCGAACGGAGAAGGTCGTGAGCGGAGCGGGTGTGATGGCACCTGCCAGGTCTCTGGAGACAGACCCGAGGGAGCTGAAAACGCAGGAGGGGATACGGGTGACGCGCGGGTCTAAACCGCCCCGCGGACACGTCGGATCACGATCAGGAGCAACCCCCTGAGGTCGACGCGACGTTTGCTGGCGCCGGGAAACCGGCAGGCGGCGGCGCCAACGGCGAGAGGGGAACGGCCGGCGACGAGCCGGTACGAACTGGTCGGGAGAACAATCCCCTGGAGCGAGAACCCTGGACACGGCAGCGAGGCGAAACAGACTCGCGAGGCCAGCAGAGGAGGAACCCGTCGAGGACGTGCGAAACGTCGAGGGCGGAACGAAGACGGACCTGGGATGTCCGTCGGCATGTGGACTCTGCAGCTGACGTCGTGAAGAGGGAGGAAACCCCACGGAAGGCGTCCGGGCGCGCGAGCGCACGGACAGGTGACTGCACGAAGGGACTCTGAAGGAGAGCGAAGCTCACGAGAGGATGAACCCCTCTGCGCAAGTAGAGGGGGACCGGTACCGCCGGAAGACCATCGCGGTCCGTCGGAAACGACGAGGCAAGGATCTGGGATCGGGCCAACCCAACAGGCCCGGTACGTCGGTACATACAAGACTCTGAAGAGCAGTGAACTCCACGAGAGGGCGCCGTGACTCGGTGACGAGCCCGCGGCTGGATGCAGGTAGCCTCGAACCTTCGAAGGGGAAACGTCGGGTCGAGCGGTCCGTTGTGGCTGTCGACAAACAAGAGGGCCTGGATGGGGAACCATCCAGGCCCTTCTTGTTTTTCTGGGGCGGGGGCCGAGACGCGGACGGGGCGATCCGTCAGCGCCGGCCGTGGGGGCGGCGCAGCGCGCCCTCGGCGATCGGGCGCATCTCCTCGATCAGCTCCGGCGCGCACACCAGGCGCACCGCGGACTGCGGCTGGCCGAGCGGCATGTCCTCGAGCAGCCGCCCCAGCGTCACCGCGCCGTAGCGCGGGTGATCCTTGACGTGCAGCTCCTCGTCGTGGTCCGCCCGGTACCCGACCTGCCTGGCGGTGTCGATGTCGACGTAGAACCGCGCGTCGGCGCCGAACCGACGCTCGGCCACCGCCAGCGCCGCCGGCTGCACGCGCTCGACGACGCGCGGGTCGTCGCCGAGGTCGAGCGTCTTGAACAGCAGGCGCGCGATCAGCCGCCCGGTGAGGTCGCGCAGCACCGGATCGGCCGCGGCCGGCCCCTCGCCGAGCCCGGCCCACGCGTCCATCGCCGCCGTCAGCGAGACGTCGTGGAGGCGCAGGTAGCTCGCCACCGACAGCTCGGCGCCGCGCGCGAGCTGCGCCGCGGGCTCGAGCCCCGGCGGCGCCGCGTCGTGGCGCGCGAGCGCCGCGAACCGCTCCATCACCTTGATGAACATCCACTCCGCCGCGCGCACGGTCTTGTGGTGATAGACCTGCGCGTACATGTACGAGCGCGCGAACAGGTACTGCTCGACCGCGTACATCCCGCGCCGGTAGTCGACGACGAGGTCGCGCGGGTCGTCGCTGCCGGTGTGCAGCTCGTCGACCTGCAGCGCGTGGATGATCCAGTCGAGGTCGTAGGTCGCGTAGCCGACGCCGGAGTAGTGGCCGTCGCGCAGCAGGTAGTCGAGCCGGTCGACGTCGAGCTGCGACGACACCAGCTTGCGCGCGAACGCCGGCCGGTAGGTCTTGGTCCAGAACGAGCGCAGCACGTCCGCGAGCCCCGGCGCGAGCGCCTCGAGCGCGCCGCGCAGCTCCTCGTCCTCGGTCACGATCCGCGCGCCCCAGCGCTCGTGATCGCTGCCCGGGAACACGTGCTCCCACGCGTGCGAGAACGGCCCGTGACCGACGTCGTGCAGCAGGGCCGCCACCTTGACGTGGAGGGCGGTCTCCTCCGGGAGCTGGAGCTGCTCGGCGACGCGGGTCGCGATGTGCAGCGCGCCGAGCGCGTGGCCGAACCGCGAGTGCTCGGCGCCGGGGTAGACCAGCCACGCCCAGCCCATCTGCTTGATCCGCCGCAGCCGCTGCATCGCGCGGGTCTCCAGCAGCGTGCCGAGCCGACGATCCTCGCCGCGGAGCTCGATCAGCCCGTGGACGGGATCCCGGAAGACGCGGTCGCGCGAGCCCGGAAGCATCGGGGCGAATGTCGTCCGCGCCGCCGGGCCAGTCAATTTCCGATGGCGCCGACCGGCGCCTTCCGACCGGCCCCATGGCGAAGGCCTGGGAATCTCGGCCCTTGCGCCGGCCCGACGGGCCCGGCAAGGTGCCCTCGATGGAGCCGTTCGCACGCCGCCGGATCGAGCGGCTCGACCCCGGCGCCGACCGCCGGGACGTCGACCACGACGCGGTCGTCGACGAGGCGCCGCTGGTCGTCACCGCCCGCGGCGCCGAGGCGCTCGTCGTGATGCGCACGCCCGGCCACGACCTCGAGCTGGTCCGCGGCCTGCTCCACGCCGAGGGGCTGCCCGGCGCGCCCACGGTCGCGCTGACCCAGCGGGCGCCCGACGTCGTCGACATCGACGTCGACGTCACGGCGCTGGCGCGGCGCGCGCTGACCTCCACCGCCGCGTGCGGCGTGTGCGGGCGCGCCGCGATCGCGGATCTCGAGCAGCGCGCCCGGGAGGTCACCGCCACCTGGCAGCTCGCCGCCGCCGCGGTCGCCGCGCTCCCCGCGGCGCTGCGCGCCGGCCAGCGCGTGTTCGACGCCACCGGCGGGCTCCACGCCGCCGGGCTGTTCGGCCGCGACGGCGCGGCGCGCGCGATCCGCGAGGACGTCGGTCGCCACAACGCGGTCGACAAGCTGGTCGGGTGGGCGGTCGCCGCCGGCGTCGCGCTCGACGACGTCGTCCTGGTGCTGTCAGGCCGGCTCGGCTACGAGCTGGCGCAGAAGGCGGTGCGCGCCGGCGTCCCCGTGATCGTCGCGGTGTCCGCGCCGACGACGCTGGCGATCGACGTCTGCGAACGATTCGGGGTCACCGCGTGCGGGTTCGTCCGCGACGGGCGGTGCAACGTCTACAGCCACGGCTGGCGGATCGGCTGATCGCGTCCCGCGTCACCCGGCGTTCCTCGCCCGCGTCGATGACGACGCTTGACGGATCGACCTCCGTGCAATACAGCCAACCATCCGCGCGTTGCGCGGAGGTTTTCTTGCTCCCCGCCGAGCGCGGTGCATAGGGTTCCAACGATGCAGCAGATGGTCAAGAAGCTCACGATCGCCGCGATCACCGTGGCCGCCGCGTCGATCGCCGCGACCGGATGCGGCAAGGGTGACGGCGACTCGTCGAAGTCGGCGGCGAAGGCAGGCGACCCCGCGGCCAAGGGCGCGGCCGACGGCACCGCCAAGGGCGGCGCCGCCGGCGCGAAGAAGCCGGCGCAGGCGCCGTCGCGCGGCCCCGAGCGCGTCGAGTACTCGTTCATCGACAACCGGCTGTCGGCGCACCTCGAGCGCGGCGGCGGCCTGTTCGTCCCCGCCGGCTCGGCCGGGTTCGCCAAGTACGTGCGCTTCGGCAACATGGCCCGCAGCAGCAAGAAGACGTGGGAGCTGCGCCAGAGCGAGGGCGACGTCAAGGTCGCCAAGCTCACCGGCACCAGCGGCCGCGTCGACGTCGTGCTCGAGGCGGACCACCTCGCGGGCAACGCGGTCGTGCGGGTGCGCGCGCACCACGCCAAGGGCGGCGCGATCAGCGTCCGCGTCAACGAGAACGCCGACATCAACGGCCAGCTCCAGCCGGGCTGGAACACGATCGAGCTGCCGGTCCCTGCCGGGCAGCTGCGCGAGGGCGAGAACCAGCTCCAGTTCTTCGTCCGCTCGGCCGGGCTGAGCGTCGAGTGGCTCCAGGTCGGCGGCGCCGCCCCCGGCGAGGCGGCGGCGACGTTCTACGACGGCAACGCCAAGGCGCTGGTCATCCCCGACGGCGGCGCGATGGTCTGGTACGCGTTCGCCCCGGACAAGGCGCGCGTCACCGCGGACCTCGCCGACGGCGCGTGCGAGATCGCGGTCGAGGCCAAGGGCGAGGACGGCAACGCCGTCAACGGCACGCTGTCCGGCCTCGGCGCCGCGGTCGACCTCGCCGAGCTGTCGGGCAAGGCCATCCGGGTCGAGCTGCGCGCGTCGGGCTGCCCGTCGGCCCAGCTGACGAACGCGGCGATCGTCACCCCGGGCGAGGCGCCCAAGGTGACGCGCGGCGCGCCGCCCAAGTACGTCGTCATGCTCGTCATGGACTCGCTGCGCGCGGACCGCGTCAAGGTGTTCAACCCCGACGCCCGCCCCGAGGTCCCGACGTGGGAGAAGCTCGCCGAGACCTCGGCGGTGTTCCTGCAGAACTACGTCCAGGGCAACGAGTCGCGCGTCAGCCACGCCTCGTTGTGGTCGTCGCTGTACCCGATCAAGCACCGCATGATCGGCAGCAAGGAGAAGCTCGCGCTCGAGTGGACGACGGTCGACGAGGTCGCCAAGAGCGCCGGGATGTTCACCGCCGGCGCGACGTCGAACGGCTACGTCGAGCCCAAGCGCTGGGGCTTCGGCGAGAAGTGGGACAAGTACTCGAACCACATCCACGAGGAGCTCGGGCTCAAGGCGGAGGACATCCTCGAGAAGGGCCTGAAGTTCATCGGCGACAAGAAGGAGCCGTGGTTCCTCTACCTCGGCTTCGTCGACACCCACGTGTCGTGGCGCGCCAAGTCGCCGTGGATCGAGAAGTACAGCCCCGGCTACACCGGCCGGTTCGAGAAGACGTTCTCCGGCCAGGACGCCGCGGACTCGGCGACCGGCAAGATGAAGCTGAGCCCCAAGGAGGTCGAGCACGTCCGCGCGCTCTACGACTCCAACGTCAGCTACCAGGACGACGTCCTGCGCCAGCTGGTCGAGAAGCTGCAGGCCGACGGCATCTGGGACCAGACGATGCTGATCATCACCGCCGACCACGGCGACGAGCAGTGGGAGGACGGTCGCGTCGGCCACGGCGCCTCGACCCGCGACATGCTGGTCCACGTCCCGCTGCTGATCCACTACCCGCCGATGATCCCGGCCGGCAAGTTCGTCGAGGGCACCGACGTGGTCGACGTCGTCCCGACGATCGCCGACGTGCTCGGCGTCCCGCACGATCCGCAGTGGCAGGGCGAGTCGCTCGTCCCGCTCGCGACCGGCGCGGCGCCGGGCTACCCGCGGATGAGCTTCAACTCGATGTACGAGGACGCCCACGCCGGCCGCATCCTCCACTGGAAGGCCAAGATCAAGGGCGGCAGCTCGCTCGTCGTCCACGACCTCGACGCCGACCCCGAGGAGATGAAGCCGGCGACCGGCGAGGGCGCCACGATCGGCGGCCGCGCCGTGCTCGACCCGCTGTGGCTGTTCCGCGCGTTCAACGAGGACTGGAAGAAGGCGCAGTGGGGCAACGCGTCGAACGTCACCGCGCGGTTCGCCGCGGACCTCGGCGAGTAGCACCAGCCCCCGCGTGACCGGCGTGACCGATCCTGCCCACACCCGGCCGACCGCCGGCGCCCGGTTCCGCCTGGTGCTGGCCGGCGTCGACGGCGCCCGCGCGCGGTACGACGCGGCGGTGCTCACGCCCGACGCCGAGCACGCCTACGCGCTCGAGCTCGAGCCCGGCGCCGAGCCCGGCGTGCGCGCGGTCGGCGCCGCCGCGCCGGCGCCGCTCGAGGCGGCGCTGACGATGATCGCCCGGCTCACCGCGCGCGGCGCGGTCAAGCGGGCCGAGGACGGCCTGCCGCCGTGGCCGCCGAGCCTCTTGCGCTGGAAGGGCCCGGGGCGCGGCGGCGGCGCCTGATCCGCGCCTGATCAGCGACGCTCACGGGTCGATCGCCGGTCGAGCGCCGTCGATCACAGGTCGTCCTCCTCCTCCTCGTACAGCACCGGCTCGAACCGCTGCTCGCGGCTCGACGGGCACACCGTGCGGTAGGCGCAGCGGTCGCACCACGGCCCGGGGTTGGTGCGCGGGCCGTCGTCGACCGCGAGCGCCGCGGCCTCGACGTTGTCGAGCAGGGCCGGGATCAGCCGCTCATGCACGTCGTGCGCCTCGAGCGGCTTCATCCACTCGACCGAGCGCTCTGCCACCCAGTGGACGCCGAGCCAGAACGTCCGGACGCTGCGCCACGTCGCGGCCGCCAGCACGGCGTAGCCCTCGAGCTGGTCGGTCATGCCCGAGCCGACCCACCGCACGCCGGTCTTGTGGTCGACCAGCGCGAGCGTGTCGTCGAACAGGTAGCCCGCGTCGAGGATGCCGCGGAAGAACGCGTCGCCGGCGTAGAACTGGGTCGCGGTCATGTCCTCGCGCACCGCCAGTCCGTACTCGACGAGCTGGCGCTGGACGCGGCGGCGCCGGCGGAACTGGCCGATCCGCTGGACGAACGGCTCGATCCCCGTGCCGAGCTGATCGAACCGCGCCTGCTCCAGCTCGTCGGTCAGCGCGGCGCGGGCCTTGGTCGTCGCGTCGGCGAGCGGCGTGCCGAGCAACACGTCCTCGAGCGCGGCGTGGACCGCCTTGCCGATCCGCGCCTCCGGCATCACCTCCGGCTCCGGCACCTTCTCGACGTAGCGGAAGTGGAACAGCCGCGGGCAGCGCAGCGCCATCGCGACCTTCGAGGCCGACCACGGGGCCCGGATCAGCGCGCGCGTCGACGGCACAGCGCGGCCAGCGTACCACGCGTCCGACGAAAACTTGCCCGCCTCGCGAGGCGCACGTACGACCAGACAGACCCGCGATCGGCGATCGCGGCCCAGGAGGTCTGCTCGTGCACGAATGCGACGTCTGCAAGGCGAAGGTCCACGAGACCCGGCGCGGCCGCTGCTGGGGTTGTTACAACCGCTGGGTCGACGCCCGCCCGGTCGGCTACGGCGCGCGCTGCCTCACCTGCGGCGAGCGCCGCCGCCGGATGCTGCGCCTGGTCGAGCTGTGGGGCGGGTGGCAGCCGATGTGCTTCAACTGCGCGGGCCAGGCGCTCGCGATCGACCCGCTGCCGCAGACCGTCGCCGCGCTCAAGGAGGCGATGGACCGCGAGCGCCGCGCGCGCGAGCGCCGGATCGGCAAGGCCGACACGCGCGTGTTCCAGTACGAGCGCCGCGTCGGTCAGCGCCGCGCGGTGCGCGGCGACGACGTCGCGTCGATCGACGACGACATGATCATCGAGATCGTCGTCGAGGCCGACCGCGGCGCCGACGTCGACTTCGACGACATGACGCGGATCCGCGAGCTGTTCCCGGCGCCCTGACCCGCCCCGGGCGCGGGCGCGCTACTTGCCGGTCTTCTTCTTCGTGCCGCCGGTCGGCACCTTGTCGAGCCCGCCGCCCTTGCGCGGCGGCGCCGGCTGGCGCGTCTTCGCCGGCGGCGCCTTGGCCGGCTGGGACGCGGCCGCAGCCGGCGCGTCGGCGCCGGCGAGCAGGAACGCGCCGGCGAACATCGGCACCACGACGCTGACCGGCACGACGTCGGACAGCTTCTTGCCGGTGGCGCGGACGTCGAGCGTCAGGCCCTTCTTGTTGACCTTGCTGTCGACGTCGAACTTGCCATCGCCGGTGAAGTCGGCGACGAGCGCGAGCAGGTCGTCCTTGCGCGCGATCACCGCGTCCAGCCCCTTGTCCTTGCCGGCGTAGCTGCCCAGCGCGGCCACGACGATCTTGGCCGCGCCGCGCGGCGCGACGTGCATCGCGCGCATCACCTCGATCAGCCCCTCGGTGGCGAGCGTGACCTGCTCGAGGCTCGCCTTGCTCGTCGCCTTCCAGTGCAGCGCCAGGCCGTCGTCACGGAGCGACAGGACCGCCAGCTCGTGCCCGGCGATCAGGCTCCCCAGGAAGTTGTCGCCGATCGCGCCGGCGGCGAGCTTGCGCTTGTCGGCGGACAGCTTGCTCGCGACGAGGAAGAACGGCGCCTGGTCGAGCTCCTTGCCGATCGTCGCCCACGCCGAGCCCTTCTTCGGCTTGGCGGGCTTCCAGTCGTCGTCGAGGCGGGGCTCGGCCAGCGCGGCCGGGCCGGCGATCAGCGCGCCGTCCTTGGCGGTGCCGACGAGCATGCCCTCGAACGTCATCGTGTCGCGGCCGTCGATCGACCCGGTCTTGCTGCCCGTGAGGTCCGCGAGCTTGCCGAGCAGGTCCTTGGGGAACGCCCCGCGCACGACGATCAGCGGCACCGGTTCGCCGCTGCCGGCGTCGAGCGTGACGAACGCGGTGACGCTCGAGATGTCCTCGACCGGGTCCATCCCGGCGAGCGCCTTGGCCATGCTGCGCACCCCGTCGACGTTGGCCTTGATCTCCTTGGCGATCTTGACCAGGTCCGGGCTGGCCTTGACCGCGGGGTCGTCGGCCATCGCGAGCAGCACCTTGACGTTGCGGGGCAGGATCGCCGCGGCGTCGAGGTGCACCACCGCGTCCGCGTCGGCGACCGCGTAGGTCAGCACCGCGTCGCCCTTCGGCGCCTTCGTGTTCTTGTCGACGCCTGCGCCCGAGAGCGTCAGCAGCAGCGTGATGACTTCGAGGATCCCCATTGCGCCTCCTTACCGGCCTCGGACGAACCACGTCCACGGAAAAATTCAACCGGAGATGTACCGCGGTTCGGTGGCCTCGTGCCGTCGAGAAAAAAGTCGATGTCAAGACTGGTTCCAGGTCGGGACGGCGCTAGGATGGCCACCGATTCGTTCGGTAGCTTCGGCAGTCTGGTTTCGGTAGTCAGCATCCAGCACGTGGTCCAATCGGGGGAAGGGCCGCAACGCCGCGCCAGCGTTGGCTCGGAAAAGGTCCCGTCCTTCTCGGGGGAGGAACGACGAAGATGAGTACGCTTGCCGTGGTCGAGGAGATCCTGCGCGAGACCAGCGTCCCGATGTCTGTGAAGGAGATCGTGGAGCGTGCGGGTAGTCGCCTGCCGAGCAAGTCGAAGACGCCGGACACGGTCGTCGCACGCGACCTGTCGATGGACATCAAGCGGCGCGGCGACGCGTCGCAGTTCATCCGCACGTCGCCCGGTCGCTACACGCTGCGCGAGCTCGCCAGCGGTGGCACCACGGTGACCCCGCCGCCGCCATCGCTGGGCGTCGAGGTCGCCACGCCCGTGCTGTCGCAGGCGATGCGCCAGGAGCGCGCCGCGCCGCTGCCCGTGTCGCCGGTCACGAGCGCCCGCAAGGACGCCGGCTCGGCCGCGGCCGAGGCGTCGCGGCACTCCGGGTAGCGGCCGCAGGCTCGCGCCGCCTGGCGGCGATCGGCGGCGATCGACCAACGAGGGAGGGTGGGGGAGCGGGCTGACCAGCCCGGCTTCGCGCTATGCTGCCCGCGTGATCCGTCGCGGCACCGAGGCCGATCATCCGTGGATCGCGCAGCTCGCGACCGAGGTCTATCGCGACCTCGGGGACTACGGCCAGGTCATGCCCCAGTGGCTCGTCCAGCCCGGCGTGCTCGCCTGGCTCGACGACGACGCCGGCTTGCGCCGCGGCTTCGCCGTCCTCGCGTTCTACGTCGATCACGGGCTGCACCGGACCGTCGCGGACCTGCTCGCGATCGGCGTCGTGCCGGCCCACCAGCGCGCCGGCATCGGCTCGGCGCTGCTCGGCCACGTCGTCGCCGTCGTCTCGGCGGTCGGGCCGGCGCACGGCATCACCGACCTGCGGCTCACGGTCGCGCACACCAACCTCGTCGGCCAGCGCTGGTACCACAAGAGCGGGTTCCGCCCGGTCGAGGGCGACCACGGCCTGTACGCCAACGGCCAGCGCGCGATCCGCATGGCGCGGCCGCTCGACCCGATCCCGTCGGCGATCGCGGTGTGACGGCGTCCGTCAGGTCCCCGACGCGGCGTCCGCGGCGGGCGCCGGCTCGGGCGGCGCGGTGGTCGTGCGCGCGGGCGGGGCGGGGGCCGTGCTCGGCGGGGACGAGGCCCGCGCCGCGCGCTGCGCCATCCGCTCCTGCAGGAACTTCATGATGTACGGGAACCCGACGTGGATCGTGTTGAGCTTGGGCGCGAGCTGCGCCGACAGCCCGAACATGATCACCACCGCGCGCTCGACGTAGAACCAGCCCTCGGGGTACGCGATCGCGCTCATCAGCTCGCGCAGCTCGTCGCGCCGCACCTCCACGTCGGCGAGCTGCTGCGCCATCTTCGGGTCGATCTTGCCGAAGTCGGTGATGTTGAGGTTGAGCAGCTTCTCGAAGTACTTGCGCACGGTGCGCTCGAGCAGCTCGCGGTCACCGTTCTCCGCGACGAACCCCATCGTCTCGATCCCGCGCACGACGAGGTCGTCGTTGCGGGTCATCAGGCCCTGCAGGATGTCGAGCATGCCGTCGGCGAGGTTGTCGGTGACCTCGCTCGCCGCGCCGAGGTCGAGCACGACGATCCGCACCTGGCCGTCGGGGCCGCGCTGGACGAACCAGTTCCCCGGGTGCGGGTCGGCGTGGAAGAACTTGTCGGCGAACAGCTGCTTGTAGAAGATCTGCGTCAGCTTGGTGGCGACGGCGTAGGGGTCGAGGCCGAGCTCGGCGAGCGCGTCCTTCTTGCTGATCTTGACGCCGTCCATGAACGACATCGTCAGCACGGTGCGCGCCGTCCACTCGTGGCGGACCTTGGGGAACAGCACGTCGGGGTCGCCGGCGAAGTTCTTCGCCATCCGCTCGCAGCACTTCGCCTCGTTGGCGAGGTCGGTCTCGCGCGACAGCATGTCGGCGAGCTGCTCGTGGACGCGCTCGATCTGCTGGATCGGCGCGAACGACTTGTAGAGCTTGAGCGCCCAGCCGAGGACGCGGAGGTCGACCTTGATGATCGTCGCGACGTTGGCGTAGAGGATCTTGACCGCGAGCTTGGTGCCGTCGGCGTCGGTCGCCTCGTGGACCTGGCCGAGCGAGGCGGCGGCGATCGGCTCGCGGCTGAACGTCGCGAACGCCTCGGTCGGCAGCTTGCCGAACGCCTTCTTGAACGACGCCTCGACCTTGTCGTAGCTCTGGCCCGGCACGTCGTCCTGCAAGCCCTCCATCGCCTCGACGTAGGCGCGCGGCAGGAACGTGCCCATCACGCTGAGGATCTGGCCGAGCTTGATGTAGACGCCGCGCAGCCGGACGAAGCCCTTGTACATGCGGCGCGCGTTGCGCTTGTGCAGCTTCGACCACCGCTCCTTGGTGTCGCAGCGCGACGGCCACAGCCGCGACCACGTCAGCGCCCAGAAGTAGCTGAGGAAGATCGTGCCGAAGACGCGCGACGCGCGCAGTAGTCGGATCGCGGCCCACATGAGCGGTCGGCAGTCCCCCTTCGTCGACGCGTCGCGGGTCGCGACGTCTGGCGATGGTAGCAGACTGGATCGCGCGCGATCGGAACGATGACGAGTCGGCGCGCCGGGCGCGTGACCCTCGTCGCCGTCGACGACGACGGTGAGCGACGTCCAGCGGTCATCCGCCGGGCGGTGGCCCCTGGGGATCACTCGCTGTCAGAGGGGGCTGATACGCCTGGCACCAGGTCGAAGACGGCGGGAGGCAAACCAGCGAGACGCCTCGACGTCTTGGCTGTGGGAACCCTCGAGAAGCCCTAGCCCTAGTAGGCGTGCCTTGACGGTACCCTACCCGTAGCGTAAGGAATGATCATGGCGAAGAAGCAGACTCGTCGCAGCATCAGCGTCAGCCGGACGACGTACGAGCGCCTCAAGGCCTTCTGCGAGACGAACGGGATCTCGATGAGCCAGTTCGTCGAGGCGCGGGTGGGGGAGAGCCTCGGCGGCGAGGGCGAGGGCGAGACCGAGGGCGACGCGCCCGTCATCGCGCCCGCGCCGCGCCCCGTCGCGCCGCGCCCGGCCCCGGTCGCCGCCGCCACCACCAGTGCGCCGCGCCCCGCCGCGCCGGCGGCGCCGCGCGCGCCCGCGCCCGCGTCCGCGCCGGCCCCGGTGAAGACCGCCGCGCCGACGCCGATGACGTCGGCCGCCGCCCGGTTCGCCGTCGAGCCGCCGCCGCCGATCATCAAGCCCAAGCAGGAGCAGGCCGCGCCCGCGCCGGCGCAGCCCACCGCCGATCAGATCTTCACGTTCTGATCGCGTCGGCTCCGACGATCGCTGGCCGACGCGAGCGGCGCCGCTGGATCCTTCGCCTCCCGGCGCCGACGCGGCCGGCCCACGCCCCGGCCACGACTCAGAACCGACTCAGAAAAAAAGCGGCCACCGGTTCCACCGGTGGCCGCTACCGTTTCACGGTTACGAGGAGGTACTTAGACCTGCCCCTCCTCATGGCTCTGACTCGGACGTTTCATGTCGTTCATTCCTCCCCTGGCTATGCCAGAGCCCGGCGACGGCCCGCCAGCAAGCGCAGCGGATCCCGGGGCCGGGCCTTCGTGATGGGCGCTGCGGCCCGACTCGAAGCCCGCCAGTGACGCGGTGTTCGGAATGACCATCGCGTGGCGTTCTCGGCGACGAACGTCGCAACTCCATACTAGTGCATGGCAGCGGCTCGGCCAAGTGTTTGGTAAGCACGCCGTGCAATGACCACGCGCCCTGGCAAGCAGCTCGACACGTTCCCCAACCCGCGTCCGGGGCGTGACTACGCGATCCACTTCGATTGCCCGGAGTTCACGTGCCTGTGCCCGATCACCGGGCAGCCGGACTTCGCCACGATCCTGATCGAGTACGTGCCGGACGCGCTGTGCGTCGAGCTCAAGTCGCTCAAGCTCTACCTGTGGAGCTACCGCGACGAGGGCGCGTTCCACGAGGCCGTGACCAACCAGATCTGCGACGATCTGGTCGCCGCGATCGCGCCCCGCCGGATCACCGTCACCGGCAAGTTCTGGGTGCGCGGCGGGATCACGACGAGCGTCGTCGTGACCCAGACCAAGCCGTGATCGCGCCTTCGCGCGTCACGGCACGATCGTCTGCAGGAACCCGATCCCGTCGGCGCTGGCGTTGATCAGCCCGAGCCCGAGCGTCGCCGCGCGCCTGGCCATCGGCGGCCCCTTCTTGGTCACCGACTCGAGCGCGGTGATCGCCGCGTCGCGGCCCTTCTCGGTCCGCGCCAGCACGACGAACGCGGTCGTCGCGACCAGCCGCTTCATCGCGTCGCCCTCGCTGCCGCGCAGCAGCGCGGTGAGCTGCTCCGGCGAGTTGGTCGCGGCCCACGCCGCGCCGAGCGACGGCAGCATCGCGACGCGCACGTCGTGCGACGGGTCCGCGAGCAGCGGCGCGAGCAGCTTGGCCGCCTCGGGCGCGTCGCGCTCGACCAGGCCGATCGCCGCGGCCGCGGCCTTGCTGCGCTCGGCCTCGATCCGCGACGCCAGCGACCGCCCCAGGCGAACGACGACGGCGTCCTTCTCGGCGACGCGCGCGAGCGTCGTCAGCGCGAGCAGCGCCAGCTCCGGATCCGGGTCGCGGATCGCCAGCGCCAGCGCGCGCTCGACCGCGGCGGCGTCGAGCTTGTCGCGGTCCGTCGCGATCCGGCCGAGCGCGGCCCGCCGCACCTGCGGATCCGCGTCGGCCAGCGCGGTCGCGATCGTCGCGCCGACGCGGGTCGCGGTGGCGATCGCGACGTCGACCGCCTCGACCCGCACCGCCGGGGCGCCGTCGGTGATCGCGACCTGGACGAGGTCGCCGGTGCCGATGTCGCGCGACGCGCGCAGCAGCGCGAGCCGCTCGCCCTCGTCGCCGCGCTCGAACGCGCGGGTGAGCGCCGCGGCGGTCGCCTTCGGCGCCGCGGCGCCGAGGCCGGCGACCGCGTGGATCGCGATCAGCCGGACGTCGCGATCGGGGTCGTCGAGCATCGCGACCAGCGCGTCGGCGAGGCTGCCCGACACCTTGCCCGCGCGCGTGGCGAGCGCGAGCACGCGCGCCGCGTCGGCGCGGATCCCCGGGTCGCTGTCGCGCACCAGCTTGGTCGCGATCGCGGTGCCGTTCTTGGCCGGGTCCGGGCCGTCGGCGACGCACCGGATCACCATGCGCCGGACGTCGGTCGACGGGTTGTCGGTGACGCGCGCGAGGTTGCGCCGCGCCTCGGCGCTGCCCGCGTTCGCCGCGTTGCACAGGCCCTCGACGCCGATCGGGTGCAGCCCCGGATCGTCCTGCATCCGCGACGCCGAGGTGAGGTAGTCGATCACCGCGCCGGCCTTGTAGCGCGCCATCTTCGCGAACACGCGCGTGGCCTCGCGCCGCGGCTTGCCCTTCTGCTTCCACAGCTGGAAGATGCCGTCCATCGCGACGCCGACCGAGGCGCCGGCCTCGACCGAGGCGGCCAGCCCGTAGGCGGCGCCGACCGCGACGTCGAACCGCTCGTTCTTGACCATCTTGTGCAGGACGTCCTGCGCGGGGCGGCCGAGGTACCCGTAGGCGGCGGCGGCGGCGGCGCGGACGTCGGCGTCGCTGTCCTTGATCAGCTTGTCGAGCGCGGCGGCGGCCTCGGGCTTGGTCCGCGCCAGCTCGCCCCACGCGGTCGCGATCGAGATCCGCATCGCGCGGCCGGGCTTGCCCGCCATCAGCGCGGCGAGATCGTCGGCGGCGCGCGACGGGTCGGTCGCGGTGTACAGCGGCAGGGCCGCGGCGCGCACCGCGTCGGTCTTGGCGCCGAACGCGGCGCGCGCGGCGTCGGCGACGCCGCCGAGATCGTCGCGCTTGACCTCGACCGCCTCGCGCAGCAGCTCGGCCGCGAGCACGCGCGCCTCGCCCGGCGAGGCCTCGTCGGCGAGCAGCGGGATCGTCGCGGCGAGCGCCGCGGCGCGGTCGAGCGCGAACGCGCGGCGCAGCTGCTCGCGCGCGCGCGTCCGCAGCACCGGCGTCGCCGACGCGTCCTTGAGCACCGACACCGCGGTGTCGGCCGACGGCGTGTCGTCGCTCGCCGCCGACGAGATCGCCAGCAGCAGCTCGCGCCGCGGGCCAGGGCCCGGATCCTTGGCGAGCGCGGCGCCGATCAGCTCGCGCATCCGCGCGTCGCCGAGGCCGCGCACCGCGGTGAGCGCGATCCGGCGCAGCTCGGGATCGGCGGAGATCAGCGCCGACACCAGGATGTCGCCGTAGGCGGCGGCGCCGCGGCGCGCGGCGTCGCCCGCGACCGCGACCGCCGCCTGCTGCACCGCGGGCGACGGCACGGCGAGCGCCTGGCCGACCAGCTCGACCTCCTTGGCCGCGCCGCGCGCGATCGGTCGCAGCGAGGACAGCAGCTCGGCGAGATCCTCGGGGTCGCGCGACAGCTTCTCGAGCGCCGCGAGCGCGGCCTCGTCGCCGGACGCGGCGTACGACCACAGCGCCGCGAGCCGCGGCTCGAGCACGCGGTCGAGCGCCGCGGCCCAGCCGCCGAGGTCGCCGCCGGCGTCGTGCGCGGCGATCCGCCGCCACGCCGCCGGATCCACCATCGCGCGGGTGAGGCCGGTGTCGGCGACGACGTCACCGAACCCCGGGCTCGACGGCAGCCAGTGGAAGCTCGACAGCCCGGCGCGGCCGGCGCGCACGACGATCCGGTCGCCGCCGGGGCCGCGCTCGAGGTCGTAGTAGTAGCGGCCGCGGTTGGCGCTCCACAGCGCGATCAGGATGACGATCGGCACCGCGGCGATCGCGCCGGCGATCGCGAGGTAGAACCGCTGGCTGCGCGCGATCACCGCGCGCTCGGCGTCGTTGACCGGGCCGACGCCCTCGGCGCGCAGCGCGCGCAGCTCGCGCAGGCTCAGGCGCTGGCGCGACGCCGCCTTCGACCCGAGCAGCTCGTAGCTGCGCCGCGCCGCCGCGCGCACCGGCGCGGTCAGCTCGCGCAGGCGCGCCGCGAGCAGCTCGTGGCGCAGCTCCCAGCCCGAGCCGTCGCTGCGCTGGACGACGACGCCGCGCTGGTCGAGCACGACCAGCGCCTGGGTCACGACCGCGGCCTCGAGCCCGAGGCGCTGCGCCAGCTGGGACGCGGTGCGCAGCCCGCCGTCGGCCGCGGCGAGCTCGCCGACGACGCGCAGCGCGTTGCGCTCGTGGCCGGTGGCGCGCGCCGCGGCCGCGAGCCACGCGCCCGCCAGCTCCGTCGGGCCGCCGGCCTTGACCAGCGCGGCGGTCGAGGTGATCCGCAGCTCGCTCATCGCGACCGCGGCGAGCTGCAGGTCCGCCGGCAGCACCGCGTCGCCGCGGCCGAGGCCGCCGACGACCGTGTCGATCAGCTCGCGGTCGGCGAGCCCGCCGCCGAGGCCGAGCGCGCGCTCGAGGACGATCGCCGCGTCGGCCGGGCCGAGCCGGCCGACCTCGTGGCGCGACGACGGCGGGAACAGCGAGCCGGTGCGCTTCTCGAGCTGGCCGAGCGCGTGGACGCGGCTCGACGCCGCGACCAGCAGCACGCGGGCGCGGCTGCCCGAGCGGATCACGACGCGCGAGAACAGGTCGGCGAGCTCGGCCGCGACCTGCTCGCCGCCGGCGGCGAGCGCCAGGTCGGCGTCGTCGAGCACGAAGATGAACTGGCGGTTGGCGGGCGCGGCCTGGACGATCCGGCCGACGAACCCGAGCGGGTGCTCGCCCGGGTTGGGCGCGGTCCCGACGAGCTGCGCCAGCGCCTCGGCGAACGCGCGGTCCGGCGACGATGGGTCGTGGCAGACCAGGACGATCGCGCCGCGCTCGCGCAGCGCCGGCAGCACGCCGGCGTGGAGCAGCGACGTCTTGCCCACGCCCGGCTCGCCGAACACCAGGCCCGCGCGGGCCCCGTCCGCCGTGATCAGCTTCACGATCTCGTCGCGATCGCGGTCGCGACCGATCAGCTGGTCGCGCTCGGCGTCGGCGTACGGGGCGAGGCCGCGGAGGTGCGCCATGCCCGGCACTATAACGCCCCCCTCGCGACAGTTGGCCACCTCGGGCCACATCTGGCAGGCGCCGCACCGGCGTGCGCGTTATGCTCCGCCGCGATGCGAACCTCTTCCTTGGTCTGCCTGGGGGGCGCGGCCGTGCTCGCGATGGCCTCGCACGGCGGCGCCGCCGCCGACGGCGCGGCGAGCGCGAAGGACCGTCACACCACCGTCACGATCTGGCGCGCGCCCGCGGCGCCGCCGAACCCGTACGGCTACGGCTACCCCTATGGCGGCTACGGCTACGGCGGCGCCGCCACCGACGGCGCGTTCGTCGCGCAGCGCCGGGACGTCGAGGTCGCGGCCGAGGGCGAGCTGCGGTTCCCCGGCGTGTCGAGCCAGATCGATCCGTCGACCGTCCAGTTCCGCAGCGTCACCGATCCGAAGGGGACCACCGTCGTCGAGCAGCGCTACGCCTACGATCTCGGCTCGCCCGAGAAGCTGCTCAAGCGCTACATCAACAAGCAGATCACGGTGACGACG
This sequence comes from Myxococcales bacterium, assembly GCA_011526095.1. Classification (GTDB taxonomy): domain Bacteria; phylum Myxococcota_A; class Polyangia; order Haliangiales; family Haliangiaceae; genus WYBA01. Next base: position 53,906 of record WYBA01000414.1, on the reverse strand, counting down.
TCGCGCGGCGACATCACGGGCACGCTGCGCGCCGTCGACAGCGAGGCGCTGGTGATCGAGACCGGCTCGGGCAACGCGCGCGCGGTCGAGATCGTCCGCCGCGGCCCGAGCCTGCTCGACATCAAGCTCGCCGCCGGCGACCAGCAGCTCGCGACCGAGCCGACGCTGATCTGGAAGGTGGTCAGCAAGAAGCCGGGCAAGCAGGAGGTCGAGGTGTCGTACCGGACCGCCGGCCTGCGGTGGGACGCGGACTACACCGCGACGCTCGACGAGACCAAGAGCGCGATCGACCTGTCGGCGTGGGCGACGATCCACAACGACACCGGCGTCGAGTTCAAGCACGCGGAGCTGGTGCTGACCACCGGCATCCTCGATCAGGCGCAGGCCCAGCCGCCGCCGCAGTACGGCTACGGCTACGTCCAGCGCGCGCCGTCGGCGCCGCCGGTGTCGTTCACGGTGCCGCGCGAGGTCACGGTCGCCGCGAGCGGGACGGTGCAGGTCGAGCTGATGCCGGCGCGCACCGGCATGGCGTCGCGCCGCGTCGTCGTCTACGAGACCACGCTCGACCAGTCGCCGCAGTGGCAGTACCAGCCCAACCAGGACTGCTACACGTACGTCCAGCCCAACACGGCGCGCGGCGAGCTGGCGCTCGAGGTCGACACCCCGACCAAGGGCTCGGTGCTGCCCGAGGGCAAGATCCGCGTGTTCAAGAAGAAGGGCGACGGCGTCGAGCTGCTCGGCGAGGACAACCTCAAGGTCAACGCCTCGACCGGCGCCGCGCGGCTGCGGCTCGGCACCGACGAGGCGGTGTTCGGCGAGCGTCGTCAGGTCGAGTGCAAGTACGACGACCGCGCGCGGACGCTGCGCGAGAAGGTCGAGGTCAAGGTCGAGAACAAGGGCAAGGAGCCCGTCGAGGTGATCCTCAAGGAGTACATGTTCCGCTGGGTCAACTGGCGGATCGAGGCCGAGGACGTCACCGGGACCAAGGCCGCGACGCAGACCCAGGAGTACCGGGTCAAGCTCGGCGCGAACAGCAAGAAGACGTTCACGTACACCGTCCAGTACTCGTGGTGACGCGCGCGGCAGCACGGAGCGGCGGCGCGGCGCTCGCCGCCGCGGTGGCGGTCGCGGCGTGCGGCGGCGGCGGCGCGGCCCGGCCCCGTGGCCCGGGCGCCGCGCGCGCCGGTGGCGACGTGTCGACCGGCGAGGCCGCGCTGACCCTGTACCGCGACGGCGCGCTGGTGCGCGAGCGCCACGTCGCGCCGGCGGGGACCGGCCGGCGCACGGTCGTCGTCCCGCTGCCGGTCGACGTCGACGCCGGCGGCCTGGAGATCCGCGTCGTGCGCGGCGCCGCGGCGGTGGTGTCGGCCACCGTACGCGCGCCCGCGCTGACCCGCGGCGAGCTGATCGAGGTCCGCGACGGCGACCGCGTCGTGCGCGGCACGCTCGCCGAGGTCGCGCCCGACCAGATCGTCCTGGTCGACGAGCGCGGCGGGCTGCACGCGCTGCTCGATCCCCACCACGTCGTCCGGCTCGCGGGCGGCGCGCCGGCGCGTCACGCCGCGGCGATCGAGCTCGAGGCGACGCCGGGCGAGGCCGGCGAGGTCGAGCTCGAGGTCGTCTACGTCACGCGCGCCCTGAAGTGGCGCGCCGACTACACGCTGGTGATGGACAGCCGGCGCGGGCGCGCCCAGCTCCACGGCAACCTCGGCATCGACAACGCCACCGGGCTGGCGTGGGACGACGCGGCGATCACGCTGATCGACGGCGAGCGCCCGGTGAAGCTGGTCGATCTCGACGGCGGTGGCGGCGGCGCCGGTGGCGCCAGCAGCAACGGTGGGCGCGCGCCGAAGAAGGTGGCGGACCCGACCAAGCCGCGCGCCGAGCAGCCGGCGCCGGTCGCCGCGCCGGCGACGCCGCGCACCGCGCTGCCGTTCCCGGTCGACGTCGCGCTCGGCGCGCAGGCGGTCGCGCTGCTCGGCGCCGCGCACGAGCTGCCGGCCCGCGCGACCCTCGTCTACGACCCGGTCGGCGACGAGAGCAACCTCACCGGCAAGGAGCCGATCCGCACCCGTGACTACGGGCTGGACCGCCGCTCGACCGCGGTGTCCCAGAGCTTCGACGTCGATCTCAAGGCCGCGCGGATCCCCGAGGGCCTGCCGGCCGGGCGGGTCCGCCTGGTCGAGCGCACGCGCAGCGGCGCGCTGACGCCGCTGGGCGAGGCGCGGATCTTCGAGCGCGCCAGCTCCGGCAGCGAGGAGGTCTCGCCGACCACGTCGATCGCCGTCGGGCGCGCCGGCCACGTCGAGGGCAAGCGGACGCGCCGCGAGTACACGCTCGACGAGGACGGCAAGCGGCTGATCGAGGAGTTCGAGATCACGCTGACCTCGACCGCGGACCACCCGGTCGAGGTCACGGTGCGCGAGCACCTCTACCGCGGCCTGAACTGGACGCTGCCCTACCACAACGTCGGCGCGGCGATCACGAAGGAGGGGCCGCAGAAGGTCGCGATGCGGACCACGGTCCCGGCGGGCGGGCAGGCCCGCGTCATCTACCGCATCATCTACTACTGGTGATCCCCGCCGGGGTGCTACGCACGCGCCTGTGACCGCCGAGCCCTCCGCCACCGCCGCGCCGGTCCTCGAGATCGACGGGCTGATCGTCCACTACGGCCGCCGCGTCGCCGTCGACGGGCTGACGTTCGCGCTGCGCCCCGGCGAGATCGTCGGGCTGCTCGGCCCCAACGGCGCCGGCAAGAGCACGGCGCTGCTCGCCGTCGCCGGGGCGATCCTGCCCAGCGCCGGCACGATCACGATCGGCGGGGTCGACCTGCAGCGCGACCCGCTCGCGGCCAAGGCGCGCGTCGGCTTCGCCGACCAGCCGCCGTCGCTGTACGAGTACTTCACCGTCGCCGAGCACGTCGCGTTCGTCGCCGAGGCGCGCGGCGATCGCGACACCGCCGGCCAGCGCAAGCTGCTCGACGACCTCGGCCTCGGCGGGATCGCCGAGCGCCCGTGCCGCGAGCTGTCGTTCGGCATGCGCCAGCGGGTCGGGCTCGCCGCCGCGCTGGTCGGCGACGTCCGGGTCGTGCTGCTCGACGAGAGCCTCAACGGCCTCGACCCGCACGCGGCGCGCGCCACCCGCGAGGTGCTGCTCGCGACCGCCGCGCGCGGCGTCGCGGTGCTGATGTCGACCCACCTGCTCGGCGTCGCCGAGCGGCTGTGTCACCGCATCGCGATCATGGACAAGGGCAAGCTCGTGCTCGACCTCGCCGACGACGCGCTCGACGCGGTGCTCGCCGGCGGCGCGGGCGCGGTCGAGGAGCTGTACCTGTCGAAGGTCGCGGACGGCGAGCCGTGAGCCCGGCCGCGTCGACCGCGTCGAGCCGGGACCGAGGCTCGACGACCGCCCCGGCGCCGATCACCGCGCGCCAGCTGCTGGCGTGGGGCGACCTCGACGCGCGGCGCCGCCGCGCCGCGGCGCGCGCGAGTTGGCTGCCGTCGGCGCTGATCGCGCTCGCCGGGCTCGGGGGCGCCGCCGCCGTCGCCGCGCAGGCGCGCGCCGACGTCGCGGCGGCGAGCCGGCTGGCGCTGCTCGCGCTCGGCGTCTCCCACCTGTGGGTCATGCTCGGGACGTCGTTCCGCATGTACTGGCGCCCGGACGCGCCGCTGTGGGCGCGGCTGCCGATCCCCGGCGGCGCGCTGTTCGACGTCGCGCTGGTCCGGACGCTGCGCGCGACCGCGCGCGCCGCGGTCGTCGCGGTCCCGTGCGCCGCCGCGCTCGCGCTCGAGGCGCCCGAGGTGGCGGCGCGTCACCTCGCGCTGTGGGGCGCGGTCGCGACGGCGACCGCGCTGCTGCTGCCGGCGGTCGCGCTCGCCGGCGGCGCGATCGTCGCGAGCGACAAGGCCGAGGCGCTCGTCGCCGCGATGGGCGGCGGCGAGCTGCGCGCACCCCCGACGGTGTGGCTCGGCGGGCTGCCCGGCCTGGCGGCCGCCGCGGTCGTGCTGCTGATCCTCGGCACCGGCGGGTGGGCGGCGGGCGCCGCGACCTCGGTCGTCGGACCGCCCGCGCCGTGGCTCGCCGGGCTCGCCGGCGCCGGCGTCGTCGGTGTCGTGCTGGCGCGGCGCGCCGCGCCGGCGGTGATGCCGCAGGCGGTGCGCGAGGTCTCGGCGCTCGACGTCCAGCGCCTCGCCCACCTCGAGATCCACCGCCCGACCGCGCTCGAGCGCGCGATCGGCGGCCGGCTCGCGCCCGGCGGCGCGCTGGTCCACGCCAAGGACGCGCGGCTGATGCGCCGGCGGTTCCCGATGGCGATGGTGACGGGCGCGGCCACGACGATCGCGCTGTGGATCGTCGCCGCGTCGGGGCCCGCCGCCGCGGCGCCGTGGGTCGGCGTGCTCGTCGCCGGCTTCATCGCCTACGGCGTCGCGATGGCGCGCCGCATGACGAGCCGGCCGATCGAGCTGCCGTTCGTGCGCACGCTGCCGATCGAGCCGGCGCACGTGCGCGCCGCCAAGCGCGCGTACGTCGCGACGTGGGCCGTGCTGTACCCCGCGCTGGGCGCCGGCCCGGTGATCGCGACCGCGCCGGATCCGGTCGCGTGCGCGGCGATCCTCGCCGGCGGGATCGCGGCGTCGCTCGCGCTCGCGTTCGCGATCGTGCGCGACGTGTGACGAGGCCGCGACGTGGCGTGGCGCCGCGCTACGCGCCGAACACGTGGAGCGAGCGCGCGCAGGCGTCGGCGTCGCGCCCGGCCTGCTTGAGATCGAACAGGCACACCACCTCGGTGCGCTTGCCCGGCTCGATGTTGGCGACGAACCGGGTCACCGACGACAGGATGAAGTACAGGCCGAGGCCCGCGCCGTTGCCCTCGTGGCCGGGGCGCGGCCGCCCGCGCTCGCTGCGCGCGCGCGAGAGGTGCTCGACGATCGCGTCCTTGCGCAGCGCCCCGAACGCGTCCTCGACCGACACCGCGAAGTAGCGCCCGTCGCACGCCCACCGCAGCACCGCGCGCGCCTCGGGCGGCGGCTCGGCGTTGCCGGTCACCGGCGGCGGCCGCGTCCCGCCCGCCGCGGCGGGCGCGTCGTAGAGCGCGTTCATCAGCAGCTCGTCGACGACGCTCTCGATCTTGGCGATCACCGGGCGGCGCGCGCCGACCTCCTTGGCGTAGCCAGTCACCTCGCCCATCGCCTCGCGCTTGGCCTCGTAGGTCCGCACCACGCGCTCGCCGACGCGGACGCCCCACGCCAGGTACTTCTCCAGGCCGAACAGATCGCCCGACAGCAGCTTCACCGACGTCACGACGATCTCGGTGTCGTCGGGCTCGTCGGCGTCGGCGATCACGTGGTCGACGCCGCGGCCGCGCAGCATCGCGACGACGTCGTCGTGCTCGATCGAGTCGCCCAGGACGATCAGCCCGGCGCTGCCGGCGAGCGCCTCGAGCTGGCCGGGCGCGAGCGCGCGCCTCGTCGCGCCGTCGATCACGACGAGCGCGGTGTCGCCCGCGGGCACCGCGTCGGGCGAGTCGTGGAACTCGACCTGGCTGCCGACGGCGCCGAGCGTGCGGCGCAGCGTGCGACGCAGCTGCAGGCTCCCGGTGACGCATACGGCGCGAGGAACAGCGTGGGCCGCCGCGGTCATTCGCACAGAGGATAGCGAACCGCGACGAACGGGGTCAAACAAGCGTCGCGCGCCCACGTCGATCGTTCGACGTGGGCGAGGGTAGGCGCGGCTCGCACGCGGCGAGCAACCCGGAGCGGCGCCGGCCGAGCCCGACGCGATCGCGCGGGGTGCGCAACACGACGGGCGCGGAGTGGCGAAACCGTCGTAAGCCCTGATACGATGGGTCGTCGAATGGCGGACCCTCCTTCGAGCGATCGGCCGGTGCGCCCACCGCCGCCGCCGATCCCGACGCTGCCGCGCCGTCCGGGGCAACCCGCAGGTGCGCCCGCCGCGGGCGCGCCGGGCGCGTCGTCCCCACCGGCGACGCCGGGCGCCACGGGTGCGTCCGCGACGCCGCCACCGGCGCCGGCGCCGTCGGTGCCGGCGTCGGGACCGACGACGCTCGGCACGCCGCCGCCGTCGCCGGCCGCGTCGCCGACGGCCCCGCCGGTCGCGCCGGCCGCCCACGCCGCTCCCAGCGACGCGCCGGTCGCGACCTCGCCGATCCCGGCCGGCCCGCCGCCGGCGCGCCCGCTCGGCGCGCGCCAGCCGCCGCCCCCGACGAGCCCGCCGCCCACGGGCACGGGCCCCGGCACCGCGCCGGGCACGGGGATCGAGGATCTCCCGGGCGGCGCCGCGTCCGACGACGGCGACACCACGCGCCCGTTCTCGCTGCCCAACTCCTCCATCCTCGTCGACGAGATCGTCGAGCTGGTCGCGGCCGAGGCCGAGGCGCTGCTGTCCGGCGGCGAGGACGCCGACGAGCGCCTCGCCGACCTCAACGTCCGCCTCTCGCTGATCGCGTGGGACGTGCTCGAGGACGAGGAGGACGCCGCGCGCTACCTCGAGCTGGCGGAGCGCCACCCGCTCACGCCGCGGCTCGCGCTGTCGCACGCGATCGCCGGGCTCGACACGCCCGGCACCGACGCGACCGAGCTCGAGCGCGCGCAGGCGCTCGCCGACGGCGTCACCGATCCGCGCGAGCGCCTCGTGCTGCTGCGCGACGCCGCCGAGGCGTGGCTCTACCGCAAGGGCGACGCGCACCGCGCCGCGACCGCCGCCGCCCACGGCGTCGACCTCGGCGGCGACGCCGAGCTGCTGGCCGAGCTGCGCTACCTCAGCGCCACCGCGCGCGCCGTCGGCGGCGAGTGGGAGGGCGTGGTCGCCGGCGCGGTCGAGGCCGCGCGCTCGGCCCAGGCCACCGCGGACGATCTCGCCGACGCGGCCGCGCTGCTGCTCGATCGCAAGGCCGATCCGGCCGCGGCGATCGATCTGGCGATGACCGCGCTCACCCGCGGCGAGCGCGCGGTCGAGCGCGCGCGCGGCACGCCCGCGCTCGCGCACTGGCTCCGCCTGATCGACGTCGCGCTCGACGCCGCGCTCGCGTCCGGCGACGCCCGCGTCGTCGACCTCGCGGCGCGCAAGCTCGCGGTGCTCGACGGCGAGCCCGGCGCGGCGACCGAGGCCGCGGCCTGGCGCTACCTCGCCGCGCTCGAGCGGCGCGCGCGCGGCGTCGCCGACGACGGCGCCCTGGCGCGGCTCGCCGAGGCGACCGGCGACGTCGCCGGGTTCGGCCCGCGCCTCGCCGCGGCGACCCTGGTGTGGCACGCGACCGTCGACCGCCGGTGGCGCGACGCCGGCGCCCGCCGCCGCGACCTGGTCCGCACCGCGCCCGCCGCGGCGCCGGCGTGGCTGACCGCGGCGCACGCGTGGCGCGCGTTCGAGCTGCTCGACGCGCACGGCGAGCCGGTCGCCGCGCTCGACGCCGCGCGCGACGCGATGGCCCGCGCCCGCACCACCAGCGGCCAGCGCGCGCTCGAGCGCCTCACGCTGATCGCCGATCCCGCCGCGGCGGTCGTCCAGCTCGAGGCCCAGGCCGCCGACGGCCAGCGCGCGGCGCTGCGGCGCGCCGCGGCGATCATCGAGTCGCGCCTGGGGGACCTGCCGCGCGCCGCCGCCGTCCTCGCGCCGATGATCGACGAGCGCCCGGCCGGGCCGCCGCGGCTGGCCGAGGCCGAGCACCTCGCGCGCCTGTACCGCCGCGCCAAGGAGCGCGACAAGCTCGCCGACCTGTACCGGGCGACGGCGACGCAGATCCGCGACAAGCGCGCGGCCGCCGCGATCCTGTGCGCCGCCGGCGCGATCGACCTGTCGCGCAACCGTCCGCTCGAGGCCGAGGAGTCGTTCGTCGCGGCGTCGCGCCAGGCGCCGCGCGACACCGCCAGCCGCGCCGCGCTCGTCGCGATCTACCGCAAGACCGCGCGGTGGCGCGAGGTCGGCCAGGTGCTGGCCGAGCTGACCCAGCTCGTCGCGCACGAGGACACCCGCGTCCGGCTGCTGCGCGAGTACGGCGCGCTGCTCCACGAGCAGCTCGGCGACGCGCGCAAGGCCCGGCAGGTGCTCGAGCAGGCGCTCGCCGCCTCGCCCGACGACCCGGGCGCGCACCACGAGCTCGCCAAGCTCTACGACCTCGCGCGCCAGTGGGACAAGAGCGTCGAGCTGCGCCAGCGCGCGGTCGAGCTCACCAAGGATCCCCGCAAGCAGGCCGTGCTGCTGATGGAGATCGGCCAGATCGAGGAGAAGCGCAACGACGAGGCGGCCGCGCTCAGCGCGTACGACCGCGCGTCGCGCGCCGACGGCCAGCTGCTCGACGCGCTGCGCGCCCAGGCGTCGCTGCACCGCAAGGCGCGCCGGTCCGATCGCCTGCTCGACGTCCTGCGCGCCGAGCTCGGGCGCGGCGTCGACGTCCCGCGCCGCCTGCAGATCCAGCTCGAGGTCGCGCGCCTCGTCCAGGACGGCAAGGCCGACTCGGTCGAGGCGCTGGCGGCGTTCCTCGACGTGCTCCAGCTCGAGCCGGACAACGCGCCCGCGCTCGCCGGCGTCGAGCGGATCGCGCGCGCCTCGGGGCGGTGGGCCGAGCTGGCGCAGGCGTACCGCCGCGCGCCGTCGACCCCGGCCAACCTGCGGATCCTCGCCGACGCGCTCGAGCACCTCGGCGAGTGGGGCGAGCTCGCCACCGTCCGCCAGGCCGAGCTCGACGCGGTGTCGTCGCCGTCCGAGAAGGCGCGGCTCGCGACCTCGCTCGCGCAGCTCTACGAGCACAAGCTCGGCGACCTCGACGGCGCCGCGCGGATGCTCCAGATCTCGGCGGCGAGCGGCCCGATCAACGATCAGGCCCACCGCGAGCTGGTGCGCGTGCTCGAGCAGAGCCAGCGCTGGCCCGAGCTCGCGGTCGCGCTCGAGCGCGAGCTGTCGGCGCTGCCGTCGTCGGCGGTCGACCGCCAGACCGCGCTGCTGGTCAAGCTCGCCGAGCTGCGCCGCGACAAGCTGGGCAAGCCCGGCGACGCCGCGCTCGCCTACGAGGGCGTGCTCGAGCGCCAGCCCGGCCACGCCGGCGCGCTCGCGGCGCTCGAGGCGCTCTACGACCGGCTCGGCCGCGAGAAGGACCTGCTCCGCATCCTCGAGCTGCGCGCCGAGGGCACCGGCGATCCGCGCGAGCGCGCGCAGCTGTTCTCGCGCATCGCCGAGGTCAAGCACACCCGCGGCGACGTCGACGGCGCGATCACCGCGTTCATGGCGGCGTTCACCGCGGATCCGTCGGACCGCGCGACGTTCACGGCGATGGAGAAGCTGTGCTACTCGCACGAGCGGTGGACGTCGGCGATGCACCTCTACGACACCGCGATCGGGATGGTCGAGAACGGCCAGATCCGCGCCTACCGGCTCGGTGATCTCTACGCCCGCCGCGGCCAGGTCCAGCTCCAGTACCTGGGCGAGCAGGAGGCCGCGGCGAGCTCGTACATGCGCGTCGTCGAGCTCGATCCCGAGAACGACACCTCGGTGAAGTTCCTCGAGTCGATCTACTCGCAGAAGAACGACTGGACCGCGCTGGTCAAGGCGTACGAGCTGCGCGCCGGGCTGACCCGCGACGACGAGCGCCGCCTCGACTCGCTGCGCCGCGCCGCGCGGATCGCCGGCGCCAAGATCAAGGACTCGATCGAGGCGGCCCGGATCTACCAGGCGATCCTCGACGTCGACCCGTCGGACCAGGAGGCGCTCGACGCGCTCGAGCGGTTCTACGAGCGCGCCAGCGACTGGGGCAAGCTCGTCGACGTGCTCCGGCTGCGCCTCAACACGGCGCCGGCCGGCGACGCCGCGACCTCGCTGCTGCGCCGGATCGCGCAGATCTGCGAGGAGGGTCTGCGCGACGAGGCCAAGGCGATCGAGCACTACCTGCGGATCCTCGAGATCGCGCCCGGCAACAAGGAGGCGCTCGAGGCGCTCGGCCGGATCTACGAGTCGACCGAGCAGTGGGCCGAGTTCATCGACGTCACCCGCCGCCAGATCCGCGTCACCACCGACCGCAACCTCAAGGCGCTGCTGTACTTCAAGTGCGGCTCCGTCATGGAGGCCAAGTTCGGCAAGGAAGAGGACGCGATCCGCTACTACGACGCGGCGATCAAGACGTCGCCCTCGTGCCTGCCGGCCGTCCACGGCCTGCGCGACCTCTACCGCCGCCGCGAGGACTGGCCGCGGGTCATCCAGACCCTCGAGCTCGAGGTCAAGCTGTGGCAGGACGACAAGGAGCGCGCGGGCGTGTTCGCGCAGATCGGCCGGATCTACGAGCAGCGGCTCGGCCAGCCCGATCGCGCGATGCACTACTACGAGAGCGCGCTCGCGGTCGACCCGGAGTGTCTGCCGGCGAACCAGTCGCTGTTCGAGCACTGGTTCGACGCCGGCGAGTGGCAGCGCGCGCTGCCGCTGGCCCAGGCGCTCGCCCAGAAGGCGATGCGCGACGGCGACCCGAACACGCGGTCGGAGTTCTATCGCAAGCGCGGCGTCGTGTTCCAGATGACCGGCGACCCGCGCGGCGCCGCCGAGAGCCTGATCATCGCGCTCGAGATCAAGCCCGACAACGTGTCATCGCTCGACACCCTCGGCGAGCTCGCCAAGCGCCACCCCGACGCCTACGACTTCGACGCGACCTACCGCGAGCTCGACAAGCTGTACAAGAAGCGCGACGAGGCCGCGGCGCTGGTCGCGCGCGTCCGCGTCGCCCAGGCCGTGATGAAGGAGCGCGAGGGCGACCTCGACGCGGCCGAGGCGCTGTACCAGGAGGCGGTCGGCCTCGCGCCCACCGACTTCACGATCATGCAGGCGCTCGTCGACCTGCACTGCAACATGCGGCGGTGGACCCACGCGGTCGACGCGATCGTGCGGTTCCTCGAGCGCGCCGGCACCGCCCGCCACGCCGACGGCGCGTCGGTGCTCACCGACGAGGTCCGCCTGACCGCGATGATGCGCCAGGCCGAGATCCACGCCGACTGCGAGATGGACCCGCACCGCGCGATCTCGGTCTTGCGCGAGGTCCTGCGGCTCGCGCCGACCCACCAGGAGGCGTACTACCGGATGGCGCAGGAGCAGTACCTGCTCGGGCGCCACACCGAGGCGCGCGCCGCGGTCGAGCGCGTGATCGAGCTCGCCGCCGCGCCCGGCAACACGATCACGCCGGAGAGCCTGGCCCGCTTCTACTACTACCGCGGGCGGATCATCGAGGTGTCCGGCGACGTCCGCGGCGCGACCTCGCAGTACCGCCGCGCGATCGAGTACGACCCGGGCTACGCGCCGCCGGCGCTGGCCCTGGCGCGGCGCGCCGCCGAGACCGGCGACCAGCGCACCGCCGAGACGCTGCTGATCGACGCCGCGCACGCCGCGATGGCGTCGTCGGGCCCGCAGGCGGCGGTGCCGCTGCAGCGCGGGCTCGCGCGGATCCTGCTCGCCTCGGGCGACCGCCCGGCGGCGATCGAGGCCTACCGCGGCATCCTCAACGTCGAGCCGGACAACGCGACCGACCGCGTCGCGCTCGCCGAGATCTACGCGATCGACGATCCGCAGCGCGCGGTCGCGGAGCTGCGCAAGGTGATCGACCGCGACATCCACCACGCGCCCGCGTACCGGCTGCTGTCGTCGTTCTACACCCGGCTCGGCGAGTTCGACCGCGCCGCGCGCGTGCTGTCGGTGATGGAGCAGCTCGGCTTCGCCGAGGACGCCGACCGCGGCGCCGCGGCCAAGGCGCGCTCGATGCTCGCGCACCAGCCGCTGCGGCGGTCGCTCGACGACGAGCTGCGCCAGCGCCTGCTGCTCACCGCGGCCGCCCGCGACGCGCTCGGCGAGGTGTTCACCGCGATGGCGCAGGAGGTGTCGGCGCTGTTCCCGCAGCCCGGGTTCGGCGAGAACCTCGTGCCGGTCCAGACCCTCGAGGATCCGGCGCTCAAGGTCTCGATCGCCGACATCGCGCGGATGTACTCGGTCGAGGCCGACCTCTACATCGGCGACAAGGTGCCGGGCAACGTCGTCGTCACCGCGTTCCCGCGCAAGATGATCGTCGTCGACCGCGCGCTGATGGCGGAGCCGGATCCGTCGCGGCGCTACCTGCTGGGCTGGGCCCACGAGGCGATCCGCGGCGGCTACGCGCTGCTACTCCACCTCGGCCGGCGCCAGCGCGCGGAGCTGGGCTCGCTGCTCAAGGCGCTGCTGCTGCCCGAGGCCGAGCGCGCGGGGCCGACCAACGACTTCGTCCGCGCGCTGCCCAAGCGCGCCGTGAAGGTGCTCGAGCGCCACGTCGGCCGCGGCCGCGACCTCGACACCGAGGCGTGGATCGACGGGATGATCGCCTGCGCCAAGCGCGGCGGTCTGCTCGCGTGCGACGACTTCGCGGCCGCGTCGTGGATGATCGCGCGCGTCTCCGGCGAGAACCTCGGCCACCTCGGCTCGCAGGAGGCGACCGTCGCCCTCGGCGCGGTCCTCGGCGGCGCCGATCTCGTGCGGTTCTTCCTCAGCGACGACTACCACCGGGCGCGGGACGCGCTGTCGACGGTGGCGGCGCCCACACCGTGAAGCTCGCGTGCAGACCTACATCGGAACTTCGACAGGGAGAGGCTGGTCGCCCATGAATTCGGGGAGGTGCAGTGGATCACCACGGCGAATTGGGGATAGACTTTTCTCTAACGTGGTTCCCGGCTACTGTTGTAATTCGGCCTACTGGAATTACATGATGGCGGAGCTCCCATGAGTCAGAAGTTCCAAGCCGCGGTCCATCATCGCGATGACATCAGCTACGTGAAGCTGACCGGCGTCATCGACGAGGACAACGAGCTTGCCGATCTCGTCGACAAGATCCCGCCGGGGACCGCCGTGATCGATCTGGGCGAGATCGAGCGCATCAACTCGTGCGGCGTGCGCGACTGGGTGAACTGGCTCGGCAAGCTCGAGTCGAACACCACCAAGGTCGTGCTCGTCGAGTGCTCGCCGGCGATCGTCGCGCAGATCAACCTGGTCAACAACTTCACCGGCACCGGCGTGGTGAAGAGCTTCTACGTCCCGTACTTCTGCCCGGAGTGCGACGAGGAGAAGGTGCTGCTGGTCGAGGCCGCGGACATGGGTCCGCCGCCGCACGAGCCGCCGACCTGCCGGTGCGACGAGTGCGATCTGGTCATGGACTTCGACGACATGCCGGACTCGTACTTCGCGTTCCTGTCGAACCAGAAGAAGGTCGCGGAGCCGGAGAAGATCAACGGCGTGATCAAGGAGTTCGCGCCCGCCGAGGGCGAGAAGTCGAAGATCCGCTCGCGCGTCGGCACGACGAGCCTGTCCGGCGCGTCGGTGTCGTCGCTGCCGAGCGTGCCGTCGCTGCCGTCGATCTCGCGCACCTCGCCGGGCAGCCAGCCGTCGATGCGCTCGGCGTCGGGGTCGAGCCCGAAGCTGCCGACCCACCCGGGCGGCACCACCGGCGTGGGCCTGCGCGCCTCGGGCACGTTCACCAACCCGGGCACGCGCCCGGGGTTCGGGACCAACCCGGGGACGAACCCGGGCACCGGCGCCGCCGCGGCGATCGCGGAGCGCGCGCCGGTCGTGCAGCCGAAGTCGAGCGCGGTGATCTACATCCTCGTCGGCGTCCTGCTCGTCGCGATCGCGGTGCTCGCGTTCCTGCTGCTGAGCGGGAAGTAGCCGCGCCGGCGCCGACGCGCCCGTCGACACGCGCCTCGCTGGCGCTCGGCGCTGCTCGGGGTGAGCGGGACGGGGGCGGCTCGTTGGCGCCGCGCGCTCGCTCGGGACCGGCGGCGTCCGCGGCGCCGGCGGCTCAGACCTGCAGGCCCTTCTTGTAGGCGAGCAGCTCCTTCTGCGTCTTGAGCAGGAGCTGGTTGGTCTCGAGCAGCTCGCGCGTGCGCGCGCGGATCTGGTTGGCGAGGCGCTCGCGCTCGCGCGCCTCGGTCTCGAGCATCTCCTGGTACTTCACCTGGACGACGGCCTCGTCGGTGACGTTGCGCTGGATCTCCAGCGCGCCGACGCTGTGGCCGGCGTCGTCGGTGATCGGCACCGCCGACAGGATGAACCGCATCTGCTTGGCCTCGCTGTCGCCGAGGATCATCCCGCTGATCTCGTCGAGGCGGACGTGGCGGTTGTCGGTCCAGCACTGCTGGGCGATGCACTCCGACTTGCAGATGTTGAGCTCGACGACCTCGTAGCACTTCTTGCCCTTGAGCCCGCGCGCGACCTGGCGCGGCAGCATCGCGAAGAACGCGCGGTTGAAGTCGACGATGCGGCGCTCGGTGTCGACGATGAAGTAGCTGTCGACGATCGCGTTGTTGACCCGCTTGAACTGCTCGAGGAACTGGGTGAGCGCGGGGTGGACGTCCATCCCGGCGATCGTATCAGACCGCGCGCGCGGCCACGAAATGCCGGGCCGCGCGCGCGGCCGCCGCGCGGTCGTGTGCCCCCTGGGCCCACCTGCCCCGACCGCCTCCGGCAACGAATCGACCGACGGGGCGAGGTGGTTTCAGTCGGTTCGTTGACGTGTCGATCCGTACGGGCGTAAACTATCGACAAGCCATGGCAAAACGGTCGGGGCCGAGCATCTCGGTCAAGATGATCCTGACGTCGACGTTGCTGGTGTTGCTGACGGTGGTCGGCTTCGGCGTCTTGAACGTGATCAACATCCGCGGGGTCCACGACGAGTCGACCCAGAAGAAGGTCGAGCTCTATCGCGAGGGCATCACGGCGAAGGCAGAGGCGAACACCCAGCTGATCGCGGCGTCGCTGATCGAGCTGATCACCGCGGGCCAGGACGGCTCGATCCAGACGGTGCTCGACTACATCGGCAAGCGCGACGCGAGCCTGCGGCTCGTCTACGTCCTCGACAACCGCAAGCAGGTGATCAGCTACTGCCGCACCGAGAACGCGCAGGGCTGCGATCACTCCGCGTACCCCGGCACGCCGGAGCAGCACCTGCCGGTGCGCGACGACGAGGTGACGTGGAAGAAGGCGATCGAGGTGTGGCAGAAGCAGAAGGTCGCCACCGCCGCGTTCGACCTGACCGAGGATGGCAAGAAGGCGATCGCGTTCGCCTACCCGGTCTTCTACAACGAGGAGCCGACGGCGGAGACCGCGCTCGCCGACGAGCCGGGCGACAACCGCCGCGGCTACGTCGTCATGGAGTACGACGTCTCGCCGATCGATCAGTTCGCGAAGGAGGCGGAGAAGGAGAAGGAGGACGCGTCCTACAAGGCCGCCGTCCGCACCGGCGTCGTCGGCGCGCTGTTCGTCCTGATCGGCACGCTGCTCGCGATCTTCCAGGGCCTGCAGATCTCCAAGCCGATCAAGCTGCTGGCGTGGAAGGCCGACCAGATCGCCCGCGGTGATCTCGAGGCGCGCGTCGAGGTCAAGTCGACCGACGAGCTCGGCATCCTCGCCGAGAACTTCAACTTCATGGCCGACCAGATCGTCGTGCTGCTCCACCAGACCGCCGAGAAGGCGCACATGGAGAAGGAGCTCGAGGTCGCGCGCACGATCCAGGAGACGCTCGTCCCGTCGAACGAGCCGATCGTCAAGAGCAACTTCCACCTCGCCGGGTACTTCCAGCCGGCGTCGCAGTGCGGTGGCGACTGGTGGACCTGGCACGAGCTGGTCGGCGACAAGATCCTGATCGTCGTCGGCGACGTCACCGGCCACGGCGTGCCGTCGGCGATGATCACCGCCGCCGCCAAGGCGGCGTGCGACGTCGCGCGCAGCCAGTACAACGACGACGTGACCGTGTCGAAGCTGCTCGAGATCATGAACTACGCGATCTTCGAGAGCGCCAAGCGCAAGTTCGTGATGACGTGCTTCGCGTCGATCATCGACCCCAAGAAGCGCACGATCACGTACGCCAACGCCGGCCACAACTTCCCGTACCTCTACCGGATCGGGGAGGACGGCAAGGGCGAGTTCGGCTCGC
Organism: Myxococcales bacterium; assembly: GCA_011526095.1. Taxonomy (GTDB): domain Bacteria; phylum Myxococcota_A; class Polyangia; order Haliangiales; family Haliangiaceae; genus WYBA01. Next base: position 37,972 of record WYBA01000414.1, on the reverse strand, counting down.
TGATGATCCGCGGCAACCGCCTCGGTGACCTCCGCGAGTCGAAGTACGAGGAGAAGACCACCGACCTCGCGCCCGGCGACATCCTCGTCTGGTACACGGACGGGATCGTCGAGTGCGAGAACGCGACGGGGGAGGAGTACGGCGAGAAGCGGTTCCGCGCGTCCGTGCGGCGCGCGGCGGCGCTCGAGCCGGGCGAGATCCGCGACGCGGTGGTGGCGGACGCGGGCGGGTTCTTCGGGGAGACCCTGCGCAAGGACGACATCACGCTGGTCATCGGCAAGATGCACTGACAGCATCGACGAAGGGGGACATTCGATGCGACCGACATCTGGAGCCAACAGGACTATCGGCGCGCTCGCGAGGCTGCTCGCGGTGGTCGCGCTCGCCGCGCCCGTCGCGGCGGTCGTGCTCGCGCCGCGCGAGGCGGCCGCGCAGGTCGAGGACGACCTGCGCGAGGGCGATCGCCACTTCGAGGACGGCGAGTGGCGCAAGGCCGGCGCCGCCTACGACCGCGCGATCAAGAAGTACCCGTCGCAGGTGACGCCCGGCGCGTACGCCAAGCGCGCGGCGATCTTCATCAACCTCAAGGACCTCGAGGGCGGGCTGAAGTTCCTGCGCGAGGTCGCGCGCAAGACCCACCCGGACGCGGCCGAGCTGCTCGAGCAGGAGGCGGTGATCCTGTGGCAGCTCGGGCGCAAGGGCGACGCGATCCCCGTCGCCGAGAAGGCGGTCGCGGCCAAGGACAGCTCCTACGCCGCGCAGCTGCTGCTCGGCGAGTACTACGCGGCACGCGACGCGGCCAAGACGATCAAGGCCTACAAGGCGTACCTCGCGCACCGTCCCGCCGAGCTCGAGGCCAACGACGTGCTGCCGCGCGCGCGCCTCGGCTTCGCGCTGCTGTCCCAGGGCGACTACAAGGGCGCCGAGGAGCAGTTCGACACGCTCCAGCGCAAGCACTCCAAGCGTCGCCACGCGCTGGTCAACGCCGAGAACGGGCTGTGCGCCGCGTACACCGGCCTGGGCAAGTACGACCAGGCGATCACGGTGTGCGAGAAGATCGTGCGCGATCCGCGGCGCGTCGACGCCAACGCGTCGGCGTGGTTCAACCTCGCCCGCGCGTACGTCAACAAGAAGCAGTACGCCCGGGCCCGCACCGCGGCGACCGAGTACACCAAGGTCAAGCCCAAGGAGGCCAAGGGCCAGATCCTGATCGGCGACACGTACTTCCAGGAGAGCAGCTACGAGCGCGCGCTCGAGTACTACCTCAAGGCCGAGAAGATGCCGAGCCTGCGGGGGCAGCTCAAGACGGACCTGCTGATCAAGCTCGGGTTCACGTACAAGAGCCTGCCCAAGCCCGACTACGCCGCGGCGATCGAGCGCCTCGCGTCGGGCTACAAGGAGACGGGCGACGTCCAGATCGGCGCGGCGCTCGCCGACGCGCACCTGGCGACGCGCGACGACAAGGAGGCGCTCAAGATCGCCGATCAGCTCGCCGGGCGGAAAGACTTCGACAAGCAGCCCGCCGCCACCCGCAAGGCCGTGCTCGTGGTCGCCGGCAAGGCGTCCTATAACCTCAAGAAGGTCAAGGACGCGCGCGACCGGTTCGAGAAGGCCGTGGCGCTCGCGCCCGACGTCCAGAACCGCCGGCTGCTGGTCCAGACGATCACGTTCCAGGCGTACCAGTCGTTCACCAAGGGCGAGTACAAGCAGGTCGAGGAGCTGCTCGCCGAGGCCGGCAAGGTCGACGAGAACGACGCGTCGCTGCGGCTCAACCGCGCGGTCGTCGATCTCAAGCAGGGCCAGTGCGAGCGCGCGCAGAAGCTGCTCGCCGGGCTCAAGGACAACGACACCTACCGCGTCAGCTACCACCGGCTGACCGCGCGCACCTGGCTGTGCGTCGACAAGCCGGACCGGAAGAAGGCCGCCGAGCACTACGCGATCGCCGATCGCGAGGTGAAGAAGCTCAACGACAACCTGATGCAGGCGGAGATCTACACCGAGTGGGCGCCGCTCACCTGGGACCAGAACCTCGACGCCGCGGTGTCGAACCTGACCGACGCGGTGCAGTTCGCGCAGCAGGAGCCGCGGATCCTCGAGGCCGCCAAGCGCAACCTCGCAGTCGCGCTGTTCAAGCGCGGCTGGCGCAACATGAAGGACGGCAAGAGCGGCGAGGCCTACAGCGACTTCGAGCGCGCGTCGCGCGAGCCCAAGCTGCTCAAGGGCATCGAGCCGCTCGCGTTCGAGTTCAGCCTCGCGCTCGCCGCGCTCGACAAGGGCGACACCGGCGAGGCCGCGAAGCTGTTCAAGGCGCTCGCCGGCAAGGGCAACCAGGCCGCGTACCTCAAGCCGCCGTACAGCAAGAACGGCAGCCAGTTCTTCGCCGCGTACTCCAACTACCGCGCCGGCACCCCGGCGCAGCGCCAGACCGCGGCGACCGAGTTCGAGAAGCTGCAGTCGGGCGCCAGCGGCTCGTTCGCGCAGAAGATCAAGGACCTGATCGCGTCGTCGTACGAGTTCGTCGCCTACGACCACTGGAAGAACGGCAGCGAGGGCAAGGCGTCCAAGGCGCTCGGCTCCGCGGCCAAGTACGCCGACGGGGACATGAAGCGGCGGATCGAGCACAACCGCGCCGTGCTCGACATGGGCACCAAGCAGATCAAGGTGTTCGAGGGCCTGGGCGGCTCGCCGCCCGAGGCGCTGGTCAACCTGGGCATCCTCTACGACCAGCAGGGCAAGGCCAAGGACGCCTACGAGGCGTGGACCAAGGCCAAGGCCCGCGGCGCCGCGGGCAAGGACCTGTCGAAGTGGATCGACGCCAAGAAGCGCATCTACGGGTTCAACTGAGGACAACGGAGACGACCATGCGCAAAGCCGCCATCTCCGCCTTCGTCACCGTCGTCGCCGCCGGCGGCCTGTTCCTGGCGTTCCGCCCGGCGCAGAGCCAGCAGGCGCCCTCGGTGCTCAAGGTCGGCATCTACGCCCCGACGGTCGAGTTCTCGAACGCCCAGGCCCGCCTGCAGTACGTGCAGGGCCTCGCCAAGTCGATCGAGGCCGCGACCGGCGTCAAGACCGAGGCCCAGAACTTCGCCAGCTTCGGCGCCCTCAAGAAGGGCAACGTCGACTTCGCGATCGTCGAGGGCCAGTGCTACGCGACCAGCTCGAGCTGGAAGCTGCTCGCCAACGCGACGATCGGCGGCGGCACCAGCCGGAGCTGGGCGCTCTACTCGAGCCTCGGCGCCGACATGAAGGCGCTCGAGGGCAAGAAGCTCGCCCACGTCGACACCGGCTGCAACGACAACGGGTTCATCGACAACGCGATGCTCGAGTCCGAGGTCGCGTCGAGCTTCTGGGGCGGCCGCGTCGGCAAGCCGGACCTCAACGCCGCCGTCGCCGAGGTCGTGTCGTACAAGGGCGCGCAGGCGGTGTTCGCGCCGGTCGGCTCGGCCAAGGGCCTCACCAAGGTGTTCGACACCGGCTCGGTGCCGAACCCGGCGTTCGTCCAGGTCAACGGCAAGCTCGCCGGCGACCTGTCCAAGAAGGTCGAGGGCGCGGTCACCGGATACGGCGGTGGCGGCGCGATCGCGAGCTGGGCGTCCGCGAACAAGGGCGCGTACTCGGGCCTGGCCGGACGGATGGGCAAGACGGTCAAGAAGGGCGTGTTCGCCGCGCCGGAGCCGGTGCGGTTCGACGCCAAGGACGTGCTGGTCGAGCCGCCGACGCTCGACGACACCGCCCGCACCGACGTCGAGCAGCACTTCACCAAGCCGCCGGATCGGATGGAGTAGCCGCGGCCGATGCGCACGACGGGGAAGGAAGGTTCGACATGAGCGACTCGGTCGCGCTGTCCTGGCAGCTGCGCGAGCGGCCGGGCCTGACGATCGTCGAGTTCACCGGCGAGATCGACGAGAACGCCGACTTCGGGGAGCTCAAGAAGCGCCTGCGCGGGCCGGTCGTGTTCCAGCTCGCCGAGATCCGCCGGATCAACTCGTGCGGCGTGCGCGAGTGGGTGAACTTCGTGCGCGACATGCCGCAGGTGACCGAGCTGACGTTCAGCCACTGCTCGCCGGCGATCGTCACGCAGCTCAACATGATCTTCAACTTCCGCGGCAGCGCCAAGGTCCGCTCGTTCTACGCGCCGTACGTGTGCGAGTCGTGCGGCCACGAGGAGGACAAGCTGATCGACGTCCAGTCGCAGTTCCCCGGCGGCAAGTTCAAGGCGCCCGAGTTCGCGTGCGAGCAGTGCAGCGCGGCGATGGAGTTCGACGACCTGCCGGAGCGCTACCTGTCCTTCCTCAACGAGAGCTGATCGCCGCGCCCCGCGCGACGAGACCCCGCACGTGCTCGAGCAGATCAAGCAGCTCCTCGAAGGTTCGGTCGACGCCGCGGTGGTGCTCGACCCGGACCGGCGCGTCCTCTACTACAACCGCGCCTACGAGGCGTCGACCGGACTGCGCGGGCGCCAGCTCGCCCAGAAGGTCGCGGCCGGGGCGCGGTGCTTCGAGGTGTTCCCGCTCGAGATCTGCCAGACCGACTGCCTGGGGTGCAAGGCGCGCGACGCGGGCCGGGCGCTGCGCGTCGACGAGATCAAGGCGATGCGCGGCGACGGCGAGGAGCTGACGTTCATCGTCGCGGCGGTGCCGGTCGCGCTCGGCGACGGCAGCCCGGTGATCATCGAGACCTACCGCGACGTCACCGCCGACGTGCGGATCCAGCGCCGGCTCAAGGTGCTGCTCGAGCGCGAGCGCCAGGCCAAGCAGAGCCTGGAGGAGGTCGTGCGCGAGCGGACGCAGGAGCTGCGCCAGGCCCAGGCGACGCTGGTCCACCAGGAGAAGATGTCGTCGCTGGGGCGGCTGGTCGCGGGCATCGCCCACGAGCTCAACAACCCGATCAACTTCGTCTACGGCAACGTCGACTTCCTCGGCCAGTACATGGAGGACCTGCTCGGGCTGGTCCAGCAGCTCGACGGGACGACGCTGCCCGACGACGTGCGCGCGGCGTTCGACCGGGCCAAGCAGCAGATCGAGTACGAGTTTCTGATCGAGGACTGGCGCAAGCTGCTCAAGTCGATCCGCGCCGGCGCCGAGCGCACGGCGAGCATCGTCCAGGACCTCAAGACGTTCTCGCGCACCGGCGGCGGCGAGCTCCAGGAGACGGACCTGGTCGCGGGGATCGAGACGACGCTCAACCTGATCGCGCCGCTGCTCAAGAACCGGATCGAGGTGCGGCGGCGGATCGCGCCCGGCGTGCCGCGGATCCTGTGCAACGCCGGCCACGTCAACCAGGTGTTCATGAACATCCTGACCAACGCCGCGCAGGCGATCGCCGGCGAGGGCTGGATCGAGGTCGCGGTCCAGCCGCTCGACGACGGCCGCCAGGTCGAGGTCGCGGTGCGCGACTCGGGCCCGGGGATCCGCCACGAGGCGATGGCCAAGCTGTCCGACCCGTTCTTCACGACCAAGGACGTCGGCGAGGGCACGGGGCTCGGGCTGTGGATCAGCGAGAACATCGTGCGCGCGCACGGCGGCACGATGCTGTGGCACAACGCGCCCGGCGCGGGCGCGGAGTTCGTCGTGACGCTGCCGGTGCGCGCGCCCGAGTCGGCGCGCCACGGCGTCAGCGCGGGCGCGGCGGACGGCGGCGGCGAGCCGCACGGGGCGGCGCATGGCTGAGCCGGCGCTGGCGAAGCGGCGCGTGCTGGTCGTCGACGACGAGCCGCTCAACCTCGACCTCTTGCGCCGCACGCTGCAGCGCGAGTTCGAGATCGTGACCGCGGCGTGCGCGGCCGAGGCGCTCGAGGTGCTCGAGGCTTGCGGCGGCGCGATCTCCCTGGTCCTGTGCGATCAGCTCATGCCCGGGCGCAACGGCACCGAGCTCGCGGCCGACGTCCGGGCGCGGTGGCCGGGCGTGAAGTTCGTGCTGGTCACCGGCGTCGACGAGGCCGACGACGTCGTCGCGGCGGAGAAGTCCGGGCTGCTCGACGCGATCATCGGCAAGCCGTGGAACGGGGCGGCCGTGCGCGAGCGGCTCAAGGCGCTCGCGGCCGCCGGCTGACCCAGCGCCTCGCGCCGCCCGGCCGCGCTACTTCGCCGCGGCGCCGCCCGGCAGCCACAGCGCGCCGGGTCCGTCGATCACCGTCTCGACCAGCGCCGGGCGCTCGGTGTACGCGCCCTCGAGCTTCGCGCGGTACAGGCTGAGCGGGCCCGCGGGGATGCCCGGGGCCGCGGGCGCGTCGGCGGTCGCCTCGGTGTCGTCTGGCTCGTCGCCGCCCTCGCCGCCGCCGTCGCCGGCGGGCGCGTCGGCGGGCGCGTCGGCGTCGTCCTTGTCGTCCCTGTCGTCCTTGTCGCCGCCCTCGGGCGCCTTGCGCTTGCCGACGACGAGCGCCCACTTGCCGTCGGGGGACAGCGACACGGCGCCGTAGCCCTTCCAGCACTTGTACTCGCCGCCGACGGCGCGCGCGACGCACGCGCTCTCGCCGTCCTGGACGAGGATCCACGCGCCGTCCCACGACCAGTCGATCACGACGCCGCCGCGGATCGACTTGCGGCGCGCGGCCTTGCCGTCGAGCGCGAACGTCATCAGGCCCTCGGCCTCGACCGCGGTGCGCTTCTGCCAGGCGGTCGTGAGGTACACGCCGAGCGCGCGCGTGCCGTCGGGCGAGGCGGAGAACCCGCGCAGCGGGGCGTCGGGCGCGAGCTCGCGGCGGTCGTCGGGGGCGGCGAGCGGCGCGGCCCACACGCCGTCGGCGTCGGCGTAGACGAGCTCGCGACCGCGCGACGGCTCGCCGTCGGCGACCGGCGCCGCGGGCAGCACGCGCGCGCCGGCGCCGGGCACCTTGCGGCGGGTGTGCTTGCGCGTGCGCAGCGAGTAGACGATCGCGTGGCCGTCGGCGTCGGCGCACACGACCGACTTGCCGTCGACGGTGACGCGCGCGTCGGTGGCGCACGGCAGGGGCGTGAGCTCGTCGGGCGTGGCGGCGCGCAGCCAGTACCACGCGCCGGCGACGTCGAGCAGGATCACCGCGCCGGCGGCGTCGGTGCGGATCGTGCGGACGTCCGCGGCGCGCGCGCCGCCGGGCAGGGTGAGCAGCTCGGTGGCCGGGCCCTTGCCCTTGGGGTCGGTGCGCCACAGCGCGTGGTCGCGCGCGAACACGACGGCCGCGTCGCCGAAGTCGTCCTTGCCGGCGCGGGCGGCGGCGGGCGCGGCGAGGATCAGCGCGATCGCGGGGGCGACGAGGAACGGCAGGCTGGCCCCTCGACGCGGGCCTCGCTGGCGCTCGGCACGGCTCGGGGCGAACGGATCCAGGGAGCCAGTTCGTCCAGCGGCGATCTCCGACGACGTCGGTGAACCGCTCGGGGCGAGCGGATCAGCGTGCGTGGGGCGCGGTCGGGGCGTCACGGCCGCGAAGATGTCACTTCGTCAGCAGCTCGGCCACTTCCGCCGCGTGGTCGAGGGCCGAGGTGACGAACCGGCCCTTGCCGGGGACCTCGAGCAGGACCGCCGGGCCGAACCGCGGGAAGTGGACGTCGAGGGCGCGGGCGCCGGCGCCGCCGAGCGCGCGCGCGCCCTGCTCGAACGCGGGCTTCGACAGCGGCTTGCCCTCGACGAACACCTCGGACAGGAACTCGAGCGGGGCGACCCACGCGGCGCCGTCCTTGTGCATCCGGTCGCGGAGCTGGCCGGGGATGTTGTCCGTGCGCCGGACGATGCTGTCCCAGTCGCGCTTGCCGAGCGCGGCGGCGACGTCGAGGTCGAACCGCTCCGCCGGGAACACCAGCAGCACGGCGCCGCCGAGCTCGGCGTACGTCAGCGGCGGACCGGAGGGGACCGGCGCGGGCGCGGGCTCCGGCGCCTTCGCCGGCTCCGCGGCCGGCGCGGCCGGCTTGCCCGGCGCCGCCGCCTTGCCGTTGCCGCCCGGCGCGGCCGGCGTGACCAGCTTCTTGCTCGACGGCGCGCCCGGGATCAGCGAGAACCGCTCGATCGCCGACAGCTGGTGCTCGAGCAGCATCGACTTGCGCTGGTCCCAGGTGCCGTCGGGCTCGAGCACGTCGACGATGATCAGCTCGCCGCGCCGCTCCATCGTCACGCCGCTGAGCCCGGCGAGGATCTCCTCGTCGTCGAGCTCCTCCAGGCGCTTCTCGTAGGCCATGATCTTGGCCTCGAACTGCGACTTCGACAGCTGACTCGCCGACTGGCGGCCGTCGGCGTCGATCGTCGGATCGAGCGCCCAGCCGATCAGCGCGATCGCGCGCAGATCCCGCGCGCTCTTCGCGACCAGCACGGCGTCGCCCCACGAGCCGAGCGCGAAGATCCGGCCGAGGCGCACCGGCAGCTGCTCGCACAGCGCGATCAGCTCCTCCTTGGCGGCGCGCAGGTCGAGCGGGACGACCGGGTCGGTCCGCGGGTCGGCGCGCATCGGCGCGACCGAGTCGTCGATGAACATCAGGCGCGCCTCGCCGCGGCGGCGGAACGGCACGCTCGGCGACAGCTCCATCTCCAGCCGCGGGTCGTGCTGGTCGGGGTTGAAGACCTTCTTGGTCTTGAGCGCCTCGGGGCCGCCGAACGCGTCCGCCAGCGTCTGCGGATCGAGCTGACCCCGCGCGTCGAAGATCAGATCGGTGACCAGGCTGTCGAGCGCAAGCATTGGATTACCGGAGGTTTACAGGTAGCCGCTGCGCTGGCGCAAGAGCCACTCGAGCCCGAGGAAGCACAGCGCGAGGATCAGCAGCGCCGGGCGGCTCCACAGCTCGACGTCGGCCCGGCGATCGACGCGCACGACGCGCGGCGGATCGAACGGCAGGTCCGACGGCAGGCGGTCGGCGGGGCCGAGGTGGCGGCCGCCGGTGGCGGTGGCGATCGCCGCGAGCGTGGCCTCGTCGCCGGCGGGGCGGTCGAGCTCGGTCCCGGCCTCGCGCACCAGGAAGATGTCCGACGCGGTGGTGCGGCGGCCCGAGACGTCGGCCTCGGCGTGAACCCGGTACACGCCGGGCGATAGCCCGGTCAGCTCGTGGCTGCCGGTGCCGTCGTCGCCGACGACGACCTCGGCCTCGCTCAGCCGCTCGGTCGCCTTCGGATCGGCGCCGCGCTCGATCACCAGCCGGACCTTGCCGTTCGGCTGGGGCTGGTAGTCGCGGCCGAGCAGGCGGACGGCGAGGCGCACCGGCTGAGACGGCGCGTACTCGACCGCGTCGGAGTCGACGTGGAGGTGGCGCAGGTCCGGGTCCTGGATCAGCCAGCGGATCGCGTTCTCCCAGAACCGCTCGTAGTGGCGGCCGTCGTCGCCGGGCCGCGCCGCGGCGACGAACCCCCACCGCCACACCGAGTCGGTCGTGATCGCCAGCGATCGCCCGGTGCCGTAGTCGCCCGCGACGATCACCGGCATCGGCTTGCCGCCGGCCTGCAGCCGCGGGTGGACGGCGAGCACGGTCGCGTCGGCCTTGGCGCGCGCGACGAGGTTGACGCCCTCGAGCTCGGGCAGCGCCTGCCACGCCGCGACGTTGTCGGCGGTGACGTAGCGCAGCGCGGTCACCGGGTGGACCTTGCCGGCGTCGGTGAGCTGCGGGCGGAACCGCGTGACGTCGACCAGCTCGGCGCGCGCCCACGGATCGAGCAGCTCGACCGGCAGCGCCTCGGCCACCGGCGTGCCCTCGTAGCCGCCCGACGAGAACGACATCGCGCCACCGAGCATCGCCAGCCCGCCGCCGCCCTCGACGTAGGCGCGGATGTTCTCGAGGTAGTCGCCGATGCCGTACGGCAGGTACTCGAAGTTCTGCAGCACGATCAGATCGAAGCTGGGGAGCTGCTCCTCGAACAGCTCGCGCGTCGGGAACGGGATCAGCGACATCTCGTCGTTGGGGACCAGCGTGATGTCGTCCTGCGTGCGCAGGATGAAGAACGAGATCAGGTCGACGTTGGGGTTCTGCTCGAGCATCAGCCGCAGCGCGCGCACGTCCCACGACGGCTGCCCGGCGACCTGGAGCACGCGGATCTTGTCGCGGATCACGCGTACGACGAACGACCGCGCGTTGTTCGTCGTCACGGCCTCGTCGTCGGCGACCGGCGCGGCGATCTCGTAGACGTAGCGGCCGACGCGCGGCGGGGTGACCTCGAACGTCACCGTCGCCTCGCCCTCGGCGGGCAGGTCGACGTACTTCTGGCGCAGCGCCTGGCCGTCGGACGACAGCGTCACGAGCACGCGCTGCGGGCCGTACCCGGTCGAGCGCAGCACCGCCTCGAGCCGGACGACGGTGCGGACGAACGCGAACTCGTCGGCGAGCACGCGCGCGACGGCGAGATCGCGCAGCCCCTTGCGCGCCGCCCACACCGTGTGGACGCGGGTGTCGAGCGCGCGCAGGAAGTCGCGGGTCGCGCCGTCGTCGCCGCCGGCGGACTCGGGGTCGGTGCCGGCGCCGTCGGACACGAGCACGACGCCGGCGAGGTCCTTGCCGTCGTAGCGCGCGCGCACCGTCTCGAGCGCCTTGCGGATCAGCGTGGCGTCGCCCTCGCCGCGGGTGGCGCCGATCGCCGACGGCTCGACCGCCGCGACGACGTCGGAGAACGTGTAGAAGTCGACGAGGTGGGTGTCCTGCCACGCGGCGAGCGCGTCGGCCGAGGCGTCGAGGACGTCGCGGACGCGCACCTTGCGGGTGCGCCCGTCGGGGCGGTCCTTGAGCGTCATCGAGCGCGAGTCGTCGATCAGCACGGCGACGCGGTTGGGCTCGCGCGCGACCTGGCGCAGCTCGATCGCCGGCTGGAGGAACACGACGAGGGCGACCACGGCGGCGGCGGTGCGCAGCCCGACCAGCGCGGCGCGCCGCCACGGCTGCGCCGCGGTCCGGCTGCCCCACCACGCCAGCGCGGCGATCGCGCCGACCGTCGCCACGCCGAGCCACAGCCCGAGCCGGCCCCACGGCGCCATCAGCACCCAGCGGAACTCGTTGAACTCGGCGGACCGCGGCGCCGTCAGCCGCACCGTCAGCGACACGAGCTGCTCGGCGGCGAGCACGCCGAGCGCGGCGACCGCGAGCACCCAGGCCAGCGACGACGCCGCGACGCGCCCGCGCCGGCCGAGCAGCCAGCCGGTGGTCGCGAGCGCCACGGCGGCGCCGCCGAGCGCGGCGCGGGTGACGGCGTCGAGCAGCGCGACGGTCATCGCCCGGCGGGCCCTACGGCGTCCCCGCCGGATCGGCGCCGTCGTCGGGGCGCCAGCGGCGGCGGCGCATGATGAACGGCACGTGGACCTGGTCGGTCTTGTAGTCCAGGCACAGCGCGTACATCACCAGGTTGACGCCCATGCGGAACGCCAGCTCGCGCTGGCGCTCGCCGTCGGGCTCGCACGGGAACTCGAAGTTGCCGAAGTTGTCGCGGGACCACGCGCCGCCCATGTCGTTCTGGACGTAGGCGACGACCAGCCGGCCGTCGCGCTCGACCGCCTCCATCGCCGGCGACAGCGCGTAGCGCCCGAGCGGGCGATCGAGCAGGTAGAACGACTTGTAGACGACGTGGTCGGTGGCGACGAGCGCGAGCTGGGGTTGCGGCGGCGGGAACACCGCCTCGATCAGCCGGCGCACCGACTGGTCGAACGCGCCGTCGGTCGAGCCCTCGGCCGAGTCGATGATCAGAAAGCCCCCGAACGTGAGGAACCGGCGCAGCGCCTCGATCCCGGCCCGGGCCGGCAGCGGGAACTCGCGATCGCCGGCGAGGTAGAGCACCGGGGTCTCGTGCAGGTCCGGGCTGGTGGGCGTGACCTGCGGCGAGTCCAGCTCGACGTCGATCGAGGTGCGCTTCTCGATCTCCCACGCCAGGCGTCGCAGCGCGGTCGGCCGCGGGTTGGAGCTGGCGGCGAGCTGCAGGTGACCGAACCGGAACTTCGAGCCGCGCCCGAGCGCCCACGCCCGCCGGACCGCGGCCCCGCCGGGCAGCGCGAGCGCGGCGGCGCCGGCCACCGCCGCGGCGGCGCCGGCGCGCATCAGGTCGCGGCGGGTGATCGACACGCCGACAAGGTAGCAGGTTCCGCAGCTGTGTTAGCGTAGGCCGCGATGTCGCTCCGGGAGGTCGCCGCCATCCTCGTCGCCGCCACCGCGCTCGTCGCGCCCGGGCTGGCCTGGGCGCAGGACGGCGACGAAGACGCCGAAGACGCCGAAGACGCCGAAGACGCCGCAGACGCCGCAGACGCCGAAGACGCCGCAGACGCCGAAGACGCCGAGCCGCGCCTGATCACCGCCGACGACCACGCCGACGCGGCGCCCCCCGACGATGGCGATCCCGACGCCGCGCGCTACAAGGACCACCACCGCCAGTTCGGGGTCAACCTCCAGGTCCCGGTCGGGCTGCGCCTGATCAAGCCCTACGACGAGGACTACTGCGGCGCGACCGACGACAACAACGAGAACGGCACGGGTAACTCCGCGGTGTGCATCGGCCGGGTGCCGGCCTCGGTGGAGCTCGTGTTCGCCTACGGCGTCCGCCCCAACCTCGAGGTCCTGCTCGAGCTGCGCGTCGGCCTCGAGCGTGACTTCGGCCCGACGCAGGCCACCACCGACGACGGGCCGCGGATGTTCCGGTGGTCGCCCGGCGTCAAGTTCTACTTCAGCGACGCCGGCACCTCGAAGCTGTTCTCGTCGGTGCAGCTGGCGTTCGACCACACCGGCTACGAGGAGCCGGGCGAAGGGGGCCGCCCGACCGAGATCGTCCTCCGCAACGTCAACGGCCTGCAGCTCGACCTGCACCCGAGCTACGGCGTCTACGTGTTCGTCGCCGAGGAGCTGGCGTTCCGCCGCTGGCTGTCGGCCGCAGGCGAGCTCGGGATCGGCATCCAGGGCCGGTACCCGTAAGACCCAAGGACCGCCGAGGACCTGCAGTGCACCTGCCGTGGATGAATCGATGAGCGAGCCGTCCGACACCGACGCGGTGATCTCCGTCGAGGACCTGGCGAAGACCTACCGCACGCCGTTCCGCCGCCGGCGCGTCGAGGCGCTGCGCGGCGTGACGTTCCAGGTCCGCCGCGGCGAGACGTTCGGGTTCCTCGGGCCCAACGGCGCCGGCAAGACCACGACGATCCGCGTGCTCATGGGCCTGATCGGCGCGACCGCGGGGACCGCGCGGATCCTCGGCCAGCCGGTGCCGAGCCGCGCCGCCCGCCAGCGCCTCGGCTTCCTCCCCGAGCAGCCGTACTTCTACGACTACCTCACCGTCCCGGAGCTACTCGACCTCGCCGGCCGGCTGTTCGGGCTGCCCGCGGCCGAGCGGCGCAAGCGCGCCGACGCGCTGATCGAGAAGGTCGGGCTGGCGCGGGCGCGGACCCAGCCGCTCAAGAAGTTCTCCAAGGGCATGCTCCAGCGCGCGGGCCTCGCCCAGGCGCTGATCAACGATCCGGACCTGGTCGTGTTCGACGAGCCGATGAGCGGGCTCGATCCGATCGGCCGCAAGGAGGTCCGCGACCTGATCCACGAGCTGCGCGACGCCGGCAAGACCGTGTTCTTCTCGTCGCACATCCTGTCGGACGTCGAGTCGGTCAGCGACCGCGTCGCGATCGTGATGCGCGGCAAGATCGAGGCGGTCGGGTCGCCGCGCGAGCTCGCCGGTCGCACGCTGCTCGGCGTCGACGTGACGCTGCGGATCGCCGATCCGCGCGGCGCCGCCGCCGAGGAGATCGCCGCGCGCGGCGACCGCGTCCGCCGCGGCGACCAGGAGCTGTCGTTCACGCTGGCCGCCGACGCCGACGTCGACGAGGTGCTGGCGTTCGCGCGCGAGCGCGGCGCGAAGGTGGTCGCGGTGTCGCCGCGCCACGACACGCTCGAGGATCTGTTCATGAGCCGCGCGCTGGCGTCCGACGGCGGGCGCGCCGCCGGCGCCGAGGTCCAGGACGGGGGGCATCTCCGATGACCGGGGTCGCCGGGATCTGGGGCCGGCTGTGGGCGATCGCGCTCAACACGTTCCGCGAGGCGGCGCGCATCCGCGTGCTGTACGGCGTGCTCGTGCTGGTGTTCGGCGCCAACGCGTTCGCGATCGTCCTGGGCGAGATGTCGATCCACGAGCAGGCGCGGGTCGCGCGCGACGTCGGGCTCGCCGGGATCTCGCTGTTCGGCTCGCTCACCGCGATCTTCCTCGGCGTCGCGCTGCTCTACGCCGAGGTCCAGAAGCGCACGGTCCACGCGATCGTGTCCAAGCCGATCGAGCGGTGGGAGTTCGTCCTCGGCAAGTACCTCGGGATCGCGACGACGCTGACGGTGCTGGTCGCGCTGTTCACCGTCGCGATGGTGCTGCTGCTGCTGTACCAGGGCGTCACCGTCTCCGGCGCGGTCGGCAAGGCGGTCGTGCTGGCGTGGATGGAGGTGCTCACGGTCGCGGCGATCGCCGTGTTCTTCTCGTCGTTCTCGACGCCGTTCCTGTCCGGCATCTTCGCGCTCGGGCTGTTCGTGATCGGCCGGGTCACGCCCGACATGAAGGCCGCGCTCGGCTCCGAGGAGGCGTCGGCGACGATCAAGGGCGTGCTGTCGGTGGTGCTCGAGGTCGTGCCCGACCTGCACCTGTTCGCGATCTCGGGGCGCACGCTCGACGGCCAGCACGTCACCGTGCACGGCGACTTCGTGTCGTGGGGCTACGTCGCGACCGCCTCGGGCTACGGCCTGCTATGGATCGCGGGGCTGCTGGCGCTGGCGATGGTGATCTTCCAGCGCCGGGACTTCGCGTGAGGTGCGTCGGTTGCGCCGCAAGTTGATCACCGGCGCGCTCGTCACGCTGTTCGTGCTCGGCGCGCTCGCGACGCGCGTGGTGTGGGAGGGGCGCGCCGCGCTCGCCGACGGCGACGCGGCGATCGCGCGCGGCGACGCCGCCGGCGCGGTCGACCACTGGGGACGCGCGGCCCGGTGGTACGCGCCGCTGGCGCCGCACGTCGCCGACGCCTACGACCGGCTCGAGCGGGTCGCGACCGACGCCGAGCGACGCGGCGACCTCGACCTCGCGCTCGCCGCGTGGCGGGCGGTCCGCGGCGCGGCCCTGGCGACGCGCTCGCTCCACGAGCCCCATGCCGACCGGCGCGCGCGGGCGGACGCGCGGATCGCGGTGCTGATGGCGACCACGCCCGGCGAGGGCGCCGCCGCCCGCCGGGCCCCGGGCGCTGGCGACACCGCCGGGGCGCGCGCGGCGTTCTACGGGCGCCAGCTCGCCGACGACGGCGCGCCGTCGCGGGCGTGGACGCTGGTCGCGCTCGCCGGGCTGGCGCTGTGGCTGGGTGGCGCCGTCCACTTCGCCCGCCGCGGGCTCGACGACGCCGACCGGCTGGTGCGGCGCGCCGCCGGGACCGCGGGCGGGCTGATCGGGGTCGGCGTGCTGGCCTGGGTGATCGGCCTGTACAACGCGTAGCGCGGGGCGCTTGTCGCCGGCCCCCGATCGGCCATAGCCTCGCGTCGAGGGGACGCCATGGCCAGAAATCTCGGTTCCGCCGTCATCGATCTGCTGGACCACGAGCGGGTCGACCTGCGCGCCGCCGCGGCCACCGTGCTCGCCGCGGTCGGCAAGGGCGACGGCGCTGTGGTCAAGGCGCTCACCGACCGGCTCGCCGATCCCGACGGCGTGGTCCAGCGGATCGCGCTCGAGGGGCTGGCCGACATGGGCGCGACCGGGATCGCGCCGCAGCTCGTGGGCCTGCTGCGCGGCGGCGACGAGGCGCTCGCCGAGCGCGCCGCCCAGCTGCTCGCCGCCCAGGGCGGCGCCGCCGACGCGGCGCTGCGCAAGGAGCTGGGGGAGGGCACGGTGCAGGCGCGGCGCGCGATCGCCTCGCTGCTGCTGCGACGTGGGACGACGCCGGCGGTCGACGCCGTGCTCGACCAGCTCGCCGACGCCGAGTTCGGGGAGCAGGCGCTGCAGCTCCTGCGCAACGAGCTCGACCGCCACAACGAGAAGGTCGCCGGCGTGGTCGAGAAGGCGGCGCTCGCGCGCGCGGCCGAGGTCGGCAAGACGGTCAAGAAGGAGTGGGCGCGGGCGGTGAAGGAGGCGGCGAAGGGCGACGCGGCGAAGAAGCCGGCGTCGGCGAAGGGCAAGAACGGCAAGGGCGCGCCGGGCGGCAACGGCGCGGCCGTCGCCGCGGATCCGATGAAGGATCCCGCGGTCGCCGCGAGCGTCCACGAGCTCGGGCTGCTGCTGCGCCTCATCGGCTACCAGGCGCGCCCGTCGGCGCTGTCCTTGCTCACCGCCAAGATCGGCGACGAGTGGCCGCGCTCGGTCCGGCTCGCCGCGATCGCGGCGCTGCGCCGGATCGTCGCGTCGACCGAGGCCAAGGGCACCGAGGGCGCGATCGAGGCGCTGATCGAGCTCGCCGACGGGGACGACCTCGCGGTCGCGCAGTCGGCGGTCGACACGCTGCGCGGCGCGCGGATCCCGGAGAAGCTGGCCAAGCCGTTCGCCGCGCTGGCGCGGTCGAAGAACACCGCCGCGCAGAAGCTGGCGATGGAGCGGCTGCCGGCGGGCGGCGGCGCCGCCGCGGTCAAGGCGCTGATCGACGCGCTCGGCGGCGATGACCCGCCGGCGCGCGACGCGGCGGCCCGCGGCCTGGCCAAGGCGCCCGAGGCGGTGCTGCCGCTGGCGCGCGCGCTGGTCGCGGCCACCGACGAGCAGGTCGCGCGGCGCTACGCCGGCGCGCTGCGCAGCCACCGCGGCCACGTCTCGACCGCCGCGATCGACGAGCTGGTCGCCGCCGCGCGCGAGCACCTCGACCGCCACGCCCGCGGCAAGGCGAGCGCGGACACGGTGCTGCTCGAGCGCGTGCTGGTCGAGACGCTGGCGGAGGTCGCGCCGGCCGCGCACGCCGAGCTGCTGTTCGAGCATGCGCGGCGGATGCGCAAGGCCGGCAAGCCGATCGAGGCGTTCGGCGCGCTCAAGCCGCTGCTCCGTGGCCGCGACCTCGACGGCGTGATCGACGACGAGCAGCGGTTCTTCATGGCGGTGCTCGGCCTGCAGGCGATCGGCCAGGGCATCCTGCGCGCGACCGGCGCCGACGACCCGGTGCTCGAGCAGTTCACCCACCTCTACGAGCGCGGGTTCGCGGTGGCCAAGCGGCTCAACCGCGAGAAGGACGTGTCCGACGAGGACATCTACGCGCTCGGGTTCCGGCTGCTCGAGCAGAAGCGCGACGAGGACCTCGGCGCCGAGCTGCTGCAGGGGATCATCGACGAGCGGCCGCGGTCGAAGCTCGCCAAGAACGCCCGCAACAAGCTCAAGCTGTCCGGATTCCTCGACGAGGCATGAGGGCCTGATCCCGCAGAGGTCGAACCAATTCGCGGGAGTCGCTCTGCACAGGGAACCCCCGTTATGCACGGCGGAGTGCACACGTTATCCACAGTCATGTGGACACGTGCGCTACGGGATTCCCCGGACGAAAGCGTCGTCGTTCCTGGAGGATGTCGACCTCGATGTCGACGACGGTGCGGACCCTACCGGAAGAGTGACCGTCAGTACAGCTCGCCGCCGGCCTTTGCGCGCTCGACCATCGTCGCGAGGCGCGAGCGGCTGCCGTCGTCGCACTCGATGATCCGGACGCCGAAGCCCGTCGGGTAACGGTCGGACTCGGCGCTGCCGGGCTCGACCACGCGGACGACGACCACCTTGCACGTCACGAACTCGTCGTAGTCGTAGAGCTCGAGCTGCAGCGTCGAGCCGATCTTGAACGGATAGATGTGGGCGACGCGGGTGTAGAGGAACAGGCCGCTCGGCGAGATGTCGCGGGTGCGGAACACGAACTCCTGCTCCCCCGAGCCCGACACCTTGACGAACGCCTCGACCTTGACGCGCTCGGCGTCGCGCTTGTGGGGATGAGAGTCGGCGCCGCTCACGGGAAGATCCTATCACCAGGGACGCGCGCCGCGCCTGTTCGAACGAGGACCCGGGCCTTTCGGCGACTTGGCCGCCGTGCTACCACCCACATCAGGGTCCGATGGACGTCCGCTGTGAAAAGTGCCAGACCGAGTACGAGCTCGACGAGTCGAGGCTCAAGCCGGGCGGGGTGACGGTCAAGTGCACCAGCTGCGGGCACATGTTCAAGATCCGCAAGCGGGCGCAGACCAACCTCGGCGTGCCCGCGGTCGCAGCGCCCGCGCCGTCGGGCGCGGCGCCGGGCGGCGGCGCGGCGTCGAGCGGCGTGCCGCGTGCGTCGACGCAGACCGGCGGCCCGGGCTCCGGCCCCACAGGCGAGCGGCAGTGGATCGTCCGCCTCGCCAGCGGCGAGCAGCGCACCTGCCGTGAGCTCGCGACGCTGCAGCAGTGGATCCTGTCGGGCGCGGTGACGCGCGACTCGATGATCTCGCGCACCGGCAAGACGTGGAAGCAGCTCGGCGACATCCCCGAGCTGGCGCAGTTCTTCGACGTCGCCGACGAGGCGCGCGAGCGCCGCTCGACGTCGCCAGGGCAGCAGGGCCTGCACGGGCAGCCCGCGCCGAAGCCGAGGCTGCCGCCGGTCGCGCCGCCCGAGGTCAAGCAGACGATGCTCGCCGCCGGCGCGCCGCCGCCGGCCGCGCCGCCGCGCCGTCCGGCGACCCAGCCGCCGCCGCCGCCGAAGGCGCTGGCGCGCGCCACCGGCCCGTCGGATCCGATCCTGGGTGGCGCGTCCGCGCCGGCGCCGGCGAATGACGACACGCCGGTGCGTCCGGCGACGCGCCCGTCGAAGCCGGCGCCGCCGCCGGCCGCGGTGACGACGCCGCTGCCCGCGGTGTCGCCACCGCCGGGGCCGATCGTCCCGATCCTGCCGTCGGCGCCGCGGTCCCCCGCGACCGCGACGCCGTCGCGTCCGACCGCCCTGCCGTCGGCGCCGCCGCCGGTGCCGGCGCGGCCGTCGAGCGGCTCGTCGGGGCCGGTGGCTGGCATCCCGGTCGCCGGGCACGGCGCCCCGAGCGCCCCGAGCGCGGCGATCCCCGGGGCCGCCAAGCAGACCGGCGCGTGGGCGACCGACGACATCAAGCCGCTCACCGGCGGCGACGGCACCGGCTCCTTCGGTGGCGCGGTGCGCCCGGTCGGCGCCGACGAGCCCGGGTTCGGCGGCGCGATCCGGCCGATCCCGACGCACGACGTCGCGTTCGCGTCGTCGCTCGGCGGCCGCGCGCCGGCGCTGTCCCAGCCGCCGCCGCTGGTGCTCGATGACGACGAGCCGGTGGTCCCGGCGCGCCAGGGCGGCGGCGTCGGCAAGTGGATCGCGGTCGGCTCGCTGGTGCTGATCGCCGGCGCGGCGTTCGCGATCTACTGGACGGTGCTGCGGGACCAGGGCGGGGCGGCGGCGCCGAAGGGCGGCGCGGCGTCGTCGGACGCCGGCGCCGTAGCCGTGGCGGGCGACGCCGGTGCCGGCGCCGGCACGGCGACGCCCGATCCCGATCCAGATCCGGTCACCGACGACCCGCTCGCCGCGGCGCGCGCCGAGCTGCTGTCCGATACCCGGACGCGCGTCGAGGCCGCGGCCGAGGCGCTCGCCGGCGGCGACCAGAGCGCCGCGGCGCTGGCGCTGCGCGCGCGGCTGCTCACCGCCGCGGCGCAGCAGCTCGAGGACGAGGCCGCGCTCGGCCCGGCCACGGCCGCGGCGGTGCCGCGCAAGGCGGCCGCGCAGAAGGTGGTCGAGGCGGCCAAGCTGGCGCAGCAGGCGCTCAAGAAGCAGGCCGACGAGCCGCTGGCGCAGGTCGCGATGGCCGACGTGCTGCGCCTGCAGAAGAAGAAGGCGTCGGACATCGAGAAGTACCTGGCGCGCGCGCTCGAGCTGTCCGCCGGTGATCGCGAGGCGCGGCTGGTGCGGGCGATGGTGCAGCTCCGCGACAAGCGCCCCGCCGAGGCGAAGGCGACGCTGCTCGAGCTCGAGCGCGGCGACGGCGTGCTCGAGCGCAGCGGCGACGTGCGGCCGCGCTGGCTGCTCGCGCGGATCGCGCTCGACGCGGGCGACGCGCCGGGCGCGCAGGCCGCGGCCGAGGCCGTGCTCGGGGTCGCGCCGGATCACGGCGGCGCGATCGCGATGCTCGCGAAGCTGCGCGAGGCCGTCGCGGTCGACGATCCGATGCCGCCGGAGGATGGCGATGGCGATGGCGACGGCGCGGGCACGGCGACGGGCGCGGGCGCCTCTCCCGGGACCGGGACGAGCCCCGGCACCGGCGGTGGCGGTGGCACCGGCGGCGGCGGCGGCGATGCGGACGACTACGACAAGCTGCTCGCCAAGGCCGACAAGCTGGCGGAGCACGACTGCGGCCAGGCGATGCCCTACTACCAGAAGGCGCTCGCGCTCAACCCGGGCGGCGTCGCCGCGCTCACCGGCGCCGGCTACTGCCACATCGACGCCAAGCAGTTCTCCAGCGCCCACTCGATGTTTCGCACGGCGCTGGGCGTGTCCCGCAAGTACGAGCCGGCGCTGTGGGGCGTGGCGGAGGCGTACCAGCAGCAGGGGCTCAAGGACAAGGCGATCGAGGCCTACAAGGCCTACCTCGCCGTCTACCCGGGCACGCAGAAGGCGATCAAGCAGATCCAGAGGCTCGGCGGCTCGGTCGACGACGGCGGCGGCGACACGGGCGGCGGCGACACGGGCGGCGGCGACACGGGCGGCGGCGACACGGGCGGCGGCGACACGGGTGGCGGAGATACGGGCGGTGGCGACACGGGTGGCGGCGGCGGCGACACGGGCGGCGGTGACACGGGCGGCGGCGGCGACACGGGCGGCGGCGAGGAGCCAGCGCCCTCGGAGTGATGTCGCGCTGCCTCCCAGGATGACGCGCGCCGCGGCGCCGGTTAGAAGTCTGTCCGGCCGCTGCATGGCCGGTCGAGGAGGACTGCGATGACGAGGCTCACCGTCCGGCTCACGATGCCGGTGCTGGCGCTCGCGCTCGGCGCGGCGTGCAAGGGCGATGACGGCGGCAAGGCCGCCGGGACCGCGAGCGGCTCGGGCTCGGCCGGCGCGGCGGCCGCGCCCGCCGATCCTGGCGCCGGCGGCGGCGGGCTGGGTGGGCTGGGCGGCCTCGGCGCGATGGGCGACCCGATGGAGATGCTCCAGAAGATCGGCGAGAACCTGTCGAAGCCCGGGCCGTACGAGGCGCCCGCGTCGTCGCCCGGCTACAAGCCCGACGCCGCGCACTGGGCGGTGATGTCGCTCGGCGGCCAGATCGTCGAGGTCGAGAGCTACGACTTCGGCGGGGTCGGCACGCTGCTCGGCGGCGATACCCCGGCCGGGATCGAGCTGCGCCCGCTCACCGCGCGGCTGCGCGCGCTCGCGGCCGACGCCCACGTCACCGGCGTGCTGCTGCGCGTCGACGGGCTCGCCGTCTCGTTGCCCGACGCGATGGAGCTGCGCGCGGCGCTCGCCGACGTGCGCGCCGCGGGCAAGCGGCTGGCGTGCCACGCCGAGGTCGCGTCCAACGCCGCGTACCTCGTGCTCACCGCGTGCGACCGGATCGGCGTCGCGCCGCTGGGCGAGCTCGTCGTGTCCGGACCGGCGGCGATGCCGATCCACCTCAAGGGCCTGCTCGACAAGGTCGGCGTCACCGCCGACTTCCTCCACGTCGGCGCGTACAAGGGCGCGGCCGAGCCGCTGACCCGCGACGAGCCGTCGGCCGAGATGCGCGAGACCCTCGGCGGCATCCTCGACGGCGCGTACGCGACGATGGTCGACACGATCGCGACGGCGCGCGGGCTGTCGCCGGCGCAGGTCAAGGACCTGATCGACGAGGCGCTGTTCCCGGCCGAGCGCGCGGTCGCGGCGAAGCTCGCCGACGAGGTCGCGCCGTTCGAGGCGTTCCGCGACGCCGCCGTCGCGGGCGCCGAGTGGACCGAGGAGCCGGTCGAGGCCAAGGACGACCCGATGGCCTCGGCGTTCAAGCTGATGCGGTTCATCGGCGCGATGCCGGCGGGACGGGTCAGCGGCCCGCACGTCGCGCTGATGTACGCGGTCGGCGACGTCGTCGACGGCGGCGGCGGCGGGACGATCGGCGCGCGCCAGGAGATCGCGTCGCACACCGTCGTCGCCGCGCTGCGCACGCTCGCCGCCGACGACGACGTCAAGGCGGTCGTGCTGCGCATCGACTCGGGCGGCGGCAGCGCGCTGGCGTCCGAGCTGATCCACGTCGAGGTCGAGAAGCTCGCGGCGAAGAAGCCGGTGATCGTGTCGATGAGCGACGTCGCCGCCTCCGGCGGCTACTACATCGCGGCGAGCGCCACCAAGATCTACGCCCAGCCCGACACGCTGACCGGATCGATCGGCGTCGTCGGTGGCAAGCTCGCGCCCGGCGGCGCGCTGGCCAAGGTCGGCGTCAAGACGTTCCCGATGGGGCGCGGCCGCCGCGCGACGATGATGGCGTCGATGGAGCCGTGGAGCGCCGACGAGAAGGCCGCGGTCCAGGCGACGATGACGCAGGTCTACGACACGTTCGTGGCGCGCGTCGCCGCCGGCCGCAAGAAGGACGTCGCCGAGGTGCGCAAGATCGCCCAGGGGCGCGTGTGGACCGGCGCCGAGGCCAAGCGGCTCGGGCTGGTCGACGAGCTCGGCGGGCTCGACGCCGCGCTCGTCGAGGCGTACGGGCTGGCCAAGCTGTCTCCGGACACCACCGTGCTCGAGGTCTACCCGGCGTCGCCGACCTTGCGCGACTTCGTGTCGAGCTTCGGCGGCGTGTCCGCGCTCGGCCCGCTGTCGGCGCTCGCGGGCCTGACCGCGCCCGGCGACCTCGCGGCGCCGGCGGCCGTCGCGGCGCTGCTCGGCCAGCTCTCGCCCGAGGTCGCGCGCGTCGTCGCGCGCACGCTCGAGCAGCTCGTGCTGGTCAGCCGCGAGCGGGTCGCGACCGTGGCGGTGCTCCCCGTCGTGCTGTGGTGAGCGCCGGCGGGCGCGGCGCGGGCGTCACGCCAGCGTCGCGGCGTGCCAGTCGGGCAGCGTCGACAGGTCGGGCATGACGGCGTCGGCGCCGGCCGCCTCGAGCGTCTCGAGCGAGGTCCAGCCGGTCGCGACCGCGACGACGCGGACGCCGCAGGCGCGCGCCGCGGCGATGTCGTGGACCGTGTCGCCGACGACGACCACCCGCTCGCGCGGGCACGGCGCGCCGGCGCGAGCCTCGCCGCGCTCGATCGCGCGCGCGACCAGCGCCGCGCGGTCGGCGCTGTCGCAGCCGTAGCCGCCGAACGCGAACCGGTCGAGCAGGCCGGCGGCGCCGAGCTTGACCCGCGCGCCCGCCTCGATGTTGCCGGTCGCCAGGCCGACGTGGACGTCGTCGCGCCGGGCCAGCGCGTCGAGCACGTCGGGGACGTGGGGCAGCACGCGCAGCGTCGACGACGCCTCGAGCTCGCGCGCGAGCGCCGGGACGTAGGCGGCGAGGATCTCGTCGATCTCGGCGGCGGTGGCGTGGCGGCCGAGGCGCTGGACGAACACCTGGTCGACCAGCCACGGGTCGGTGCGCCCGCCGGCGTCGATCCCGCGCATCGCGCCGGTGACGCCCCACCGCGCCGCGAACACCGCGTCGAGCGAGCGCGCGCCGGCGCCGTGCGCGCGCAGCAGCGTGCCGTCGATGTCGAACAGGTACAGCACGGACGTCGTCGTCATCTCTCGCTCGCTCGTCGCGACCGCTCGCGCCTCACTCCGGCGGCGCCAGGCCGTCGGCGCGGGCCTTGCGCAGGATCACGTCGAGCAGGCCGTCGAACGTGTCGCGCAGCGCCCACGCCTTCTCCTTGAACGTCGTCAGCGTCGCGGCGCGGGTCAGGCCGGAGGTGAACGCGGCGCGCACGCCGGCGCACGCCGCGCCCTGCTCGAGCCGCATCGACGTGCCCTCGTACACGCGGAAGCACGCCTCGTGGTTGCCCGCGTTGTACAGCGGCGCGCCGACCGAGATCGCCTCGGAGATGCCCTGCGCGACCTCGGCCATCTGCGCCGCGTCGCAGCCGTCGAGCACCGCCAGGTCGTGGATCGGCACCTGGCGGGTGATCGTGACCTCGGCGTCGGGGGCCGGCGGACCGAGCGGCGTCGCCGCGGCGAACTCCTCGAGCGACATCGGCGCGGGCTGCGCGAGCAGCGCCGCGACGTACTTCGACGGCACGCCGAAGTTGAGGTTCTGGCCGCCGGTGAAGATCGCCGTCGACACGCCGATCACCTCGCCGAACGGGTTGAACAGCGGGCCGCCGCTCGAGCCCTGCGAGATCGGCGCGGAGATCTGCAGCAGCGTCAGCTCGGGCGGCTCGGTCGAGACGACGCGCACCGAGCTGATCAGCCCGTCCGACACCGTGTAGTCGAGGACGCCGAGCGGGTTGCCGATCGCGATCACCGGGTCGCCGGCGGCGACCTTGTCGCTGTCGCCCAGCGTCAGCGACGGGATCGGCGCGCCCGGGTCGATGTCGAGCAGCGCGAGGTCGCGCGACGGATCGTACGCGGCGATCCGCGCGACCGCGTAGGTCGCGCCGTCGAGCATGCGGACGCTGATCTCGGTCGCGCCGGCGACGACGTGCAGGTTGGTCGCGATCAGCCCGTCGGGCGAGACCGCGAACCCGGTGCCGACGCGGTCGCGGCCGACCTCGACGCGGACGATCGCCGGCTTGGACCGCTCGACGATCTGCTTGACGGTGAGGCGCGTGCGCGGCGCGGGGCGCGCGCCCGGCCCGCACCCGGCGGACGCGCCGAGCGTGGCGACCGCGGCCCCTGGGGCGCTCACGGCGAGCGCGGCGGCGACGCCGAGGCGCACGAGTCGTCGTGACTGCACGTGGCGAGGATAGCCCGAAACCGCCGCCGTCGCCGCCCCGCCCGCGGCGCGCGCGCGCGCAGAGCCCGTGAGGCTTTCAGCCTCACAGGCTCTGTCGATCGGCTGGCTCGCCCGAAGACGGGCTCGCGGCGCCTGTACGGAGGTCGCCTCGCTTCGCTCGGCTCACGGGGCGAAGCGCAGGCGGGTCAGGCGCTCGCGCGGCGCGAGCGGGCGCCGCGCCGCGACGCCGCCGTCGACGAGGTCGACGATGACGATCGCGGCGTCGTCGCCGGTGCGCTCGGTCACGGCGAGCCACCGACCGTCGGCCGACACGTCGTGGAGCTCGCTCACCCCGTCGTGGACGCCGCGGGCGTCGCCGTCGGCGAGCGCGATCGCCACGGCGCGCCTACCGTCGAGCGTGATCAGCGTGTCGCGCCCGCCGCGGACCAGCAGCGGCGGGGCGCGGTCACCGTCGGCGTCGAGCCGGACCTCGCGCGGGGCCGCGTCACCGCGGCGCAGCCACGCGACGCGCGGGCCGTCGGCGTGGCGCGTCCACCAGATGACCCGGTCGTCGGCGAGCGCGAGCGCCGGCGCGTCGCCGATCACCTCGACGTCGAGCCGGGCGGCGCGGCCCGTCGCCAGCTCGGCGACGTACAGCCGGCCCTCGTGGACGTACGCGAGCTGGCGCAGGTCGCGCGCGATCGCCGGGGCGACGGCGCCGCCGCGCGGGTAGCCGTCGATGTCGTCGGTGATCGTGTCCGGCGCGTCGCCGGCGGCGAACGCGTAGCGCACCAGCTCGGCGCCCTTGGCCCGCCGCGTCGCGGTGACCACCGCGTCGCCGCCGTCGGCCAGCCACAGCGTGGTCTCGAAGCAGCGGTGCTGGACGCACGTCGCGTCGCCCGACCGCGTCGCGATCGGGCCGTCGTCGAGGTCGCCGAGCACCAGCGTCGTGACGTCGCGGCGCGCCGGCGAGCGCGCGCCGTCGACCGCCTCGGTCAGCGCCGCGATCGCGTAGCGGCCGGTCGCGGCGTCGACGGCGACGTCGAACACCACCGGCGACGCCTTCGCCCCGGTGAGCGTGTGCAGCACGCGCGGCGCGTCGTCGGAGCTCGGGGAGGTCGGGTCGAGCTCGACCACCTCGAGCGTGGCCCCGGCGCCGCGCACGCCGACCAGCGTCGGGATCCGCGGCGGGGGCGGCGGGGGCGGCGGCGCGGGCGTCGTCGCGGCTGGCGCGGGCGGCGCCGCGACCGGCGCCGGGGCGGTCGGCGGGACGCACCCGGCGACCAGCGCGATCGCCGCGGCGGCGGCGCGCCGGCTACGGCGCACCCGGGATCGTTCCCCGGATGTCGACGGTGTGGAGCGCGGCGCCGGCCGCCTCCTCGAACCCGTCGGGGTCGTTGCGCGGGTTGATGCCCGACCGCACGCCGGCGCCGAGATAGCGCTCGTACAGCTCGAGCTTGAGCAGCTCCCACGCCGGGCACACGGCGCCGTCGGCCTTGCACGCGGCGACCGCCTGCTGCGCCCACTCGTGCGCCTGCGTCACCTGCACCCGATCGATGTACGCCTCGGACACCGCGAGCAGCGCGCGCCAGCGGTGGGCCGGCGCGGCCAGCGCCGCCGCGTCCCGCGAGCGCTCGACGGCCCAGTCGAGCTGGCCGCCGCGGACCAGCTGCCGCGTCGCCTCGGCCGCGACCATCGGGTCATCGGGGTGGAGGACGGCGCGCGCCTCGGCCGCGCCGAGGTCCGCGCGGACCTCGGGCTCGATCGTGTAGGCGTCGAGGACCTCGAGCGGGCGGCGCGGCAGGAACAGCGCGACGGCGACGACCGCGAAGACGACGAGGTCGGTCAGGCTGAGGAAGCGATGGATGCGCATGCGTGCGGGGCCTCGTCAGTGTCACCGAGGAGGACCCGCCGCGCCACTGCCAGTTGCGTCGGAGTTGCGTCGGAATCTCGGGGGTCTACGCACGATGTTGCATGGGGCATTTCGCCACGGACCGTCGCGCTATGCCCCGCGACGATCGTGGGTCGCGCGGTGGTGTCGGGCCCACGCTCACCCACGATCTCCAGCAGTTGAGCGCGTGGATCCTGTCTTGCACAAGCGGCGTTCAGAACCACCCCCCATCGTGCGCGGACATCAGCCCGCGCCGGCTCTCGTCTTCTCGGAGGAAACGGACATGGGCATCGTCACCACAATCTCGACTGCGTTCGACAAGGGCGGATGGGGCATGTGGCCCATCCTCATCGGCCTCATGTTCACCGTCGGCATCATCGTCGAGCGCTCGGTCTACCTGTTCAAGGCGAGCGTCGACAAGGACAAGCTCCTCGCGCTCCTCAAGAGCCAGGTGATGAGCGGCAACGTCCAGGGCGCGATCAAGGTGTGCTCGGGCAACCCGACCCCGATGACCCGCATCGTCCAGGCGGGCCTGATGAAGTTCAACAAGAGCGACGACGAGGTCCAGGCCGCGATGGACGAGGCCGCGCTCCGCGAGCTGCCGAAGGTCAACGCCCGCACCCCGTACCTCGCGATGCTCGCGAACTTCGTCGTCATGGCCGGCCTCCTCGGCACCATCACCGGCATGATCAAGGCGTTCGGCTCCGTCGGCTCCGAGGAGGGTGGTAACAAGGCCACCGTCCTCGCCGAGGGTATCTCCGAGGCGCTCAACTGCACCGCGTTCGGCATCGGCGCGTCGCTCGTCGGCCTGCTCGGCTTCGCGCTGCTCCAGGGCAAGGCGACCAAGGTCTCCGACGACATCAACGAGGTGACGGTCCAGGTCGTCAACCTCGTGGTGAACCACCGCAGCCAGATGCAGCCGCAGGGCTGATCGGCCCATAGGAGCCATCCATGGGCGCATCCGTAGGCACAGGAGGCGGGAAGGGCGATGTCAACGTCGAGTTGAACATCGTCCCCTTCATCGACCTCATGTCTTGCCTCACCGCGTTCCTCCTGGTCACCGCGGTGTGGGTCAACATCGAGGCCCTCAACATCAAGCCCAAGGGAAAGAGCCGCGATCCGCAGCAGATCCGCAACGAGGACGAGCAGGTCAAGCTGTCCATCCTCATCACGAACACGAGGATCTGGGTCGGCCAGAGCCGGATCAACGAGTTCATGCCGATCGAGCGTGGCACCGACCCCGAGGCCGCGTGGACGACGTACACGCAGACGCTGACCGAGCTCAAGAAGAGCGCGTTCTTCGTCGACCGTAGCGACATCGAGATCGCCGCGGAGAGCCTGGACAACGCCGTCGTGGTGTACCAGGACGTCATCCGCGCGATGGAGATCGCCGAGACGATCGGCTTCACCGACGTCGGGCTCACCGACAAGTCGGGGCTCTCGGCCCCGCCGCAGCTCTGAGGAAGGGACCCGAACCATGCCCGTACATGCCGGCGGTCCACGCCTCTACAAGTCGATCAAGTTCGAGCACCTGGCGAAGAACGCGGGGGCGGGGGGGCGCGCGTCGAACGTGTCGCTCAACCTCACCCCGTTCGTCGACATGATGACGATCCTCGTGACGTTCCTGCTGATGGTGTTCTCGGCCACCGGCGAGATCCTCCAGGCCCAGCGTGGCCTGGAGCTCCCGCTGGCGGCGCGCGCGAGCCAGCTGCAGCAGGCGCCGATCGTGATCGTCAGCAAGACGGAGATCGTCGTGATCCTCCAGGAGGCCGAGTCGGCGATGCCGCGCACGCTCCAGATCGCGACGGTCGACACGGTGCTGCGCGATCAGTCCCCGACGTGGAAGATCGACGCGCTGCACGAGGTGCTCAAGGCCGCGTACGAGGACATCCACAACAACCGCATCCCGACGGGGCGCGGCTACGACAAGGACCAGATCGCGGCGTGCGATCGGGAGAAGCAGGGGCTGCCGCCCATCGAGGGCAAGCCGCTGTGTCCGGACGGTCTGGCGATCGTGCAGGCCGACAAGGAGACCGACGCGCGCGTGATCAACATGGTCGTCAACACGGCGCGCGGGGCAGGCTTCGAGAAGCTGCTGTTCGCCGTGAAGAAGACGGGCTAGCCCGTCGACGTGCGGCTCCTCGCGGGGCCGCGTCTGACCGAAGACGACCGATGACGACGCCGGCTCCCTGGGTTGAACAGGGCTCCGGCGTCGTCGTACATTGCGACCCGACTCGCCACGAGGGAAAGAGGACGCTCCCATGATGCGCACCCGATTCGGCACGATGCTCGCGGTGGGGACCGCGTTCGGCCTGATGGCCACGCTGTCCGGCTGTCCGGACAACCCCTACGACGCCGACACGTGGATCGAGAAGCTCGACGATCCGAAGGAGTTCGATCGCGCGGTCACCGAGCTCGAGCACCTGTGCAACCCCAAGGCGATCCCGGCGCTCGGCCGCGCGTGGGAGCGCAACAGCAAGCCGCAGCGCGTGCTGCAGGTGATCATCGACCTGGCGCAGAAGCTGACGCCCGAGCAGGCGGACCAGAAGAACTGCACCGACTACATGAAGAACGGGCGCGATGCGGCCTGGGATCTGGCGCTGCCGATCCTCAAGAACGCGATCGACTCGCTCGAGCTCGGCAGCCAGCGCTCGATCGACGGCGCGGTCAAGGCGGCCGAGGCGCTCGGCGGCGCCCAGATCCCCGACGGCGTGCCCATCCTCATCGACGCGGTCAACCGCAAGATGAACCCGAAGGACAACGCCCAGCGCGTGCGCCTCACCGCGATCGCGGCCCTGGGCAAGTACAAGGACAAGTCGGCGGTCGTCACGCTCGCCAACGTCATCCGCGCGGACGCGTCGTCGCAGCCGCCGGCGATCGTCGGCGCGGCGATCAACGCGCTCGGCGAGATGAAGACCGGCGACGCGATCCCGGTGCTGCTCGAGTCGATGTACCGCGCGCCGCTGTTCTTCACCCAGGTGCGCCGCGCGCTCGTCGCGTCGGGCCCCGAGGTCGCGCCGCAGCTGCGGCGGATCCTCAAGCACGAGCACCCCGAGGTGAACGAGCTGTTCAAGGAGAAGAAGCTCGACAAGTACTGCGGCGACGACGGCAAGGCGAAGCCGGAGGAGTGCCAGGACGTCGCGGCGATGGACTACTACGCCGCGATCGTGCTGGGCGACCTGCGCGACGTCGAGGGCGTCCCGGTGCTGCTCGAGGCGCTCAAGCGCAAGCCGACGCCGGCGTACTTCAGCAACTACAACGCCGGCCCGCCCGCGACCAACTCGGTGCTCGACGCCCTGCGCAAGATCGGCTCGGCCGACGCCGCCGGCGCGGTGCTCGCGATCGCCGCGGACGGCAAGGCCGACGAGCGGCTGCGCGGCGTCGCGCTGAGCGTCTACGGGTTCGTCAGCAAGGACGGCTCGGAGAAGACCGGGACGACGACCGGCATCGCGTTCCTGCGCAGCATCGCGGAGAAGAACGACGCCTCCGAGGTCCTGCGCCTGCCGGCGTCGGAGTCCTACGCGCGCCTGGCCCGGACCAAGGAGCAGATGGCGCCGCTCAAGGCGCTGGCCGACAAGTACGCCAAGGCGTCGAAGGAGGCCCGCGCCAAGGCCGACGGCGATCCGAAGAAGGCGTTCGACGCTGCCAACGCCAAGTTCGAGGCGGCCAAGACCGCCTACGACGAGGCGAAGAAGGAGCTCGACAAGGCCAAGGCGGCCGCCGGCGGCGACGTCGCGAAGGTCGATCCGGAGATCCTCAACAAGACGACCGCGACGAAGAAGGCGTTCGACGAGACCAAGGAGAAGGTCTACAAGCCGGCGAAGGAGGCCTACGACTCGCTCGACCAGCAGGCCAAGGGCTACACCGGCTACCAGCGCGGCTTCGAGAACCACATGGCGCGCATCGCGATCGCGATGCAGTGCGGCGACAAGGTCGACTGCTACGTCGCCACGCTGACCGCCGAGCCGGGCAAGGTGTTCGACAGCGCGAAGGCGTACCTCGACGTCGGTGATGGCAAGGGCTGGAGCGACGACGACAAGCTCGAGCTCAAGGTCGCGCAGATCGAGCGCGCGATGCTGGAGCTGCGCCGGATGGGCACCAAGGCGTCGTCGGCGCTCGCGGCGCTGCTCGACACCAAGACGACCAACGCGGTGAAGAGCGAGGACCGCCTGATCCGCCAGTCGATCCTGCTCGCGCTGCCGGCGATCGCGCCCAAGCCGTGCAACGAGTGCGTCACGGCGCTCGACCAGGTGATCAAGGTCGGCCAGGGCCGCCAGGAGCTGCAGGAGCTGACCTACGAGACGCAGATCGCCCGCAGCTACTTCGCGGCGATGGGCGGCGTGTCGGCCGAGGCTCCGGCGCCGGCCGAGGCGCCCGCGGCCGCAGGCGGCGACAAGTAGCCGCCTGCGCGCCCGGTGGCCCGGTGCCCGGGCCGCCAGCCTCCGAAAAACACGAAGCGGCGTCTCTTCCGAGGCGCCGCTTCGTACTTTCGGACCGTGTCCCTTTCGGGATCAGCTGGGGTGAGAGACGGGGATCGAACCCGCGACACCCAGAACCACAATCTGGTGCTCTACCGACTGAGCTACTCCCACCGAAAGCGCGCTCTTTCTACATGATCCCTGGCGCGTCGTCCAGCCCCGCAGGTCAAGGGAACGTGACCCGCCCCGGCGCGCCGACCGGCCCGTGGCACGAGTTGCAGTCACCGTCCCGGAAGTTCTGGATCATCGTGACGTTGTCGGGGCACCGGCTCATCCCGGTGATGTACGGCGGGACCAGCGGCGTCGACGAGTAGAAGTTGCCGTTCTGCATCGTCGGCACCTTCACGACCGTGCCGGCGGCGTCGATGACGATGACCGTGGCCCCGACGACCGGGGTGACCTTGTCCTGCGCGTAGGCGGTGCCGCCGAACGTGAACACCGGCGCGCCCGCCTGCTGGCCGTTGTGGCACTCGAGGCAGTTGGTGCCGGGGTTGTGGTAGCCCGACGTGACCTGGTTGACCCGCGGCTCGCACTCGAGGTTGGCGTCGGGCGGGGGCGCGTCGATCGCCGGGCCCGCGTCCGGGTCGTCCGGGTTCTCGATCGGATCGGGCGTGCCGAACGGATCGAGGCAGCCGGCGAGGCTGGCGGCGGCGGTGGCGGCGAGGGTCAAGGCAAGGCTGGTACGCAGCATGGGGGCTCCTGGCGAACCGCGGATGTGCCTCAGGGCCAGTAAGCAGGGGGCGTGCCACATCTGTGCAACATGATCCCGGACAGTTGCGCCCCAACACGGTGGGGTGTCGCGGGCCCGGTGGCACCTTGGGTCCCGGGGTGGTCGTGACCACCGCGCCAGGCGTCAACTCGCCGGGTGGGGACGCTGGCGGGGAATGCCGACATGAGCGATATCGTTGGCCGGGCACACGGATGGGCACACGGCATGAGCGATGACCCGCAGCTCCTCGGGACCGAGCTCCCCGGCCGTCGCAGCCAGGTGGTGACGATCGCGCTCGTCGCGGGCATCGTGGCGAACGTCGCGCTGCTGATCTACGGGCTGGCGCGGACCGGCGAGCCCTCCGGTGTCGCGCGCACGGCGGGCGATAGCGGCGGCGCGGTCGCCGCCGGAGGCGACGGCGGCGCTGGCGCGGGCGGCGCGCCCACGGCCGACGCCGCGCCGATCGATCCATCCGCGCCCGCGCCGGCCGACCTCGTCGCGGCGCCGACGCTGGCCGAGATCCGCAAGAACAAGTGGGTGCCGTTCGCGGGGAGCTACTGGCGGCTCTACGGTGGCGCGCTCGCCGGCTCGCAGCCCAAGTCGGTGGTCGCGGCGCGCTCGGGCGCGGTCTACGTCACCAACACCGGGTTCCACGATCGCGAGAACGTGCACCGGTGGAACACGCAGACGCTGGAGGTCGAGGCGCGCGCGAGCTTCAAGGGCAACGCGGTCGAGCAGGTGCTGTCGCCCGACGAGTCGATCCTCTACGTCTCGAACTTCTATCACGAGGAGGTGCTGGCCCTCGACGCGACGACGCTGGCGGTGAAGCGGCGGTTCCGCGTCGGCAAGGTGCCCAAGCACATGGCGATCTCGCGCGACGGCGCGACGCTGTTCGCGTCGAACTGGGACAGCGGCACGACGACGATCATCGACATCGCGTCGGGCAAGTCCGAGGAGATCGCGGTCGGTGTCCAGCCGCGCGGCACCGCGGTGGCCGGCGACCAGACCAAGCTCTACGTGGTCAACTTCGACTCCGACTCGATCAGCGTGATCGATCTGGCGACGCGCACGGTGGTCAAGACGCTGGCCGACGTCGGGTGCGACGCCCCACGCCACGCGGTCGTGACGCGCGACGATCGGTGGGTGCTCGTGACCTGCTACCACGAGCGCCACGTCGTCGTGATCGACCGGCGCACCGACGAGGTGGCGCGCAAGGTCGAGGTCGGCAAGGGGCCCA
Source organism: Myxococcales bacterium (assembly GCA_011526095.1). Lineage (GTDB taxonomy): Bacteria > Myxococcota_A > Polyangia > Haliangiales > Haliangiaceae > WYBA01. The sequence goes on along the minus strand of WYBA01000414.1, from coordinate 4,998 downwards.
AGACGGTCGACGTCTCGTACGACGGGCGGTTCGCCTACACCGCCGACTACACCGGCCACTCGATGTCGGTGATCGACCTGTCGACGTGGACGAGCCAGACGATCCCGCTGCCGGTGTGGCGCGCCTCGGGGCTCGCGGTCTCGGCCGACGACCGCCACGTCTACGTGACCGGCTGGGACTCGCGCAGCCTCGTCGTCGTCGATCGCTGGCTGCCCGGCGACCCGATCGCGCCGCCGAGCAAGCAGCAGCCGACCGGCAAGTGCCTGCGCACCGGCGGCAAGGGCTGCTGAAGTTGCGCGCCGCCCACGTCAGTCGCAGCTCGCCTGCTGGCACGCCTCGAACGGCGCGGCGCAGCGGTCGAGCACGCACGCGTCGCACGCGCCGCCCGGCGTCGCGCACGCGGTGGGGCAGGCGAAGTTGAGGCAGGTCATCAGGTCGACGGCCGGCTGGCTCGACGCGGCGCAGGTGTCGACGATGCACTGCTCGGCGGCGACCGGATCGGTCGCGCCGCGGACGCAGCTCACGGTCGCGGCGCAGCTCTGCGTGCCGGTGAGCACCGGGCCCGAGCCCGGGGCCGCGCACAGCTCGGTCGCCGGGTCGACGCGCGGGTAGTACGCCGCGATGAACATGCACATCTCGTCGTTCGCCGACGGGCCCTCGATCACGGTGCGGTCGGCCTCGCCCTGGTAGCCGCAGCGGAAGTCGATCACCGAGCCCGCCGCGAGCGCGCGCGCCGGCTCGTAGCGCAGCGGCTCGATCCCCTGCCAGGCGGTGGTCTCGAACAGCGTGACCGGGGCGGCGTCGCCCTCGGCGCTCGCGGGCGGCTCGGCGACCGCGAGGTAGTCGACGCCGCGCCGGTGCATGTGCGACATGCCGAAGATCAGCTCGACGTCGGCGGGGACGGCGCAGCGCATGTGCGCGGTCGCCGGCGCGTCCGGCGGCACGACGATCGCCCAGTCGTAGAAGAACAGCGTGCCGGCCTCGACCGCCGCGGGCGCCTCGGTGAACCACAGGTTGAGGCGGACCTCGGCGTCGAGCTGGGCCGGGCTGGTGTTGAGGTAGTGGGTCTGGACCAGCAGCACCGCGCCGGCGGGGATCTTCAGCGCGACGTCGTCGGGGTACGCGAGCTCGCCGCCCGCGACCTGGGCGGCGTACGCGATCCCCGCGACGCCGAGGTCGGAGAACGGCGCGCCGGTGCAGTCGAACGGCGCGGCGGGCGCGGCGTCGGGCGCCAGCGACGTCTGGTAGAGCAGCAGGTGGTGCGAGCCCGTGGTGTACGCGTGCTCGAACCGCGCGATCTCGATCGCCTCGTCGACGACGACGTACTGGCAGCGCTCGAGCTCGTCGCCGGGCGCGAGCGTGACGTCGAGGCCGAGCTGGCGGCCGGCGCCGGGCGGCGGCGGCTCGAGCAGCGGCGCGGGCGTCGCGTCGGGATCGACGTCGTCGGCGGTGGGGGTGTCGTCGCAGGCGGCCACGGCGGGCGCGACGGCGGCGAGCAGGGCGAGCGGGGCGAGGCGGAGCAAGGCGCTGGGCATGGGGCCGGCGACGAGCAGGCGGCGTGCCCGCGCAAGTGCGTGGATCGCCGAGGTCGCGCGCGCGGCGGGGGTAACGAGGCGTGCCGCCGCGGTCATGGAACGTTACGGTGCCCGCGCGTTGACACCGCCGCCGTGGCGCGCGCGCAACGGTGGACCCGCGGGCGACGGCTAACCGCATGACGACGCAGCGCACGCCGGGCGGCACGTGGTTTGCTGTTGCGGTGCCCGTGCCCTCGCCTCGTCTGTGGATCCTGCTGCTCTCGCTCGCCGGCGGTCGCGTCGCCGCGGCGCAGCCCGCGCCGCCGCCTGGCGCGACGATGCCCGTGGATCCGTACGCGACGCCCGCGGCGCCCGCGCCCGAGCTGCCGGCGCCCGAGCCGTGGGACCCGCTCGACGACGACGGCTGGCCGAAGGGCGTCTCGCTCGAGCGGATGCGCCACCTGCGGCCGTGCGGGCTGACCGAGGTGCTCCCCGGGCCGGGCGAGGTGATCCCGTGCCGCCCGGAGGTGATCGCGGAGGCGCCGCAGTGGGGCCTGTCGCTCGACTGGACGACGGGCATCGTCGCGGCCGACGTGCCGGTCACCGGCGGCGCGCACGCGCTCGGCGTCGAGCTCGGCTTCGGGCTGACGCGCGCGCTGTCGATCGGGCCGCGCTACGAGCTGATGGGCGTGGGGCTGCCGACCGCGGGCGACGAGCTCGATCTCGCGGCGAGCCACCGGTTCCTCGCGAACGCGCGCTACCGGCTGTTCACCGACGAGGTCGACCGCGATGCGTGGACGATCGGGCTCGGCGCGGGCTGGGCGGTGCAGGACGCGGCGCTCGGCGGCGGCGCGCCGATCGTCCGCGCCTCGGTCGGGCGCGAGGTCGGGATGTACCTCGACGACGAGAACGCGGTCGGCGTCGGGCTCGAGCTGGCGTACGAGCGCAACCTCGACGACGCGCGGCTGTCGGCGGTGGTCGCGGCGGCGCGCATGGGGTTCGAGGTCAACATCCGCGCGCCGCGCAACCTCGGTACGCTCGACGAGCCGGCGAGCGCCGCGTACACCCGCGGCGCCGACGTGTACCTCGGGCCGGTGCTCGGCCTGGGCTACTCGGTCGGCGTGCCGGTGGCGGGGCCGCTCGAGCTGACGTCGACGGCGAGCTTCGCGTTCGGGCTGACCGACGTCGGCACGATCTCCGGCGTCGACGGCTCGCAGTGGGCGGTCCAGGCCGGCGGTCGCGTGACCGCGGGGTGGCCCGGGCCGGCGCCGCTGTACCTGCAGGTCCAGGGCGGGCCGGTGTGGGTGTCGAGCGAGCCCGAGCGGCGGATCGCGTGGGCGCTCGACACCGAGGTCGGCGTGTCGCCCGCGCTCGGCTGCGACGGCCGGCTCGATCTGGCGGTGCGCGTGCGCAACGACGTCGAGGACGGCGACGTGATGTGGGGCGCGCTGGTGCTGCGGCTCGCGCTCGGCGAGGGCAGCCCGCGCGCGGGGCGCGGGTGCGGGTACGGCGCCGGCGCGCCGCCGGTCGTGACGATGCCGACCCCGCCGCCGCCGCCGCCCGCGCCGGTCGAGCCGGCCCCGGCGCCCGGCGTCGACGGCGGCGCCACCGTGGACGCCGGCGGCGCGATCGACGCCGGCGGCGGCGCGGCGATCGACGCCGGCAGCGGGGCGGCGATCGACGCCGGCGGCGGCGTCACCGTCGAGGTCGAGCCGATCGTGATCGAGGTCGAGCTCGGCGCGGTGTGGCTCGGTGGCGCGGTCGAGATCCGGATCGACCCGCGCGTGCTGCCGCTCGACAAGCTGCGCGCCGCGGGCCACGTCGAGATCGAGCTGACCGGCCCGGCGGACGCCCTGGCGGACTACGAGGCGTCGCTCGCCGCGACGCTCGATCGCCAGGGGATCCGCGCCGACGCGTGGACCCGCACCGCCACCTCGGGCCGCGTGATCCGGGCCCGCTTCACCCTGAAGTAGTAGAACCTTGGGGTGACCGACCCCGCGTCCTCCACCCGCCTGCCGACCGTCGACGCGGCACCGCGCGTCGGCGAGGCGGCGTTCGTGGTCCCCGACGCGCCGCTCGCCAAGGGCGGCATGGCGGAGATCTTCCTCGCCGAGGATCGCCGGCTGCCGCGCGACGTGATCCTCAAGCGGCCGCGCCGCGACGCCCACCTCGAGGCCGAGGACATCGCGACGTTCGCGGCCCGGCTCGAGGCCGAGGCGCTGGTGCTGGCGCGGCTGCAGCACCCGGCGATCGTCACGCTGTACGAGGTCGGCCGCGATCGCGGCGGCGCGCCGTTCTGCGTGCTCCAGCGGGTGCAGGGGCGCTCGCTGAGCGATCACCTCGACGCGATCGCGGCGGACGAGGCGGCCGACGGCGTGCCGCGCACGCGCGAGCGGCTGCAGCTGCTCACCGGCCTGGTGACGATCGCCGAGGCGCTCGCCTACGCCCACGAGCGCGGCATCGTCCACCGCGACGTCACGCCGGGCAACGTGCTGATCGGCGATCGCGGCGAGATGACGCTGATCGACTGGGGGCTGGCCAAGGACACGCACCTGGCGCAGATCGAGGCCGGGGTGACGCGCGCGCTCGACGCGCTCGACGCGCGCCTCGCGGCCGAGACCGGGATGACGATCGGCGCCGGCACGCCGCCGTACGTGTGCTTCGCGCAGACCCAGGGCGAGCCGGCGGATCCCGGGTACGACGTCTACAGCCTCGGCGTCGTGATGTACGAGGTGATCGCCGGTCGGCCGCCGTACAGGTTCAAGTTGCCGCCCGAGCCCGAGGGCCGCGAGCGCGCGATCATGCGGTTCCTCGAGTGGGCGCGGTCGGGCCCCGAGCCCGAGCCCGCGGCGCCGAAGGATCCCGAGCTGTCGGGGATCATCGCGCGCGCGATGGCGCGCGAGCCCGAGGCGCGGTTCACCGCCGACGAGCTGCTGCGCGCGCTGCGCCAGTACCTCACCGGCGACCTCGTCTTCTCGCACCGCTACTCGCTGACGGGGCGGCTCGGCCGGTGGATCCGGCGGCGCAAGGCGGTCGCGGTGGCGATCGCGCTCGGGCTGGTCGCCGTGGTGATCGCCGGGCTGTCGTGGACGACCTTGCGCGCGCGCGACGCCGAGCGCGCCCAGGAGCGCGCGCGCGACGAGGCGCTCGTGCTGGCGCAGCGGGTCGAGGCGGCCGAGGCGCAGAACCGCGCGATCGCCGCCGAGCAGCGCGCGCGCGACGCCGAGGTCGCGGCGGAGCAGGCGCGGCTCGCCGGCAAGGAGTCGAAGGTGCTGCAGGCCGAGGCGGAGCGGCTGCGCAAGGCGGCGCAGTCGGAGGCCGCGCGCGCCAAGGAGTCGGCCGAGATCGCGGCGACCGAGGCCGGCGAGGCCGAGGCGCAGTGGCGCGCGGCGGTGGCCGAGCGCGACGCGGCGCGCGCGGCGGCCGAGGCCGCCGATCAGGCGCGCGCCGACGCCGAGGCCGCGCGCGCGAGCGAGGCGCGCGC
>WYBA01000413.1 GCA_011526095.1 Myxococcales bacterium | reverse complement strand
GGCGCGCTGCCGGCGGCGACGACGGGCGCCGCGATCGCCAGCGCGGCCGGCGTGCTCGTCGGCTCGGCCGCGTGGTTCGCGGCGCTCGCGCACCTGGCGAGCCGCGGCGCGCTCGACGGCGCGGCGGCGCGGTGGCTGCCGCGCGCGGTGGCGGCGCTGCTCGTGGCGTTCGCCGCGTGGGCGGCGTGGCGCGGGCTCCGCTGACGCGGAGAGGCTCGCTCAGAGACTGTAAGGCTTGCAGCCTCACAGTCTCTGCCGATCGGCTTGCTCGCCCGCAGACGGGCTCGCGGCGCCTGAACAGAGTCGGCTCGGGCGGCCCCTCGCCTCAGCCCGCGGCGAGCTGGCGCGCGGCGTTGAGCGCGCGCGGGAACCCGAGCGGCGTCGCGCGCAGGCCGATGACGAGCATGTCGCCGTCGGTCTCGATGCTCTGGACGTTGACCACCGGCGTGATCGTCTCGAGCACGCGGCGGACCTTGTCGTTCTGGCGGATCTTGGGGTTCTTCATCAGGTCGAGGACGATGTAGTCGTCCTGCGCCTCGATCAGCACGTCCGGGCGCTTCGGCATGAACTTGGCCAGGTTGCCCGGCTTCGACAGGTCGAGCGCGCCCGACTTGATCAGCGCGGCGACCGGCGTGAACGACTCGCCGAGCAGCTTGAGGTCGACGTTCTGCAGCCGCACCTTCACGCGCAGCTTCTCCGGACCGAGCTGCAGGTCGTCGATCTTGATCGACGCCGACGCGCGCACCGTCGTCCCCATCAGGTCCACCGTCGCGCCGACGGAGATCGCCGGCGGGCGCGCCATGACGGTCACGTCCTGCGGCGCCTTCTTGTTGGGCGGCGTGTTGGCGATGAACCACCGCATCGCGTCGAGCGGCACGGCGATCTTCAGCCCGAGCGCGTGGCGCGCGATGCTGAACATCGTCGCCGGGTTCTTCGTGATGAAGCGGCCCGCGGAGCGGAGCGCGGCACGGATGGGGAGCGCCATTGCGTCATCCTACCGCAGCGCGACCGCCGCGGATCGAGCGGTCCCCGAGCAAAACCGCTCAAAACAGCACGACGCCGAGCGGCTGACGCAGCACGGCACCGGCCACCGGCGCCCCGTCGATCGCCGACGAGAACACCGCGCCGGGCGCCGCGCGGTCGGGGAGCGCGACGCGGGCCTGGACCCGGCCGCGCCAAGGATCCAGCACCGCCGCGAACCGGCTCGCCGGCCCGTACGCGGCGACGACCGGCGCTCCCGCCGCGGCGCCGCGCGGCCCGAGCTGCCACGGCGGCTCGAGCACCAGCTCGACCGCGAACCGGGGGGCGCCGTCGACGCCGAACGCCTCGACGCGCCACGTCGGCGCGGTCGCCGGGGGCTCGACGTCCTCGATCGCGACGACGTCGCCGGGCCCGAGCAGCCGCCACCGCCGCGCCCACCCGGCGGCCGCCACCGCCGCGCCGTCCCCGGGCTCGAGCAGGTACAGCTCGCCGGTCGAGAGCTCGGCGGTGACGCGACCGCCGGCCCGGCCGAGCGCGACGACCGTGCCGTCGACCGCCACGGCCCACAGCGGGAGCATCCCGGCGCGCACGGCGCGCGCGGCGATCACGCCGCGCTCGACCGCGACGACGACGTCGTCGCCGGCGACCTCGGCGAGGACGAACCGCGGCGCGAAGCCGTCGTCGGCGCGCACGGCGCCGAGCCGCGCGCCGGTCGCGGCGTCGAGCAGCCACGCCCGCCGCCCGACGACGACCGCGGCGACGCCGCCGCCGGCGACGACCGCGTCGACGGTCTGCCCCGCCCACGTCCACCGCGTCGCGCCGTCGGCGCGCGCGATCGCCCGGACCCGGCCCGCGCCGGGCAGCGCGCCGCGCGCGCCGCACACCACGACGTCGCGGGCCGCCGCGAGCGCGACCGGCTGCCCCGCCGGGCAGCCGTCGGGCGCGTGCCACAGCCACGCCCGCGCCGCGAGGTCGAACGCGGCGACGCCGGCGCCGCGGGACGCGTCCGGGCGCGCCTCGAGCACCGCGACGTACAGCCGGGTCGGGTCGGCGGGATCGAGCAGCACGGCGCCGACGTCGTGCATCGCGGCGCCGGGCAGGTCGATCGAGGCCGGGGCGGGCATCTCGGCCGGCAGGTCCGGTCGGTCGAGTGGCGGGCGCGGCGGCGCCGGCGCCACGACCGGCGGGACGGCCGGCGCGAGGGCAGGCGGCGGCAGGTGGAAGCGCTCGACCCGATCGGCCTGGCTGCGGGCGGGCGGCAGCCAGCTCCCGCCGAGCACGTGGGTGTCGCCGAGCGCCGCGTGCAGCGGGTGGGTCGGCGCCGACAGGTAGGCGACCGGGACGTCGCGGTCGAGCAGCACCGGGACGCCGGCGGCGCCGCGGACCAGCCGGCGCGTGCCGCGCGACGCCAGCTCGCGCCCGACCTGGGCGTCGGACAGCACCGCGACCTCGCCCAGCGTCACGTCGCGCACCTCGATCCCGCGCGCGGTCGCGACCCCGACCTCGCCGAGATCGCGCCGCCAGAACCCGCGCTCGATCACCGCGCCGTCGGCGAACCCGAGCGGCTCGCGGCGCAGCGCGTACAGCTCGCGCTCGACGCTGCCGGGGATCGGCAGCTCGACCAGCGCGGGCTCCTCGCACGGCTCGACCCGCGCCGGCGCGCGCGGCAGCAACATCGACGCGACGGCCGTCGCGTCGGCGCCGCCGCCGATCGCGAACCGCTGGAGCTGCGCCGACGACCACGCCCACACCTCGAACCCGGCGCCCTGCGCGCACGCGACGCGCAGCTCGCCGGGCACGACCGTCGGCGGCACGTCCGCCGCGGCCAGCGCCTCGCCGTCGTCGGCTCGCACCACCACGGCGCGCGCCGGCGGCAGCACCGCCAGCACCAGGTCGCCCTGCGCGCCGACGTAGGTGAGCTCCTCGAGCCGCCACCGCTCGACCCCGGTCGCCACGTCGAGCGCCGCGACGCCGGTCGCGCCGGCGCACACGACGACCGACGACGTCACGTGGACCACCGGCGCCATGCACCGCGTCTGGTCGCGCCACCGCACGACGCCGTCGTCGACGCCGATCGCCTCGATCACGGGCGCATCGCCGATCACGCCCGAGGCGATCGCCACCGCGGGCGCCTCGGGGCCGACCGGGACCGCGTGCACCGCGGTCACCACGAGCGGCTGGCGCGGCGCCTCGCCCGCCGCGGCGGTGATCGCCACCGGCACCGCCCGGGTCGGCGCCACGCCGCGGCCGATCCGCGCCGCCGGCACCGCCGGCGGCCACGCCGGCAGCGCGGCGTCGTACGCCGGCGGCAGCGCGGGGACCAGCGGGTGGTTGTCGTACGAGCCCGCCTGGCGCCAGTCGCCGTGGCAGCCGGCGCCCGCCCCCACCGCGCCCGCCGCGACCGCCCCGACGGCGGCGATCAGCAGCGCCCGCACCGTCGGCGCTACACGCGCTCGATGATGGTCGCGATGCCCATGCCGCCGCCGATGCACAGCGTCGTCAGCGCGGTCGCCTTGCCCGTGCGCTCGAGCTCGTCGAGCGCGGTGTTGAGCAGGATCGCGCCGGTCGCGCCGAGCGGGTGGCCGAGCGCGATCGCGCCGCCGTTGACGTTGACCCGCGCCGGGTCGATCCCGAGCGCCTTGATCGTCTGCAGCGGGACGACCGCGAACGCCTCGTTGATCTCCCACAGGTCGATGTCGCCGACCGACATGCCGGCCTTCTTGAGCGCCTTGGCCGAGGCCGGCGCCGGCGCGGTCAGCATGATCACCGGCTCGGCGCCGGCGGTGCCGATCGCGCGGATCTTCGCGCGCGGCTTGAGCCCGGCCTTGACGCCGAACTCCTTGCTGCCGAGCAGGATCGCCGCGGCGCCGTCGACGATGCCGCTGGAGTTGCCGGCGGTGTGGACGTGGTCGATCGCCTTGGTGTCCGGGTAGCGGAGCAGGGCCAGCGCGTCGACGGTCTCGCCGTTGGGGCCCATCGGCGACGCCCCGAGCTGGGCGAACGCCGGCTGCAGCCCGCCGAGGCTCTCCGCCGTGGTGTCGGCGCGCGGGTGCTCGTCCTTGTCGAGCGCGACCGAGCCGTCGTCGTTCTTGAACGCGTACATCGAGCGCGCGAACCGCTTCTCCTCGATCGCGCGCGCCGCCTTCTGCTGGCTGGCCAGCGCGAACGCGTCGACGTCGGCGCGGGTGAAGCCCTCGCGCGTCGCGATCAGGTCGGCCGAGATGCCCTGCGGCACCATGAACAGCCGCTTGCGCAGCTTCTCGTTGAGGCCGTCGATCATCGAGCCGTCGGAGCCCATCGGCACGCGCGACATCGACTCGACGCCGCCGCCGATGCCGGCGTCGATGAAGCCGGCGGCGATCTTGGCGGCGATGCCGTTGAGCGCCTCGAGGCCCGAGCCGCAGAACTTGTTGACGGTGTAGCCGCCGACGTCCTCGGGCCACTGGGCCGCGATCAGCGCGTTGCGCGTGATGCAGGCGCCCTGCTCCTTCACCTGCGACACGCAGCCCATCGAGACGTCCTCGATCAGGTTCTTGTCGAGCTTGAGCCGGTCGGCCAGGACGTTGAGGGTCTGCGCGAGCAGCTCCTGCGGGTGGTGGCCGGACAGGCCGCCCTTGCCGGCCTTGCCGCGACCACGGGGCGTGCGGAGCGCGTCGTAGATGAAGACGTCAGCCATGGGAATCCTCCGTTTGGATGGCGGTTCCGGGCGCCAGTCGTCCCGTTCCGCCGGTTCGCCCGGAGTCTTACCCCGCCTGGTGCTTGGGCACAATCAGCCGCAGGCACCGCGGCAGCACGTCGATGCGGTAGCGCTCGCCCGCCAGCATCTCCTCGCCGTCGATCTGCGCGCCGGGGAACCGGTCGGCCCCCGGGGACACCACCGTCAGCCCGAACCGGGCCCCGGGGATCGGGTCCGAGTGCTCGAGCCCGAGCGCGCGCAGCGTGTCGTCGCCGATCGGCAGGTGACGAAGGTTGGCGACCAGCTTGGTCGTGAGGTCGATCCGGCCGCGCACCGGGATCAGCTCGAACAGCCCGTCGTCGGCCTCGGTCGCCGGGTCGAGCACCCACTCGCCGCCGAACACCTTGGTGTTCTTGATGATCACGTCGAGCAGCGACTCGAAGTAGTAGCGGTGGCCGTCGATGTCGGCCTCGAGGTCGAACTTGACGTCGCCGATCCAGCTCTCGACGAGGCGCTGCACGACCGCGCCCGCGTAGACGAACATGTTGCGGTAGAGCATCCCCAGCCCGGGGATCTTGCCGACCAGCTCGCGGTCGCGGTTGCGGGTCGACAGCGCGCTGGCGCCGAACCCGATGCTGGCCGAGTCGAAGAACAGGTCGCGGTGGAGGACCTCGCGGTCGCGGCCCTGGACCTCGATCCGCCCGACGTCGATCGCCACGGTCGCCCCGGCGGCGATCACCCGGACGTTGGCGTCGATCGCGCCGGGCCCGGCGTCGAGCCCGAACGACTTGCCCTGGTCGTTGGCGGTGCCCGTCGGGAGCATCCCGAGGCGGCACTCGGCCGCGTGGTCCGAGGCGAGCAGGCCCTTGGCGACCTCGGCGAAGGTCCCGTCGCCGCCCATGTAGATGACGAGGCGGGCGCCGTCCTCGTCGATCGCGCGGCGGACGACCTCGACCGTGCCGCCGGCCGGCTCGGTCGGGCGGAAGTCGTGGGGGACGCCGGCGGCGTCGAGCCGGCGCCGCGCCTGCTCGATCCAGTCGGCGGCCTTCCCGCTCTGGGCCGTCGGATTGGCGAAGAGGATCGCGGACACGGGGAAATTGTATTGCTAGAACCCAGCTCATGGCCGGGTCTTCTCTCCACGAGCGTCTGTTCCACCCCAGCGAGGAGCACGCGATGCTGCGCCAGACGGTGCGCCAGCTCGTGCGCGAGGTGGTCGAGCCGCAGGCGATGGAACACGACCAGAGCGGCACGCTCAACCGCGCGCTGCTCAAGCGGTGCGGCGACCTCGGCCTGCTCGGGCTGACCGTCCCCGAGGAGGACGGCGGCGCCGGGATGGACGCGGTCGCCTCGTGCATCGTCCACGAGGAGCTGTCGACGAGCGACCCGGGGTTCGCGCTGGCGTACCTCGCGCACTCGCTGTTGTTCGTGAACAACTTCTACTGGGCCGCGACGCCGGAGCAGCGCAAGCGGTACCTGCCCAAGGTGCTCACCGGCGAGCACGTCGGCGCGATGGGGATGACCGAGCCGTCGGTCGGCACCGACGTGCTCGGCATGGGCACGACGGCGCGCAAGCAGGGCGACCACTACGTCCTCGACGGGCGCAAGACGTTCATCACCAACGGCCCCGAGGCCGACGTGCTGTGCGTCTACGCCAAGCTCGACGGCCGGATCACGACGTTCGTCGTCGAGCGCGGGTTCCCCGGGTTCTCGACCAGCGACAAGATCCCCAAGATGGGCATGCGCGCCTCGACGATGTGCGAGCTGATCTTCGACGGCTGCCGCGTGCCGGCGGAGAACCTGCTCGGGCGCGAGGGCGGCGGCATCACCAACATGATGCGCAACCTCGAGATCGAGCGGCTCGGCCTGGCGGCGATGAGCCTGGGCATGGCGCAGCGCTGCCTCGACGACATGGTCAAGTACGCGCAGGAGCGCCACAGCTTCGGCAAGCCGCTCCACGAGCACGGCCAGATCCAGCGCTACATCGGCGAGAGCTACGCCAAGGTCGAGGCGGTGCGCGCCCTGACCTACGGCGTCGCCGCGACCGTGTCGGCGACCCAGCGCAACCGCCTCGGCACCGACGCCGCCAAGCTGTTCGCCTCGACCGCGGCCAAGGAGGTCGCCGACGCCGCGGTCCAGGTCCTCGGCGGCTACGGCTACTGCACCGAGTACCGCGTCGAGCAGTTCCTGCGCGACGCCAAGCTGATCGAGATCGGCGGCGGCACGCTCGAGGCGCACCAGAAGAACATCACCCGCGACCTCGTCCGCGGGTGATGAGAGCGCGAGGCGCGGCCGCGCGGCGCGCTACTTGGTCAGGAACGCCTCGAACGCCTTGAAGCTGAAGTCGCGGCCGAGGAAGTCCTTGACCAGCACGGCGGCGTCCTTGCTGCCGCCCGGCGCGAGGATCTTGTCGCGGTACGCGTAGGTGACCTCGGTGTTCATCAGGCCCTTCTTCTCGAACGGCGTGAGCAGGTCCTTCGCGATCACGAGCGACCACATGTACGTGTAGTACATGGCCGAGTAGCCCATCAGGTGGCCGAAGCTGGTGTGGAACGTCGTGCCCTCGACGTACGGGAACGACGTGTACTTCTTCTGCAGCCGCTTGACCTCGGCGAGCATGTCGAGCTTCTCGGGATCCGCGGTGTGGAAGCCGAGCGAGATCGCCGCGTAGAACATCTGCTGCACCGTCTGGATGCCGAGGCCGAACTTGTCGGCCTTGCGCATCTGCGCCACCAGGTCCGCCGGGATCACCTCACCGGTCTCGTGGTGCTTGGCGAACCGCGACAGCGTCTCGTGGCTCCACGCCCACTCCTCGAACATCTGCGACGGCGCCTCGACGAAGTCCCACTCGGTGGCGACGCCGGCCTGGGTCAACCACGCCTGGGTCTGGCCGCCGAGGATCTCGTGCATGAGGTGGCCGAACTCGTGGAACATCGTGACGACGTCGTCGTGCTCCATCAGGCCGGGCCCGTCGGGGCCGGGCTTGGGGAAGTTGCACACCAGCGCGCCCTCCGGCGACATCACGCCCGCGATGCCCGGGTTGATCGGGAACTGCGCCGCGTGCTTGTACTTGCCGTCGCGCGGGTGCATGTCGAGGTGGACGCGGCCCAGCTTGGTCGCGCCGCGCATCACGTCGAACGACTGCACGTCCTCGTGCCACGAGCCCGCGTCGGCGTCGGACACCGGGACGTACTGGATGTCGTAGATCTCCGAGGTGATGTCGAGCAGGCCCTGGAGCACCTGCGCGAACGGGAAGTAGGCGCGCACGCGCTGGCTGTCGACCGCGTACTTGTCCTTCTTGACCTGCGCCTCGAGCCACTGGCGCTGCCAGTCCTGGGCGACCTTGGCCTTCTTGTCGTGCTTCTTGAGCTGCTTGAGCAGCTCGGCGTGGTCCTTCTCGGCGCGCTTCTTGGCGAGCTTGTGGACGCGGTCGATGAACTCGGCGGCGTTCTTGCCCGACTTCATCATCTTGTCCGCGGTGATGAAGTCCGCCCAGTGCGCCTTGTCGAGCAGCATCGCCTTCTCGGCGCGCAGCGCGAGCACCTGCTGGAGCACCTCGGCGTTCTTGTACTTGTCGCTGTTGCCGCGGCTGCGGTTGGCGACGTACAGCTCCCTGCGGAGCGCGTCGTCGTCGGCGTAGGTCATGAACGGCGTGTAGTCCGGGTAGTCCGTCGTCACGCGGATCTTGCCGTCGGCGCCCGGCTTGTGGCCGTCGATCCAGTCCTGCGGCATGCCGGCGAGCTTCGCGACGTCGTCGATCTCGATCGCGCGAACGTCCTCGGCGAGCGCCTTGGCGAACTCCTGCCCGAGCTTGGTGATCTCCTCGTCGATCTGCTGCAGGCGCGTGCGCGTCGCCTCGTCGCGGTCGACGCCGGCGTTGCGGAAGTCGCGCAGCGTCAGCGCGACGAACCGCTGGGTCGCCGGATCGGCGGCGGTGACGTCGACCGCGGCGATCGCGTCGTAGAGCCCGCGATCGAGCTGGAGCGCGGTGCCGAACTGGTTGACCTCCTGCTCGCACGTGCGCGCCGCGTCGCGGACGTCGGCGTCGGGGTGGACCTCGGCGATCAGCCCGGCGCGCGCGCCCGACTGGCGCATGTGGATGAGCAGCTGGTTGTACGGCAGCAGCGTGCCCTCGACGGTGCGCGGCGCGTCGGCCGCCTTGACCTGGGGCAGCAGGCCCTGCGCCTTCGCCAGCGTGGCGCGGCACTCCTCGAGGAACGTCTCCGCGGCGGACTTGGGCTTGGGCGGGTCGACCTTCTTGACGACGTTTTCCTTCACCGGGGTCTCCGTCTTGCGGGGCTTGGGACACGCGACGTTCACCAGCACGGCGGCGGCGGTGAACGTGGCCAGGAAGAGCCGCTGATGCATGTTCCGGCCGTCTTACCATTAGAGTTGAACGCGATCCATTCAGGTAGTATGGCCGCCCCGCCGTGCTCGTCCTTCCTCTGACCCCGACCGACCCGCGCTGGGTGGACGTCGCGCTGTCCGACCTCGACGCCGTCCACCGCGATCACCTCCACTGCGAGCGCAAGGCGGCGCAGTCGGCGCTGTCGCTGGTGCGCAGCTACCCCGAGCGCGAGCACGTCGTCGCCGCGGTCGCGCGGCTCGCGCACGAGGAGACGGCCCACGTCGTCCAGGTGTCGCAGCTGCTGGCGCGGCGCGGCACCGCGCCGACCTACGACCTCGGCGACGACTACGCCGCCGCGCTGCGCGAGCACGTCCGCAAGCGCGAGCCGGAGCGCCTGCTCGACCGGCTGCTGGTGTTCGCCCTCATCGAGGCGCGCTCGGCCGAGCGCCTCGCGCTGCTCGCCGCCGCGATCCCCGATGAGGCGACCGCCCACCTCTACGCCGGCCTGGCGTCGGCCGAGGTCCGCCACCGCGACACCTTCCTCGAGCTCGCCGCCGAGGTCGCGCCGGACGGCTGGGAGGCCCGCGCCGCCGAGCTCGCCGCCCACGAGTCGGCGCTCGTCGCCGCACTGCCGTTGCGCCCGCGGATCCACTGACGCGGGTAGGATCGCGGCGTGGACCCCTGGCACGTCGACGACGACATCCGCCGCGCGGAGACCCTGCCCGCCGCGGCGTTCACCGACCGCGCGTTCCTCGACCGCGAGCTGGCGACGGTGTTCGCGCGCGCCTGGCAGCTCGTCCCCGAGCCGGCCGGGCGCGGCGACGCCGAGCGCCCGCTGGTGGAGCAGCTCGCGCCGCGCGGCGCGCGCGTGCCGTTCTCGCTGCTCGGCCGGCCGCTGTTCGCGCAGCGCGGCTGGGACGACGACGAGCTCCGCGTGTTCCCGAACACCTGCACCCACGCGTGGTACCCGCTGGTGCCGGGGCCGAGCCGCGGCCCGACGCTGGTGTGCGGCCAGCACGGTCGCCGGTTCGACTGCGCCGGTCGGTTCGTGTCGCAGCCGGGGTTCGGCAAGGACGTGCCCGACTTCCCGCGCGCGTGCGACCACCTCGCGGCGCTGCCGGCGCGGCCGTGGCGCGGCTGGCTGTTCACGCGGCTCGGCGCCGCCGCCGGCGGCCGCGACCTGGCCGCCTCGCTCGCCGAGGTCGACGCCTCGCTCGTCCGGTATCCGGACGAGCTGCAGCCGGCGGCGTCGCCCGGTGAGGTCCGCGAGGTCGCCGGCAACTGGAAGCTCCACGCGTGGAACTACCTCGACCGGTTCCACATCGCGTACATCCACCGCCCGCCCGGCGGCCTCGCCGACGCGTGCGACCTCGCGACATACACGACCGAGCTGTACGACGACGCCGTGCTGCAGTGGGTCTACGCCCGTGACCCCACCGACGGCCTCGATCCGGCGCTCCTGCCCGACCGGTTCCGCGACCCCGGCGGCCGCCGCGTGTTCGCGCTGTGGTGGTTCGTGTGGCCGAACCTCACGCTGAACTTCTACCCGTGGGGCCTGTCGGTGAACGTCTACCAGCCGGTGCCCGACCGCCCCGACGCGACGCGGTTCCTCTGGTACCACCGCGTGCGCGACCCCGCGCTCCACGCCGAGCGCGACCGCCGCTGGCTCAGCGCCCAGGTCGACGCCGAGGACGTCGACGCGCTCGCCCAGGTTCGCGCCGGCCTGCGCTCCGGCTTCGCCCCGCGCGGCCGGTTCGCGCCCGACGACGAGCAGGCCGCGCACTGGTTCCACCGCCGCGTGTCGTGCGAGGTGGCCAGGTGAGCGCCCGGCGATGGGCTTCGACGCCAAGCTGGTCACGGCCCTGACCCGCGGGTATGCTCGGAGGCATGGACCAGCGGGTCAACTTCGCGGACGCCGCCTACGAGCCCAGCGACGAGGATCTGCAGCGGCTCGCGCGCGAGGCGTTCGAGGACGTCCCGCGGTTGAACCGTGAAGCGCTGGACCGCCTGTACGCCGAGGTCCGCGCGCTCCGCGCGCAGGTGCAGGCGCGCCTCGCGGCGCGCGCCGGTGACCGAGGTTGAGACCCGCCCTGCTCGTCATCGCGGGCCCGAACGGTGCTGGGAAGACGACGATCACGGGACGACTCCGCCACGAGCGCTGGAGTGAAGGCGTCGAGTACCTGAACCCCGACGACATCGCGCGAGATCGATTCGGGGACTGGAACTCCGAGCAAGCCGTCCTGTCGGCCGCGCGCTGGACGACCGCGCGCCGCGATGAGCTGCTGACCCAGCGGCACGGGATCGCGTTCGAGACGGTGTTCTCGGCACCGGACAAGCTGGACTTCGTCACCCGCGCTCGCGCCGCGGGCTACTTCATCCGTGTGTTCTTCATCGGGACGTCGGATCCACGGATCAACGCCGCGCGGGTCGCGGGGCGCGTCATGCGAGGGGGCCACACCGTACCGATCGAGAAGATCGTCAGCCGATGGGGGAAGTCGCTCGCCAACCTGCCGGCGGCGATCGCGCTCGCCGACCGCGTCTACCTCTACGACAACTCGATCGACGAGGTCGACGCGCGCCTGTGCGCGCGCACGCAAGACGGCCAGCTCCGCAAGGTGTACGGCGAGCTGCCGCCATGGATCGCGGAGATCGTGGACGAGCTCGCGCGACATCCGGACTTCGTCGACCTGCGCATGCCAGCCGTCGAGTGAGCCTGCGCCCAGGTCCGCGCCGGCCTGCGCTCCGGCTTCGCCCCGCGCGGCCGCTTCGCCCCCGACGACGAGCAGGCCGCGCACTGGTTCCACCGCCGCGTCTCGCGCGAGACGACGAACGGGTGAGCCCGTCAGCGCGGCGTTCAGGACGTCACCACCGCCTACCGCGGCGGCTGCTTCTTGGGCGGCGCGTCCTTCGGCGCGGGGATGTCCCGCGTCTTCGGCGGGTCCTTGCGCGGCGGGTCCTTGGCCGGCGGGTCCTGCTTCGGCGGGTCCTTGGCCGGCGGGTCCTGCTTCGGCGGGTCCTGCTTCGGCGGCTGCTTCTTGGGCGGCGCGTCCTTCGGCGGCGGGATATCGCGCGACCCTGGGTCCTGCTTCGGCGGCTCCTTGCGCGGCGGCTCCTTGCGCGGCGGCTCCTGCTTCGGAGGATCCTGCTTCGGCGGCTCCTTGCGCGGCGGCTCCTGCTTCGGCGGGTCCTGCTTCGGCGGCTGCTTCGCAGGCGGCGCATCCTTCGGCGGCGGGATGTCCCGTCCCGGGTCCTGCTTCGGCGGCTCCTTGCGCGGCGGCTCTTTCGCCGGCGGCGCGTCGTTCGGCGGCGGGACGCCCTGATCGCGCGGCGGACGGTCGTCGCGCGGCGGACGGTCGTTCTGCGGCGGCGGATCCTGCCGCGGGTCGACACGATCGGGCGGGCGTCGGTCCGGTGGGTCGCGCGGCGGACGGTCGTTCTGCGGCGGCGGATCGTCACGCGGGTCGACACGATCGGGCGGGCGCCGGTCCGGCGGCTGCCGGTCGTCGCGGTGGTCCTGAACGCGGTCCCGCGGCGGCTGCCACGTCCCCGGGTAGTACACGTGCCGGCCGTCGCCACCGCGCTCGTAGCGCGGCCTCACCCAGACGTATCCGGGTCGCTCGCGCTCCCACCGCCCGTCGATCCACACCCAGCGGCCACCGCTCCAGTCCCAGTAGCCCTCGACCCACACGTAGCCGGCGCGCACGGTCGACGGCGGGGCCTCGACCCGCGGCGGCGGTGGCGCCTCGCTGACGTAGACCACCTCGCTCGCCGGGTAGCTGTGCACGACGCAGGCCGCCGCGCCGGTGGCGATCGCCGCCGCGAGGAACGCACGAAGCAAACGAGTCCGCATGGTCGGAGCCTCCAGGCCGTGGACGCACCTCCACGATACCTGATTCAAGCGGCCCACCACCGGTTCGAGGCCCGGCGAACGCGCTCAGTCCACCGGCACGTCCGGGATCTCGGGCGGCACGAGGAAGTAGACGCGGCGGGTGTCGAGCTCGGTCACGTTGTCGCCGTAGACGGTGATCGTCGCGGTGAACATCTGCGGCGTCTGCAGCGGCTGGACGGTCGTGTTCATCTTCGGGAACACGTCGAAGCAGGCGGTGGTGCCCGGGTAGACGTCGACGAACGTGTCGAGGAAGCTGTCGGGGTCCCCGCCGTCGATCGCGGTCAGGCCCTGGCCGCACGGCACGGGCGCCGCCGGGTTGGCCGCGATGTGATCGACGAACGCCGCGACCGCGTCGACCGCGTCCCCGGTGTCGTCGTTGATGTTGGCGCCGACGTCGATCACGGCGAAGTTGGTGAGCGCGCGGATCGCCGAGACGACCGACGTCCCGAGGCCCGAGCCGGAGCTGTTGATGCGGAAGATCAGCGAGCACATCCCGCCGCTGGCGGCGACACCGGCGCCGTTGATGCCAGTGCAGCACTGGCCGGCGCTGCAGCCGGCGGGGCGCGCGCCGTCCCACGCCGTCGCCGGCACGACGGCGCCGGTCGTGTTCACCGCGGCGAGCAGGTCGTTGTACGCGTTGGTGAAGTCGCCGCCCTCGGACACGACGCCGATGACGCGGGCCTGGATGCCGAGCAGCGCGTTCAGCGCCGTGCTCTGCGTCGCGGCGCCCGTGAAGTTGTAGCTGGAGCCGTAGGGCCCGTTGTGGCTCGGCGCGTCGGTGATCTGCACGACGATCGGCAGCGAGCCGGTGCGGAAGCCGACGCCGCCGATGGTGCCGACGGACTCGCCCGGCGGGATCGACGCGGGCGGCGCGGTCGCCGGGCTGAACGCCGGCACGTTCGAGCCGCCCGCGCTGACGCCCACACCGGTCGCGATCTGGTAGAGCGCCTCCCAGCCCGACTCGGGGATGTCGTTGCCGTTGTGGCTGGCGAGGGCGTTGACCTGCGCCTGGACGCTGGCGAGGCCCGCCGCCGTCGACACCGTCATCGCGCGGTGCAGCAGGTAGAACGGGATGTCGCCGGCCGCGCCGTACGGGTCGTTGCGGAAGTCGTCGTAGCCGCCGACCCCGATCGCGATGTTCGGGATCTCGGTGCGCAGGCTCGACACGACCGTGTTGAGCGAGCCCTCGAGGTTGCCGATCTCGCCGTTCATCGAGAACGTCGTGTCCATCGAGAAGTACACGTCGGCCTGCGAGATGTTCGTCGCGAAGTCCAGCGTGTCGTCCTCCGGCGTCGGCGGCATCACGTACGGCACGACGAACACGAAGTCGCCGTTGGCCTGCGGGTTGTCCTGGTCGTTGCTCGGGTCGGTGCCCGCCGCGACCTCGACCAGATCGCTGACGCCGTCGCCGTCGGTGTCCTCATCGGCCGCGCTCGACTCGCCAGCGTCGGCCGCGCCGTTGCAGTTGAGGTCCTCGAGCTCGTCGAGCAGGCCGTCGTTGTCGCTGTCGAGATCGATGAAGTCGCCGCCGGTGTCGCCGTCGCTGTCGACCGGGGCCGTGGTGAGGATCGCGTCGCCCGCCTCGACCGCATCGCCGCGGCAGTCGTCGTCGGAGTCGGTATCGCGGAACGCCGGGATCCCGTCCTCGTCGGGGTCGTACTGCCGGTCGTGGAGGTCGAGGATCGTGTCGCCATCGGAGTCGGTGTCCTGGAAGTCCGGGATGTCGTCGTCGTCGGTATCGATCGGATTGGCGACGTCGTCCCCGAGCTCGTACGAGTCCATCATCTCGTCGCCGTCGTCGTCGCGATCGACGAAGTCGGCGAGGCCGTCGCCGTCGCGGTCGTCGAGCCCGTCCTCGCCGTCGAGCCGACCGTTGTCGTCGGAGTCGGTGTCGCGGAAGTCGGGGATCCCGTCGCCGTCGTGGTCGGGCGGCGGCGTCGTCAGGTCGCCGTCGCCGGCCTCGCGGTAGTCCGGAATGCCGTCGCCGTCGGAGTCGTCGTCCTGGAAGTCCGGCGTCCCGTCGCTGTCGGTGTCGGTGCCCGAGGCCGAGCCCTCGTCGCCGTCGTTGATGGTGTCGCCGTCGGTGTCGACGTCGGTCGGCCCGTCGTCGTCGTCGCCGCCGGTGTTCCCACCGCACGCGATGATCGACAGCAGGCCAAGGCTCAGGGCAAGGCTACGGAAATGGCGCACGGCATCCCTCCGGGGTACACGCGATCGTACCCAAGAGCCGTGCCAGCCGATCACGTCATCTGCGCTACCAGTCCGGGAACCGGACTCCAGTCACTTCGCGCAGTTCGCACGTGCGGCGATGTGGTCAACTGTCCGTAGCTCACACGCGCCAGGGTCAGCTGTCCCGAGCCAGGCTGGCGCAGTGCGGGCGCGCGCCCTCGACGCGCGCCCACGCCCCCGCCGCTCAGGCGTTGCCGAACGCGGCCTCGGGGACGTCGATCGGCGTGCGGTCCTCCTTGGCGAGCAGCTGCGCCTTGAGCGGCACCGTCGCGAGGACGTTGTTCGCGAAGTACTGCGCGGCGTAGCGCTTGCCCGCGTAGAACGCCCTGTCCGGGTGGTCCGCCGGCAGCGCCGCGGCCGCCTTCTCGGCGATCACGCCCTGCTCGAGCAGCAGCCAGCCGACCGTCGCCTCGGACATCATCTCGAGCATCCGGTTCGCGGACAGCGGGACCAGCTCCATCTTGCCGCCGGTGAACCAGCCGAGGAACCGCATCGCGCTCGCGGTGAGCGCCTCCATCGTCTGGGCGAGCAGCGCGATCTGCTCCTTGAACACCGGGTGCTCCTTGTTCGCCGCGACGAACGCGCCGACGTCCTTGGCGAACGCCTGGACGTTCGCGCCGCCCTTCTGGCCGAGCTTGCGGCCAACGAGGTCGAGCGCCTGGATGTGGTTGGTGCCCTCGTAGATCGAGAAGATCTTCGCGTCGCGGCAGTACTGCTCGACCGGGTTGTCCTTGAGGTAGCCGGCGCCGCCGTACGCCTGGATCGCCGTCGCGCAGATCTGGAACGACTGGTCCGAGCCGTAGGCCTTGAGCAGCGGCACCAGCAGGTCGACCTGGCCCTGGTGGTACTGCGCCTCGACGCTGTTGGTGCCCTCGAGCGCGCGCGCGCGGTCGATGTGCATCGTCAGCTTGACCGCGAGCGCGCGGATGCCCTCCACCCGCGCCTTCATGTCGAGCAGCATGCGCCGCACGTCGGCGTGCTCGATGATCGGCACGCGCGGCGCGGCCGCGTCCTTCCACTGCTTGATCGAGCTGCCCTGCTTGCGCTCCTTGGTGTACTCGACGGCGTTGAGGTACGCCGACGACGCGACGGCGAGGCCCTGGATGCCGACGCCGATGCGCGCGAAGTTCATCATGTGGAACATCTGCGAGATGCCCTTCTGCTCCTCGCCGCCCACGACCTCACCGACGCAGTTGTCGTCGTCGCCGAAGTTGAGCACGCACGTCGACGACGCCTTGATGCCCATCTTGGCCTCGATCGACGCGACCGTGACGTCGTTCGAGCTGCCGTCGGGCTTGTCGCGCGGGACGATGAACAGCGACAGCCCGCGCGTGCCCGGCGGCGCGTCGTCGGTTCGCGCCAGCACCAGGTGCACGACGTTCTTCGACAGGTCCTGATCGCCGCCGGAGATGAAGATCTTCGTGCCCTTGATCTTGTAGGTGCCGTCGCCGTTGCGGATCGCGCGCGTCGTCGCCGAGCCGACGTCGGAGCCGGCCTGCGGCTCGGTGAGGCACATCGTCCCGGCGAACGTGCCGTCGTGCATCTTGTGGAGCCAGCGCTCCTTCTGCTCGGGCGTGCCGAACGCCTCGATCACCTCGGCCGCGCCCGCGGTCAGCGCCGGGTACATGTTGAACGACGTGTTGGCGCCGCACATCATCTCCTCGGCGAGCATCGACAGCGTGAACGGCCCGGCCTGCCCGCCGTACTCCTCGGCGACGGCGAGGTTGCGCCAGCCCGCGTCGTAGAGCGACTTCCACGCCTCCTTGAAGCCCGGCGGCGTCTTCACCTTGCCGTTGTCGAGCGTGCAGCCGTGATGATCACCGACGGCGTTGTACGGCCCGGTCACCTTCTGCACCCACGCGTAGACCTCGGCGAGGACGGTGTCGACCTCCTCGTTGCCCCACGCCGCGTACGGCGCCTTGCCGAGCAGGTCTTGCAACTTGAACTGCTCCCACAGGAGGAACTTGAGGTCGCGAAGGTCGGCCTTGTAGCGGTTCAACAGCTGGGACATGGGTGCCTCCGGGCAGTGAATGAGTCGTCATTCAGCTTGGCGGATCGTGTCGCGATGCGTCAAGAGTCCCCTGTGATACCGTTCGCCGCATGAGCGCAACCAGCCGGATTTCCTTGGAAGACAAGGTCATCGTCGTCACCGGCGGCAGCCGCGGGATCGGCGAGGCCATCGCCCGCGCCTGCCTAGAGGCCGGCGCCAAGGTCGTGATCGCCTCGCGCAAGCAGGCCGACCTCGACGCCACCGCCGGGCGCCTCGCCGGCGCCGGCGAGGTCGCCGCGTTCGCCTGTCACACCGGCAAGGAGGCCGACGTCCAGGCGCTCTACGCGCGCGCGATCGAGCGGTTCGGCCGCGTCGACGGCCTGGTCAACAACGCGGCGACCAACCCGTACTTCGGCCCGATGATCGACACGCCCGAGAGCGCGATCGACAAGACCTTCGAGGTCAACGTGAAGGGCTACTTCTTCTGCGCGCGCGGGCTGGTCAAGCACGCGCGCGAGCGCGGCGGCGCGGCGGCGATCGTCAACATCGCCAGCTTCCTCGGCCAGCGCGCGGCGCCGATGCAGGGCGCGTACGGCATGTCCAAGGCCGCGGTGATCAGCATGACCCAGACGCTGGCGTACGAGCTCGGCAGCTCGGGCATCCGGGTGAATGCGATCGCCCCCGGGCTCGTCGAGACCAAGTTCGCCGCCGCCCTGGTCTCGAACCCGATGATCCGCGATCACATGCACGCCCGCACCCCGCTCGGCCGCCACGCGCAGCCGGTCGAGATCGCCGCGGCCGCGGTCTACCTCCTGTCCGACGCCGCGTCGTTCACCACCGGCATGACGATGCTGGTCGACGGCGGCGCCTGCGTGTCATGACATGCGCGTGCTGACTCGAACCTCGCCGTTGCTCCTGACCGCCGCGCTCGTCGCGCTGGCGTCGACCGCGTCCGAGTCTCCCGCCCGCGCCGACGACGAGGCGCCGGTGGTCGTGCGCGGCGTGATCAAGCTCGAGGGCGAGGCGCCGGCGCGCAAGAAGCTCGATCGCAAGAGCGACCCGGAGTGCGCGAAGACCGAGGCGCTGTCCGACGACCTCGTCGTCACCGGGGGCAAGGTGCGCGACGTGCTGGTGCGCGTGAAGAACGGCACCGCCGGCGCGCACGAGGCGCCCGCGGAGGCCGCGCAGATCGTCCAGGACGCGTGCACGTACGCGCCGCACGTCGTCGGGATCGTCGCCGGCCAGAAGGTGGAGATCGTCAACGCCGATCCGACCTTCCACAACGTCCGCGGCAACCTCGGCAAGCGCGTGCTGTTCAACCTGCCGCAGCCGGCGGAGGCGAGGCCGATCGTCCGCGAGGCCCTGGCCAAGCCGGGCGAGGTCGTGTCGCTGGCGTGCGACGTCCACCCGTGGATGAGCGCGTGGATCGTCGTGCAGGACCACCCGTACTTCGACGTCACCGGCGACGACGGCGCGTTCGAGCTGCGCGGGCTGGCCCCGGGGACCTACACGATCGAGGCGTGGCATCCGGTCCTCGGCCTGCAGACCACGAAGGTGAAGGTGAAGAAGGGCAAGACGGGCAAGAAGGCCGCGAAGGTCACGCTGACGTTCAAGGCCCCGGCGACCGCAGACACCACCGCCGAACGGTAGGCCGGCGGCGGTGTGGCCGGCGTCCCCCGGCGTACTCCCCCCGCGACGAACGCCTTGGAGATCGATAGGATCGATCGCATGAGGCCTCGTCAACTGCTCGTGATCGCCGCGCTGGGCATGGTGTCGTCGCTCGTCGCCTGCGGAGGCGACAACGGCGGCGACGGCGACGGCGACGGCGGCGGCGGCGGCGACGCGGGCGTGCCGGACGCCGGCGGCGGCGGCCCGGACGCCGAGCCCGACTGCGTGTTCACGCCGACGGGGCAGTTCAACCCCGAGGTCGAGTGCCGGTGGGACGTGCCCGCCGCGGGCTCGCCGTACCAGAACTACAACGACGTCGTGATGACGCCGGTGGTGATCAACCTGACCGACGACGACGGCGACGACGACGTCGACACCGACGACATCCCCGACGTCGCGTTCGTGACGTACCGGCTGCAGGAGGACGGCTGCTGCAACACCAACGGCGTGCTGCGCGTGGTGTCCGGCGCGTGCGGCGACGACGGGATCCTGCCCGAGCACTTCAGCGTCGGCGCCAACGAGATCGAGGCGGACACCGGCACCGCCGGGATCTGGCTCGACAACTCCGCGGGCCTCGCGGTCGGCGACATCGACGACGACGGCAGCCCCGACATCGTCGGGATGATCAACGGCGGCGGCACGATCGCGTTCGAGAAGGACGGCTCGGTCAAGTGGGTCCAGGCGACGCACCCCTCCGGCGACGACCGGCTCGCCGCGGTCCAGCCGTCGATCGCCAACCTCGACGGCGCCGGCGCGCCCGAGGTGATCGTCGGCCGCGTCGTGCTCAACGGCGAGGACGGCACGCTGGCGTGGGAGGGCGCCGCCGGCGTCGGCACCAACGGGTTCCTCGGCCCGGTGTCGTCGTCGGGTGACCTCGACCTGAACGGCACGCTCGACGTGCTCGCCGGCAACACGATGTACAGCGCGCTCGGGGCCGAGCTGTGGACCTACGCCTACGCGATCGCGATCAGCTCCGCGAACTGCCAGGCGACGGGGTTCCCGTGCGACGGCTACACCGCCACCGGCAACTTCGACGCCGACGACGAGGGCGAGGTCGTCATCGCGCGCGCCGGCGTCATCTACATCCTCAACCACGACGGCACGCTGATGATGGTCGGCGGCACGCCGGCGCAGATCACGATCCCGGTCGACGACTGCACGCGCAACGAGGGCGGGCCGCCGACGGTCGCGGACTTCGACGGCGACGGCGAGCCCGAGATCGGCGTCGCCGCGGCCGACTACTACATCGTCGCGGACCTCGAGTGCCTCGCGACGCCGCTGCCCGCCGGGTGCAGCGACCCGGGGATCCGGTGGAAGGTGACCAACGCCGACTGCAGCTCGCGCGTCACCGGCTCGAGCGTGTTCGACTTCGACGCCGACGGCCGCGCCGAGGTCGTCTACGCCGACGAGGTCGAGTTCCGCATCCTCGACGGCGTCGACGGCGCCGAGCGGCTGGCGATCGCCAACCGCTCGCACACCCGGCTGGAGATGCCGATCGTCGTCGACGCCGACAACGACGGCAACGCCGAGATCGTGTTCGTCGAGAACGCCAACGGCGGCGGCACGACCCAGGGCATCCGGGTCTACGGCGACGCCACGGACAGCTGGGCGTCGACGCGGCGGATCTGGAACCAGCACGCCTACCACGTCACCAACGTCGCCGAGGACGGCTCGATCCCGGCGAGCGAGCCGGTCAACTGGCTGACGCCGAACCCGAACACCGAGTCGGGCCTGATGAACAACTTCCGCCAGAACCTGCCCGAGTACGACGCCAACGCCGCGCCCGATCTCGTCGTGTCGCTGACGCTCGAGGAGCTGGGCTGCACGTTGCTCGCGCGCGTGTGCAACGAGGGCGACGTCGTCGCCGGCGCCGGCGTGCCGGTGACGTTCTGGGACAACGCGACGATGACCGAGGTCCCGTGCGCCGGCGGCACGCCGACGACGCCCGCGCCACTCGCGCCCGGCGCGTGCGTCGACATCCAGTGCGTGTGGAACGACGCGCCGGACCCGATCGACGTGCGCGCGTGCGTCGACAACCCCGACTACGGCTGCGCCCCGTCGGGCGGCGGCACCGGCGCCAACAACGAGTGCAACGAGGGCAACAACCTCGACAGCCAGTCCGGCGCCTACGACTGCCAGCCGATCGGGCTGTGGTGATCAGGGCGGCGCGTCGGAGACCGCGGCGGTCGCGCCGGGCGGACGCGGGACGAGGCGGCCGGAGGGATCGACGACCCACGGGGCGCCGCGCGCGACGAGCGCCGCGACCTCGGCCGGCGCGCGCGTCTCGCGCGGCAGGTCCCACAGCTGGAGCGTCCCATCGTCGCTCGCGGTCGCGACCTGCGCGCCGTCGGGGCGGACCGCCAGCGCCCAGATCGCGACCTCGTGGCCGGCGCGCGCCAGCAGCGGGCGGCCCGTGGCCGCGTCCCACACGCGCAGGCCGGCGCCGCCGCCGGTGACGAGCGCGCCGCCGTCGGGGGTGTACTGCAGCGCCGTCGTCCCGCCCAGCTCCATCTCCAGCTCGACGACGCGGGCGCGGCGCTCCAGGTCCCACACCGAGGCCGCGCCGCTCGAGCCCGCCGCGACGAGCTCACCGCCGGCGGCCAGGTCGCAGTAGTAGATCGAGGGCACCTCGGTGGCGCGGAGCCGCGCGCCCGACGACAGGTCCCACAGCTCGAAGCCGGAGCCCTGGCAGGTCAGTGCGCGGTCGCCACGGTCGGTGACGTCGAGGTGCCACGCGGTGGTCGCCAACGTCCGCTGCCGGCGCGCGGCGGCGACGTCCCACACGCCGACGTGCTCGGTCGCCGCGATGACGAGCCGGTCCCCCGCGAACCGCGCGAGCTGGTGGGCGCCGGGCTCGCCATCGACCGCGAGCCGGGCGCGCCGGGTGCCGGTGGCGACGTCGACGACGACGGTCGCGGCGCCGGCGGTGATCGCCAGGGCCCGCCCGTCCGGCGACACCGCGACGCCGGTCGCACCCGGGACGGCATCGATCGAGCGGATCACGGTCGCGGTGGCGGCGTCGACGATGCGCGCGCCGTCCGGCGCGACCACGGCGAGGGTGCGGCCGTCGGGCAGGTAGCCGAGCGGCGACGGGCTCGCGCGCGGCCCCAGACCGTCGAGCGCGACGATCCGCGACCGCGCGAGCGCGGCGGTGTGCGCGACGCGGACGTCGGCGCCGCCGGTGACCAGCCAGCGCGCGCCGTCGGGCGACACCGCCAGGTCGCGGCCGCCGGTCCACGCGCGGTGCTCGAGCCGGCGGCCGGTGGCGAGGTCCCACCGCTCGATCGAGCGGTCGACGCGCAGGACGAGCAGCTCGCCGTCGCCGTCGAGTAGCGCGCAGTCACTGACCGCGGCCGCGCCGCGCGCCAGCGTGCGAAGCGGGCGCGCGGTCGCGAGGTCCCACACCGTCACGTCGTCGCCGCCGAAGGTGACGAACCGCCGCGACGCCGTCGACACGAGGTGATCGCGGTGCTCGACCGAGGGGCGAAACGCGACCGCGGCCCCGCCGGCTGCGAGGTCCCACACCCGCGAGCCGTCGGGCCCGGCGAGCACGACGAGGCGCGCGCCGTCGCGGGACAGCGCCGGCGCGCCCCCCGGCACGGTCCGCACCGTCGCGCCACGCGCCGGGTCGACGACGCGGCACGGGCCATCGATCTGGCACACGACCAGGACCGCGCCGTCGTCGGACAGCTGCGGCTCGTGGATCTCGCCGCCGACGAACGAGGTCCAGCGCACCACGCCGGTGGGCACGTCGATCGCGTGGAGGTTGCCGTCCTCGGTGTAGCCGACGGCCAGGCGCCCGTCGCCGGACAGCGCGAGGAACGCCGGACGCGCGAGCGCGTCGATCACGCGCGTCGCGCGGCCGTCGCGCAGATCGACGACGGTGCCGGTCGTGTCGAGCACGGCGACCGGCGCGTGCGCCGCGACCGCGACCCGGAACGACGGCGCGAACCGCGCCAGCTCGGCGCCGCGATCGGCGTCCCAGATCGTGACGGCGTCGGCGCCGTCGACGACGACGCGCGCGCCGTCGGCCGAGAACCACGCGCGGCGCGCGTCGACCGGCAGCGCGACCGACTCGACGACCGGCATGACCTCGCCCAGCAGCAGCCGCAGCGACGCTGCGGTGTTGCCCATGGCGTAGCTCGCGCTCAGGTACGCAGCCGCCTGCAGCGGCTGGCCCGCGGCGAGCCGCGCGGCGCCCTGCTCCTCGTACAGCACCATCGTCTGCGCGCGCGCCGTGGCGAGGTTCGCCTCGGCCTCGGCCCGCGCCGCCTCGGCGACGGCGCGCAGCCGCCGGTTCGCGGCCTGCTCGGCGCCGACCGCGCGCAGGTACAGCGCCAGCCCGACGAGCGCGGCCACCGCGCACGCGGCGGCCGCGGCGAGCAGGACGCGGTGCTTGCGCGCCCACCGGGCGAGCATCGCGCGCAGCGAGTAGCGGTGCGCCGAGACGAGCTGGCCCGAGGCGAACCGGCGCAGGTCGGCGGCGAGCGCGCCGGCGTCGGGGTAGCGATCGGCCGCGTCGCGCGCCATCGCCTTGTCGACGATCGCGATCAGGTCCGCCGGCAGGTCGAGCTGCAGGTCGACCAGCGGCGTCGGCGGCACCGCCGCGACGCGGGCGAGCAGCGCGCGGGCCGTCGGCGCCGTGCCGTACGGCACCGTGCCCGACAGCAGGTGGTAGAGGATCGCGCCGATCGCGTAGACGTCGGCGCGCGCGTCGACGTCCTCGCCGCGCGCCTGCTCCGGCGGCATGTAGGCCGGCGTGCCGAGCGCGCTGCCGGCGACGGTGAGGTCCCCGGAGGTGGTCGCCGTCGGCGCGAGGTCGATCGTCGCCAGCAGCGCGTCGTCGCCCTGGCCGATGTCCTTCGCCAGCCCCCAGTCGATGACGACGGTCTCGCCGTAGTCGCCGACGAGCACGTTGTGCGGCTTGAGGTCGCGGTGGATCACGCCGCGCGCGTGGGCGTAGGCGAGCGCCTCGGCGACAGCGATCACGTTGGGCAAGAGGGCGAGACGATCGCGGGTCGCGGACGTCGCGGCGATCACCGCGTCGAGCGAGCGGCCCTCGACCCGCTTCATCGCGAAGAACGGCTCGCCGTCCTCCCACACGCCGGCCTCGTAGATCGGGACGATCGCCGGGTGCTGCAGCCGCGCCGCGATCAGCGCCTCGCGGCGAAACCGCGCGATCATCGCCGACGAGCCGTGGAGCAGCTCCTTGAGCGCGACCGGCCGGTCGTGGCGGACGTCGCGCGCGGCGACGATCCGGCCCATCCCGCCGCGCGCGATCTCCGGCCCGCGCTCGTAGTCGTCGCGGCTGACGCGGCGGAAGTCGCCGCCCGGGGTCGAGATCGTCGGCGTGCCGCCGACCGCGACCGTCGCCTCGTAGGCCACGGGCGCCTCGCCGCTGCCCAGCGTCTTGCCGAGCGGATCGCTCGGCAGCGTCTCGGCGTGCGCGTCCCCTCGGCCCGGCGGCTTGCCCGACATCGACCGGACGAGTATAGGCCGCGCGCGCGCCTCGCGCGTACGATCGCGCCGTGAGGCTGGCGCCCGTGCTCGTCGCGCTCGCCACCGCGGCATGCGGCGGCGGCGCCGACACGCGCGCGGCGGCGCCCGTCCTGGACGCGCGGGCCGCCAGCGAGCCGACCGACGCGGCGCCCGCGGGGCTCGGCGGCGTCGGCGGCCCGCCCGGCGTCTATCTCACGGTCGGCCCGACCTGGGACGCGGCGCACGTCGTCGTCCTCGACGAGCGCGGCGCGCGCGTCGTCCCGGGCTCGGCCGGCCTGCACCCCGCGCCGCGCGCGAGCGGCGGCGCGTGGCTGTACGGCAAGGACGCGCTCTACGCGTGGGACGGGGAGGCGCTGACGCCGATGCCGCGGCCGCCCGGCGCGGCGTGCTGCGGCGTGTACGTCGGGCCGGGCGACACGGCGTGGGCGTTCGACGGTGGCGAGACGGTCGCGCGGTGGAACGGCCGGACGTGGGACGCGTGGACCGCCTTGTCGCTGGGGGCTGGCCCGCGCTGGCGCCGCGTCGCGACCGGCGGGCCGCGGCTGTGCGCGCTGTCCGACACGCACCTGGCGTGCTTCGAGGACGAGGTGTGGACCCGCGTCGCGCTGCCGGCGATGCGGCGCGACGAGGTCGTCGACCAGCTCGCGGTCGCGGTCGACGGCGCGGTCGTCGTCACGACGCGCGGCGAGACGTCGCGCGACCTGCGACGAGACCGCCGCCCGCCGCCGCCGCCGCCCGACGGCCGCGTGCTCGCGCTCGTCGGGACCGAGCTCGTCGCCCTCGACGTCCCGGCGCACCACTACGGCGCGCCCGTCGCCACCGCCGACGGCTCGCTGCTCCACCTGATCAAGACCGGCTCGGTCCGGATCCGCGGGACCGCGGTCGACCCGCTCGACGACACGCTCGGCTGGGACCGCGCCGAGGCGATCACGCCCGACGGCACGATCTGGGCGACGCGCGGCCAGATCGCGGGCGTGCTCGCGGCGCGCCCCGACGGCACGCGCGCCGAGCCCGCGCCGCTCGCGACGCTCGAGGCGCTCGTCACCGACGTCGTCGCTGACGACCGCGGCCGCGTGTGGGTCACGCTGTCCCCGAGCGGCTTCGCCGTCATCGAGGATGGCGGCGCGGCCGTGACCGTCGTGACCGCGGGCTCGGCCGACGGGCTCGCCGGCACCGTCCACGCGATCGCGCTCCCTCGCCCCGCGCCCGCGACGATCGCGCTGCCCGTGCCCCGCCGCGTCACTGTCCGCGGCCGCCTCGTCGACGCGCGCGGCCGCGCCGTGCGCGGCGGCACCGTCGAGCTGTGCTGGTCGCAGCGCGCGCACGACACGTTCCTCGATCCGTGCGGCCTGCGCGACGACCCGGTCGCGCTGCGGCGCGAGGCCCGCACCGACCGCGACGGCCGCTTCACCCTCGCGAACCTTCCCGCCGGCCACCTCGCGCTGTTCGGCCGCACCCGGGGCACGTGGCGGTGGTCCCCGCTCGGCCGCCCGGACACAACGACCGGCGCGACCGACGTCGACCTCGGCGACGTCCGGCTCGCGCCGCCGCGGTGACCGCGACGCCCGCCGAAACGACGAACGGGCCGCCTCGCGGCGGCCCGTCACGCTCGCGCGCGCGCGATCAGTTCGCCGCGTGCGCCGCGATCCGCGCCTGCGCCCAGTCGGCGCGCTGGCGCAGGTTCTTGTAGTCGCCGTCCATCTCCTTGTCGCCCCACTTGGCGAGGTCGGCCTCGGCGGACTTGAGGTCCGCGCGGGCGGCCTCGACGTCGACCTCGCTGCCGAGGACGGCCTGCTCGACCAGCACCTCGACGGCGCCGGCCGGGTCGACCCGGAGGTAGCCGCTCGACACCGCGTAGCGCGCGCGGGTGCGCTCGCCGATCACCAGCACGCCCGGGCGGAGCGCGGCGAGCAGCGGCACGTGTCCGGGCAGCAGCTCGAACTCGCCTTCCTCACCGGGCGCGGTCAGGCCGTCGGCGTCCTGGTGCGCGACCACGCCGCGCGGGGTCACCAGGTTGACGTCGAGCTTGCTCGCCAGCCCGTGCAGCTGCTTCGGCTCCGCCATGGATCACGCCGCCTTCTTGGCCAGGTCCGCGGCCTTCTTCAGCACGTCGTCGATGGTGCCGACCATCTCGAACGCCTGCTCGGGGATGTCGTCGTGCTTGCCGGCGAGGATCTCCTCGAACGACCGCACCGAGTCGTCCTTCGACACGTAGCAGCCGGCGAGGCCGGTGAACGTCTCGGCGACGTGGAACGGCTGGCCCATGAACTTCTCGATCTTGCGAGCGCGGGCGACCATCAGCTTGTCGTCCTCGGACAGCTCGTCCATGCCGAGGATCGCGATGATGTCCTGCAGGTCCTTGTAGCGCTGCAGCACGCGCTGGACCTCGCGGGCGACCTTGTAGTGGCGGTCGCCGACGACCGCCGCCGAGAGGATCGTCGAGGTCGAGTCGAGCGGATCGACGGCCGGGTAGATGCCCTTCTCCGAGATCGCACGGTTGAGCACCGTCGTCGCGTCGAGGTGGGCGAACGCCGTCGCCGGCGCCGGGTCGGTGAGGTCGTCAGCGGGGACGTAGATCGCCTGGACCGAGGTGATCGAGCCGTCCTTGGTCGAGGTGATCCGCTCCTGCAGGCCACCCATCTCGGTCGACAGCGTCGGCTGGTAACCGACGGCCGACGGGATGCGGCCGAGGAGCGCCGACACCTCGGAGCCCGCCTGGGTGAAGCGGAAGATGTTGTCGATGAACAGCAGCAGGTCCTGCTTCTCGACGTCGCGGAAGTACTCCGCGATCGTCAGCGCGCTCAGCGCGACGCGGGCGCGCGCGCCGGGCGGCTCGTTCATCTGGCCGTAGACCAGCGCGGTCTTCGAGAGCACCGAGCTGCCGTCGAACAGGCGGGCCTCGGCGAGCTCGTGGAACAGGTCGTTGCCCTCGCGGGTGCGCTCGCCGACGCCGGCGAACACCGAGTACGAGCCGCTCTTCTTGGCGACGTTGTTGATCAGCTCCTGGATCAGCACCGTCTTGCCGACGCCGGCGCCGCCGAACAGGCCGATCTTGCCGCCGCGGCGATACGGGGCGAGCAGGTCGATGACCTTGATGCCCGTCTCGAACATCTCGACGTTCACCGACTGATCGACGAACGCCGGCGCCGCGCGGTGGATCGACTGGAACCTGTTGGCGGAGACCGGGCCGGCCTCGTCGACGGGCTTGCCGACGACGTTGAGGATCCGGCCGAGGACCTCCTTGCCGACCGGCATCTCGATCGCCTTGCCGGTGTTCTTGACCTTCATGCCGCGGACGAGGCCGTCCGTGGTGTCCATCGCGACGCAGCGGACGAGCTTCTCGCCGAGGTGCTGGGCGACCTCGACGGTCAGGTTGTCCTGCTCCTTGTTGATCGCCGGGTTGGTGATCAGCAGGGCGGTGTTGATCTCCGGCAGATCGGAGGACTCGAACGCGACGTCGACGACGGGCCCGATGACCTGGACGATCTGGCCGAGGGAGGCGGGGGAGTAATCGGTCTTGGACATGATGCTCATCCCTTGAGGGCTTCGGCGCCCGAGATCACCTCGAGCAGCTCCTTGGTGATCGACGCCTGACGTGCGCGGTTGTACTGGAGCGTCAGCTTGGAGATCATCTCACCGGCGTTGTTGGTGGCGTTCTCCATCGCGGTCATGCGCGCGCCGAACTCCGACGCGATCGACTCGAGCGCGGCGCGGTACAGCCCGATCTGCACGAACAGCGGCACGAGGCGACCGAGCAGCTCGATCTTCCCCGGCTCGTAGATGTAGTCCGGGCCGACGTGGGTGAAGTCCTTCTTGCCGTCCGCGTTGGCGTCGACGACCGCCTCCGGGACGACGGGCAGGATCTGCTTGACCACGACGCCCTGGCTGATCGCGCTCTTGAACTCGTTGTAGACGAGCCACACCTGATCGACGCGACCGTTGAGGAAGTCGTCGATCACGCGGTTGGCGCTGTCGCGCGCGGTGGCCAGCGCCGTCGGCCCGGTGGGCGCGGGGTCGTAGCTGGCGATCCGCGCGTTGCGGCGGGCGAAGTGCTGGTTGCCCTTCTTGCCGATCAGCCGCAGCGACACCTCCTGCGCGCCGGACAGCTCGTTCTCGACGAACTGCTCGACGCGCCGGATGATGCTCGAGTTGAACGCGCCGGCGAGGCCGCGGTCCGACGTCATGACGACGATCGCGACCTTGTTCGCCGGGCGCTGCTCGAACAGCGGGTGGGCCTCGGTGCCGGCGACCTCGGCCAGCTCCGACACGACGCGCGACAGCGCGTTCGCGTAGGGGCGGGCCGCGATGATCGCGTCCTGGGCGCGGCGCAGCTTGGCCGCGGCGACCAGCTTCATCGCGCGCGTGATCTTCCGGGTGTTCTTGACCGAGACGATCCGCTTGCGGATGGACTTCAGCGACGGCATGGCGTCAGGACTTCGCCGCCTTCTCGTCGACCGAGAAGGTCTTGGCGAACTCGGTGAGGGCCTCGCGCAGCTGCTTCTCGATGTCGCCCTCGAGCTTGCCGGTGGTGCGGATCGACTCGAGGATGTCCGCCTTGCGCGACTTGATGAACGACATCAGCTCGCTCTCGTAGCGGAGCATCACCGAGACGGGGTAGTCGTCGATGAAGCCGTTGGTGCCGGCGTAGAGGACGATGACCTGCTCCTCCATGCGCATCGGCGAGAACTGCGACTGCTTGAGCAGCTCGGTCATGCGCTCGCCGCGGGCGAGCTGCATCTGCGTCGCCTTGTCGAGGTCCGAGCCGAACTGCGCGAACGCCGCCTTCTCGCGGTACGACGCGAGCTCGAGGCGGAGGCGACCGGCGACCTTCTTCATCGCCTTGGTCTGCGCGGCGCCACCGACGCGCGACACCGAGATGCCGACGTTCACCGCCGGGCGGATGCCGGAGTAGAACAGGTCGGCCTCGAGGAAGATCTGGCCGTCGGTGATCGAGATGACGTTGGTCGGGATGTACGCCGAGACGTCGCCGGCCTGGGTCTCGATGATGGGGAGCGCGGTCAGCGAGCCGGCGCCCTCCTTGTCGGACATCTTGGCGGCGCGCTCGAGCAGGCGGCTGTGCAGGTAGAACACGTCGCCCGGGTACGCCTCGCGGCCCGGCGGGCGGCGGAGCAGCAGCGACATCTGGCGGTAGGCGACGGCCTGCTTCGACAGGTCGTCGTAGACGATCAGCGCGTGCTTGCCGCTGTCGCGGTAGTACTCCGCCATCGTGCAGCCGGTGTAGGCCGAGATGAACTGGAGCGGGGCCGGCTCCGAGGCGCCGGCGACGATGACCGTCGTGTACTCCATCGCGCCCGCCTTCTGGAGGCGGTCGACGACGGTGGCGACCGTCGACTGCTTCTGGCCGATCGCGACGTAGAAGCAGAAGACGCCCAGGCCCTTCTGGTTGATGATCGTGTCGATCGCGACGGCGGTCTTGCCGGTGCCGCGGTCGCCGATGATCAGCTCGCGCTGGCCGCGGCCGATCGGGATCATCGAGTCGATCGCCTTGAGGCCGGTCTGGAGCGGCTCGTGGACCGACTTGCGGGCGATGATGCCCGGCGCCTTGATCTCGACCGTCCGCTTGTCCTTGCCGGTGATCGGCTTGCCGCCGTCGACCGGCTGGCCGATCGCGTTGACGACGCGGCCGACCATCTCGTCACCGACCGGCACCTCGACGATGCGGCCGGTGCGGCGGGCGACGTCGCCCTCGCGGATCGCCTCGAACTTGCCGAGGAGGGCGACGCCGACGTTGTCCTCCTCGAGGTTGAGCACCATGCCCTCGACCTTCTCGCCGCCCGCGCCCGTGAACTCGAGCAGCTCGCCGGCCATCGCGCCGGCGAGGCCGTACACGCGCGCGATGCCGTCGCCCGCGGTCAGCACGGTCCCGGTCTCGGTGACCTCGACCTTCTTGTCGTAGTTCTCGATCTGCTTGCGGATGATGTCGCTGATCTCAGCGGCGCGGATGTCCATGGGGGCTTCCTATTCCTCGTGGCGTGTCGAGATCGCGTCGAAGTCGGCGCGTCGTGACGTGTTCAATGGGGCCGGCTACTTGGCCATCTGGTCGCGCAGCGCGCGGAGCTGCGTCCGCAGGCTGCCGTCGTAGACGAGATCGCCGACCTTGGCGACCACGCCCCCGAGCAGCGCGGGATCCTCGCGCTTGGCGACGTTGACCTTCTTGCCGCTGAGCTGCTCGAGCACGGCGGTGATCTGCGCGAGCTGCGCCGGCGACAGCGGCTTGGCCGAGACGACCTCGGCCTCGACGCGGCCCGCCTGCTCCTCGAGCATCCGGTCGATCTCGCGCGAGATCGACGGGATGTGCGCGAGGCGCTCCTTGTCGAGCAACACGAACAGGAACGTGCGCGACACTGGCAGCACGCCGAATCGCGTCGCCAGCGCGTCGACGATCTTCTTGCGATCGGCGCGCGGGAACGCGGGGTTCGACAGCACGGTGTTGAGCTCGGCCGAGGTGTGCAGCGCCTGCGCGAACACGCGCAGATCGGAGCCGAGCTTGTCGGCGTTCTTCTGGTCGGCCCCGATCGACATCAGGGCCCGCGCGTAGCGACGGGCGAGGCTTCCGCTGATCATCGGGCGCGCTCCTGGCGGGCGGCGGCGGTCACGTTGTCGACGAACGCGGTGACCATCGCGGCGTGATCGGTGGGCGAGGCCTGGTCGCGCAGCATCCGCTCGGCGACGGTGGCGGCGGCGGCGACGACCTCGAGCTGCAGCTCGTAGCGGGCGCGGCCGATCTCGGCGGCGATCCGCTCCTCGGCGTCCTTCTTGAGCGCGGCGGCCTGGGCCTCGGCGGCGGCGATGATGCGCTTCTTCTCCGACTCGGCGTCGGCGCGCATGTCGTCGACCAGCTTCGCCATCTCCGCCTCGGCGGCGCGCAGCTTGGTGTTGTACTCGTCGAGCTTGGTCCTGGCCTGGGCGCGCAGGCGCGCGGCCTCGTCCAGGGCGTTCTTGATCTCGTCGGAGCGCTTCTCGGCCGCCTGGCGCGCCGCGGGCGCGCCCCACTTGGCGAGGATGATCAGCAGCAGGCCGAAGTTGAACAGCACCAGGATGAACGGGACGCTCATCGGCTGCTCGGACTCGCCCGGGCCGAGCGGGCGCTTGTCCGGGCCGAGCGCGCCGTCGCCGAGCGGGCCGCCGTACTGGTCCTTCTTCTTGTAGGAGAGGTCCAGGCCGTCGAAGTAGTTGTACGTGGCCGACGGGTCGTGGTGGCCGTGGCCGCCGCCGTGGGCGGCGTCGCCGTGGCCGCCGGCCGCGGGCGCGCCGTGCGCCCCGTGCGGGTCGCCCTCGGCGGGCGGGGCCGGCATCGCGCCGGCCTCGGCCGGCGCCTGGTCGGCGTGGACGACCGCGGGCGCCGCGATCGCGGCACCGACGACGAACGCGAGGATCGACACCAGGCGCTTCATCACGCGACCTCCCGTCCGAGCAGCCGTCCCGCCATCTGCTTGCCGAGCGCCTCGGCGCGCGGCAGCAGGTCCTTGCGGGCCGCCTCGGTCTGCGTGCGCACGGTCTTCTGCGCCTCCTCCATCGCCGCGCTCGCGCTCGCGCGCGCCGCCGCGGTGGTGTCGCGCTCGTAGGCCGCCGCCTCCGCGCGGATCTTGCGGCTCTCCTCGCTCGCCTTGGTGCGCGCGACGGCGAGCTGCTTCTCGTACTCGACGAGCTTGGCGTCGGCCTCGGCGGTCATCCGCTCGGCCTCCGCCTTCGCGCCCTCGATGCCCTCCGCCCGCTTCTCTCGCAGCCGCAGGTACGGCTGGAACAGGAGCTTGTTCGCGACCACGAACATGATCAGGAACAGCGCGAGCTGGATCGCGACCGTCCAATCGATGTCGATCAGCGGGTGGCTGTCGCCTGCGGCGACCGTGACCAGCACCGTCGGGTTCATTGCAACCTCTTGATTATCCTTGCGACTTCGGTGATTTACGCCGCTGTCGCGGGGGCGCTTATACGCAACCGCGAGCCGACGTGTCAACCGTGGGATGACCGCACGATAGAGGCCGTGCTGCGACAATGCGCCGCGCCGGCCGGGAGCGCGGTTCCCGAGCCGAAGTCACCCATCCGGGATCGCGCCCGGGGCCGCCTGGGCCCGCCGCAGCCCAGGCCTGGCCGAACGCGGCTACGCCGCGAGGGCCTGGGCGCGCGCCGGCTGGGCGGCCGCCGCCTCGTTGGCCTTGAGCTGGATCAGGACCTGGCCCACCACCGGGAAGATGTGGAGCAGCAGGAACGCGTTGATCTGGGACATCTTGCCGTCCGTCGCGCGCTCGACGCCGGCGCAGTACTTCCACGCCCACCAGAACGGGACCCACATCAACCAGGCGGTCGGGATCTGGGCGGCGTGGCGCTCGTTCATCTCGTTCTTGGTCTTCACGGTCCAGACCACGAAGTAGATGCCGAGGGTGAGGATGGACAGCAGGACGATGGAGGCGATGGATCGCTGGTTCATGCCGGGGAGATGCCGCCCCCGGCGTGAAGTCGCGCCGCCCGCTCCCGGCGCCTGCCTGACTACTTGACCGGCGTCGGGCCCTTGGACTCGGTCGCCGGGCGCGGCGCCGCGGCGGGCGCGGCGGCCGGCTTGGCGCCGCCGACGGCGCCCTCCATGAACGACCGGCCCTCGAAGATCACGCCCTTGTCGATCTGCAGCGACGGCGTGTGCAGGTCGCCCTTCACGCGGCCCGGCGCGTGGATCTCGATCCCGCGCTTGGCGCGGATGTTCCCGACGACCGTGCCCTGGATGATGATCTCGCCGATGTCGATCTCGGCCTCGACGTAGGCGCCCTCGCCGACGACCAGGATGTCGTCGCTGAACACCTCGCCCTTGAGCTTGCCGTCGACGCGGACGGTGCCCTCGAACGTGAGCTTGCCCTCGAACGAGGCGCCGCGCCCGAGCAGGGTGTTGATCTCGCCGACGATGCCTTCCCGACGTGCTGGTGCCGTGGTCATGGTGTCTCCCGCGGCGACGCTATCACCGATCGCGGCGCGAAGGTCAGTGCGGCGGCGACGTCCCGCGCGTCACCGCGAGGTAGCGCAGGATCTCGATCGTCTTGTCGACGTAGCGCCGCCCCTGCGCCTCGGCGACGGTGACGCCGGCGACCTCGGCCGGCGACGTCTCGTGGAGCACCAGCACGGGCAGGCTCTTGCCACCGTCGCCGAGCAGCTCCGCCAGCAGCTCGCGCGGGCGCGCGAAGTCGACCTCGACCACCTCGAGCGAGTCGGCGAGCTCGGGGTAGTACGCGAGCATGCCCCGCACCTGGGCGCTGTACGGGCAGAACCAGCGCGTGCCCTGATCGAGGAAGTCGGGGCGGAGCAGGATCAGGGTGTCGCGGGCGTCGGGCGGCGGCGTGGGCATGGTCGACCTCGCTACTTGCGGAAGTTCACGTCGATCGAGGCGGTGTCGCTGGCGTCCCACGTCACCGGCTGGACGACGGAGCCGAAGTCCTTGTGGCGGAGCTCCACCTCCTTCACGACGCTCGGATCGGGGATGTCGATCGTCGTCGGGGTCACGCCCTGGTGCTGTCCGCCGATCCACACCTCGGCGCCGCCGGGCGCGCTGTTGATCCGCAGCTTGCCGGTCGAGGTCTTGAGCACCGCGACGATCTTGAGATCGCCGCCGTTGCCCGACACGACGACCGTGTCGGTCCACGGCTTGTGGCGGGGCAGCTCGACGCGCACCTCGTGGCGCGCGCCGGGGCGGGTGCGGAACCGCGCCGGCGTCGTCTCGGTCAGGGCCTCGCCGTCGACCTTCACGCTCGCGCCCGACGGCACCGACTCGATCACCAGCGTCGAGGGCGCCGGGCCGTCAGTGGTGCGCATCAGCAGGACCGTCGCGACGACCGCGCCGAGCACGGTCATCATCGCGGCGAGGATCCACACGATGCGGTTGCCGGTGCTGCGCTCGAGCTTGTAGTGCGCGGGGATCTCGTCGACGTCGAGCGCCGCCTGCATCTGCTTGGTGAACGTCATCCCCATCTGGCCGGGCGCCGCGCCCGGCGGGCCGTACGGATAGCCGTAGCCCGGGGTCTGGCCGGGCATCCCGGGCTGCCCGGGCACGCCCTGCCCCGGCGGCCCGTAGCCCGGCATCACCACCTGCGCCGCCGGCGGCATCTGGTACGCCATCATGTGCGGCGGCAGGTGCGGCATGCCGAGCGAGCCCGGCATCGGCGTCGGCGGCGCGACGAGCGGCATCGGGCCCTGGCCGGGCGGTGGCTGCGGCGGCTGCGCCGGCGGCGGACCGAGGCCGGCCGGCGGCGGCGGCGCGCCGTGCGCCGGCAGCGCGTGGTGACCGGGCACGCCGTGCATCTGCGGCGGGAACCCGGCCTGCGGCTGGGTCTGGGCGTGGCTCGGCGCCCCGTCGGGCACCGCGTGAGGGACCCCGTCGGACGAGGTGCGCAGCGGCACCGTCGGCATCGGCTCACCGCTGCCCCTGCCGACGATCGCCTGCAGGACCGAGCCGCCCGCCACCGGCACACCGCCCGGCGGGGTGCGGCGCGAGCCCTTGCCGGGGCGTAGCGCGCTGACCGCGGGCGTCGGCGAGCTCGCGCTGAGCGCGGGATGCGCGGGCGCGCCCGGCCGCGCCCGCGACCGCAGCTCGGCGTGGCGCGGCGCGGTCTCCGACGACGATAGCTGGACCGCGGCGGGCAGCGGCACGCCGGCGCCGTCGCGCGTCACCGTCGGACCGTCCTCGGAATCGGTCGGCTCGGGCGCGTCGGACGCTGGCTCCAGCATCCCGTCGCCCTCGATCATCGTCGGCTCGTAGTCGCCGTAGTCGAGCGGCGCCGGCGGCGCCGGCTGCTGCATCGTCTTCGTCGGCCCGTCGGTGTGGGTCGGCCCGTCGAACCCCGGCGGCCCGGAGATCGACGTCATCTCCTCGATCTCCCCGAGGTCCGCCGGCATCGTCAGCGTCGCGACCTTGTCAGGCACGACGGTCGCGCGATCGGCCGGGCGAAGCGCGCCCGCGCGGACCGGCGGCGCGGGCGCCCCGGCGACCGAGCGGGCGGTCGGCGGACGCGCTGGCTGGGCGGTCGGCGGACGCGACGGCTGGGCGGTCGGCGGACGCGACGGCTG
Organism: Myxococcales bacterium; assembly: GCA_011526095.1. Lineage (GTDB taxonomy): Bacteria > Myxococcota_A > Polyangia > Haliangiales > Haliangiaceae > WYBA01. Next base: position 68 of record WYBA01000413.1, on the reverse strand, counting down.
GGCGGCCGGCGGACGTGACGGCTGGGCGGTCGGCGGACGCGACGGCTGGGCGGTCGGCGGACGCGACG